>WGAR01000133.1 GCA_015494725.1 Thermodesulfobacteriaceae bacterium | reverse complement strand
GAAAAGGCGTCAAGGTCTTTTTCCTCCGGAAGCACCGCGGCCTGGGCCTCAAGGATCCTTTCTAAAGCCCGGATGCGGTCGCGGAGGCGCGCCGCGCGTTCAAATTCCAGGCGCTCCGCCGCTTCTTCCATCTCTTTGTGCAGACGGGAAAGAAGGTCTCCGGCCCGGCCCTCAAGGAAGGCCACCGCTCCCTCAACGATCTTGCGATAATCCTCGGGCTTCACACGCCCGGTGCAGGGGGCCGCACACTTTCCGATCTCGTAATAGAGACAGGGGCGGGTGCGACGGGCCATCTCCGCGTTGGAACAGCGTCGGAGGGGAAAGAACCGGGTAAGAAGCTTTACCGTCTGGCGCAGGGCCCCGGCCGAAGGATAGGGCCCGAAGTAAAGGGCTTTGTCCCCTTTGCGTCTTCTCCGCACCACCATGAGGCGTGGAAACTTATCCGCAAGGGAGATGCGCAGAAGGGGATAGGCCTTGTCGTCGCGCAGGATCACGTTGTAGCGGGGGCGGTGTTTTTTGATCAGATTGGCTTCAAGGATCAGGGCCTCCTTTTCGTTGCGGGTGATGAAGGTCTCAAGGTCCGCGGCGCGAAGGAGCATCTGGCGCACTTTGGGCGTGGTCGGGGTGAGATAGGAGGCAAGCCTACGGCGCAGGTTCTTGGCCTTTCCCACATAGAGCACCTCCCCCCGGGGGTCCTTGAAGAGGTAAACCCCCGGAGCCTCGGGGATTTCCCGCAACCTTTCCGGGCTAAGCTCCATGGAAAGGCCCTCAGGAGGGAGATTCGCGGAGCACGGCCACGGCCCAGGCCACGATGGTCTCCTTCGCGGAAAGGGGAAGGCCCTCCGGGGTCTTGGCCTTAAGCCCCACCCGGGAAACCGGGATCTCAAGGAGACGGGAGAGATTCTCCCGCAGGCGTTCCCGATGGGGAGCGATCTTCGGTTCGGAAAGGACGAGCACCAGATCCACCTGATAGACGGAAAGCCCTTTTTCCCGAATGAGTCTTAAGACTTCGCGCAGGAAGAGGGTACTTTCGGCGCCCTGGAAGCGGGGATCGGTGTCCGGAAAGAGGGCCCCCAGGTCCGGGAGCCCTGCGGCTCCGAGGATGGCGTCGCAGAGGGCGTGAAGCGCCACATCGGCATCGGAGTGTCCGAGAAGTCCCTTCTCGTGCGGGATCTCCACCCCGCAGAGGAGGAGCCTTCTTCCCGAAACCAGCCGGTGAGAATCGAACCCCAATCCTACCCGCATATCTTGTCAGAAGAGGATTTAATATTGTATATTTCAAAATATAGCTTATAAATTCCTAGATGGATACTTCGGTTTCGCAAATCTTTATAGCTCGTCAGCCTATCCTGGATAGGAAGGGTCAGACCTATGCCTATGAACTTCTTTACCGTGAAACCCCGGAAAATCGTTTTATTCTGATCGAGCTGGACGAAGACCTGGCCTCGAGATATGTTCTGGTGCATTCCTTTCTTCATTTCGGGCTGAACCGGATCGCCTTCGGTCGGCGGGTATTCATCAATTTTACCGCCAATCTTCTTCTTTCGAGAGTACTCTTTGCCTTTCCTCCGGAAAGACTGGTGGTGGAACTTCTGGAGACCATCCAGGTGAGCGATTCGCTTCTTACGGTGGTACGGGAAGTCAGAGAAAAAGGGTACTCTATAGCCCTGGACGACTTCCGGGAGGACTCCGCCCTGAGGGTGTTTTTACCTTATGCGGATTTTGTGAAGATAGACTTTCGGGAGACCCCTCCGGAGGAAATAGAACGCCTGGTGAAGGAACTGGGCGATACGCACCGGCTGGTGGCGGAAAAGGTGGAGACCCAGGAGGAGTTCGAATGGGCGGTCTCGCTGGGTTTTCGTTATTTTCAGGGCTTTTATTTTGCCCGTCCCCAGGTCCTTTCCTCCCGGGAGATGCCGGTCTCCAAGTTCCATTATTTTCGCTTACTCAAGTTCCTCTACGGAGTGGGGGACCAGCTGGAGGAGATCGTCCAGATTATAAGTTCGGACGCGGTGCTTTCCCTGAGGCTTCTCAAGTTTATCAATTCGGCCTTTTTCGGTCTCCTGGCCAAGGTAAAATCGGTGAAACATGCCGCGGTACTCCTGGGGATTCAGGGGCTTAAGAAATGGGCCTCGCTCATTACCCTTCATATCCTGGCTGCGGATCGTCCTCCGGAGCTGGTCATAAACTCTCTGGTGCGGGCCCGCTTCATGGAACTGCTGGCTGAGAAACTGGGCCTTCGTGAGGACGGGGAGGAGGCCTTTACCGTGGGGCTTCTTTCCTTACTTGAGGCCATGCTGGATCAGCCCATGGAGGAGATCGTGAAGGATCTGCCCCTGGAGGATTCCATCAAGGAGGCCCTGCTGGACCGTCCCGGCCCCTTTACCCCGCTTTTACGGATGGTGGTGGCCTACGAAAGAGGGGAATGGGCCGCCCTTCAGGAGGAGGCCCGCCGGGCGGGACTTTTTGACGATTCCGTGTTGCCGCGATTATATTCCGAGGCGCTGAGCTTTGCTCACCGGGTAATGAGCACGGGCTTATGAGAGGAATGGCGGTCCACCTTCTGGGTATCGGGGGAATAGGGATGGCGGCGCTTGCCGGGCTGCTCAAGGCCCGGGGGTTCAGGGTGAGCGGAAGCGAGGCCGCCCCCCCTTATTCCCCGGCCAGAGAGGTACTCTCCTCCCTGGGGCTTGAACCCCTCATAGGGTTTGATCCCGAGAACCTCTCCCGTCTGCGCCCCCAGGCTGTGGTGGTGGGAAACGCTATCCGAGCGGAAAACCCTGAGGCCCGGGCCGCAAAGGAGGCCGGTCTTCCCCTCTATTCCCTTCCCTCGGCCCTTGAGGAATGGATCCTTCCGGGGAAACGTTCCCTGGTGGTGGCCGGAACCCATGGAAAGACCACCACCACCGCCCTTCTGGCCTGGGCGCTCGAAGCCCTGACCACCGATCCCGCCTTCCTTGTGGGGGGTATCCTGCGCGACCGGGGACTTAACTTCCGCTGGGGAGAGGGGCCCTTTGTGGTCCTTGAGGGCGATGAGTACGATTCGGCCTTTTTCGATAAGACCCCCAAGTTCTGGCACTATCATCCGGAGGCGGCCATCCTCACCTCCGTGGAATATGACCATGCGGATATCTATCCGGAGGTCGAAGACCTTTTTGCGGCCTTTGAAAGGTTCGTTTCCCTCATTCCTCCGGAAGGACTGCTTGTCTTCTGTGCCGATGATCCCGGGGCCCGGAGGGTGGCGGAAAAGAGTTCGGCCCGTCTCATTCCCTACGGAAGATCCCCGGGAAGCCTTTACCGTTTAAAGGACCTGGAATTTTCCCCGCAGGGTACCCGCATGAGGATCCGGACTCCGGAGGGGGAGGAAGAACTCCTGCTTCCCCTTTTGGGGGAACACAACGCCCTTAACGCGCTTGCGGTCCTGGCCCTCTTGCGGGAACTGGGGTTTTCGTCCGGAGCCGTCTCCCGGGCCCTTTTCGCCTTTCCCGGGGTTTCGCGGCGGCAGGAGGTCCTCTACCGGGGTCAGGTCCTGGTGGTGGACGACTTTGCCCATCATCCCACCGCGGTGCGGGTCACCCTTTCGGCCCTGAGGCAGGCTTTTTCCCCGCGAAGAGTCCTCCTCTGTTTCGAGCCCCGCACCAACACCAGTAAACGTCGGGTCTTTTTTCACTCCTATGCGGAGAGTCTTTCCCTGGCCGATCGGGTATGGATAAAACAACCCCCGGGTCTTGCCCGTATCCCTCCGGAGGAGAGGATGGATCTCCCGGCGCTGGGGCAGGAGATCTTCCGTCGAGGGGTCCCGGCGGAGGTGGTGGAGGAGATCCCGGCCGAAAGGCTGGCCTCCGAGGCAACCCCCGGAGACCTGGTGGTATTCATGTCCAGTGCCTCCTTTGGTTCGGTCTATACCCGCCTGATCCGCGGACTCCGGGACCGGGGACTTTGAGGAAGGGCGTTTTGGATCTGGAAGGGTTAAAAAAGCTCCAGGTAGAACTGGCCCGCCGGGCCTCCTCAGGTCCCCTGGGAGGGCCTGTGCGGCTGGTCGCCGGGGTGGATGTGGCCTACCTCCCGGGGAGAAACCGGGCCTTTCCGGCGGCGGTGCTGCTCTCCTGGCCCGGGCTGGAGGTGGTGGAGGAACGGGTGCTGGAGCTTACGGTTTCCTTTCCCTATGTACCCGGATATCTTTCCTTTCGGGAGGTGCCCCTTCTGGTGGCGGTTCTTTCCCGTCTTTCGCGGATTCCGGATCTCATCTTTGTGGATGGTCAGGGACGGGCCCATCCGCGTCGTTGCGGATTGGCCGTGCATCTGGGGGTGGAGCTGGGGCTCCCCACGGTGGGATGCGCCAAGAAACCCCTGGTGGGAGATTTTGAGCCCCCGGGCCCGGAGGCCGGAGCGCGGTCGCCTATTCTTCTGGAAGGAGAGGTGGTGGGTTATGTGGTGCGGACCCGAGCCGGGGTGAAACCGGTCTATGTCTCACCGGGGCATGGATTGAGCCCCGAGGAAGCGGCGGACCTGGTGCTTACGGCCTGTCGCGGGTATCGTTTGCCCGAGCCCGTGCGGCGGGCCCATCTATGCGCCACGAGGGCCCGAAAATGCGGGTGGGAGTGATTCTGGCCGCCGCCGGTCGCGGCGAGAGAATGGGTCACCGGATCCCCAAACAGTTCCTGGAACTGGCCGGGGTACCGGTCTATCTCCATTCCCTCCGGGTGTTTGAGGACCATCCCCGGGTGGAGGAGATCGTGCTGGCGGTTCCTCCGGGCTGGGAGACAAGGGTCCTGGGGCAGATAAGGGATCTGGGACTGTTCAAGGTCAAGAGGGTGGTTTGCGGGGGGGATACCCGCCAGGCTTCGGTGGAACGGGCTTTAAGGGCGCTTTCGGCGGGGATAGACACGGTCCTGGTCCACGATGCCGCCCGTCCCCTTATCTCCCGGGAGCTGGTTTCCCGGGTCCTTCAGGCTCTCGAGAGATACGGAGCGGTGCTCTGTGCTGTCCCGGTGCGGGATACGGTGAAACTGGTGCGGGAGGGCAGGGTGGAGCGCACCATCCCCCGGGAGGGGCTCTGGCTGGCCCAGACCCCGCAGGGGGCCCGAAGGGAATGGCTGGAGGAGGCCTATCGGCTGGCAGGCCAAAGGGTGTTCACCGATGAAGCCGCCCTCCTTGAGGCAGCCGGGTTTGAGGTCCGGGTGGTGCGGGGAGAGAACACCAACCTCAAAATAACCTATCCGGAAGATTTTAGGATGGCCGAAATATATTTAAGGCTTGACAAACCGGGTAAGGTGTGAGGTTATAAAGGAAATCCCGCAAATTTTTGAAGACAAGGAGGGTCGGCGATGAAGGCTTTGAAAAAAGGACTGGCTATGTTGGGGCTGGCCTCTATGCTGGTACTTCCGGTGGGTTGCGGTCTTTCCAAGAAAGATCGCGATCTTATTCAGCAGGCTATAGAGGCTTCGAAACAGGCGCAGGCTGCAGCCGAGGAGGCCAAGAAGGCCCAGGCTCAGGTGGAAGCCGAGCTGGCCCGGATCGAGGCCGCTGCCAAACAGGCCACTGTCGCGGCTCGCGAGGCCGATGCCGCAGCCACCCGCGCGGCTCAGGCTGCGGAAAAGGCCAGTGCCGCCGCCACCAAGATGGAAAGGATCTTCGAAAAATCCCTGCGTAAATAGGATTCCCTAAGGGGTTCCTTACCGGGCCGTACCCACCCGGTGGGGAACCCCGTCCGGTCGGGCTAATACCCGATGAACCTTAAATAAATCCAGATAGAGATCCCGGCCGGTTTCTTCCTCCAGTTCGGAAGCCAGACGTAGGACCTCCAGCAACGGAGAAGAAATCCTTTTCTCCAGATCCGGGAAGACCTGGAGATAGACTTCTTTTCCCCGCACTCCCAGTTTATAGGGTTGATAGAGTACCCGCACCGGGGTCCCCACCGGAACCAGCGGAAAGAGGGCGGCGATGTCCTCGGGATAGAGCCGGATACAGCCGTGGCTTACCCGGCGGCCGATCCCCCAGGGTTTGTTGGTCCCGTGGATGGCGTAGGCCCCCCGGGAGAGATAGAGGGCATAGTCCCCCAGGGGATTGTCCGGGCCCGGAGGAACCACCTCCGGAAGGGTGGGGTCTTCCTCCCGGATGGATTCCGGCACGTGCCAGTAGGGGTGTTCCTTTTTCCGATAGACCAGATAAACCCCCTCGGTGGTGAGCCGTCCCTCGGTGCCGATGCCAATGGGGGCCGTATAGACCACCGGTTGTCCGGCCTCGGTGCGAAAATAATAAAGCCGCATCTCCGGGAGATTGACCAGGATCCCGGTGTGAGGTTGTCGGGGAAGTACGAACATCTTGGGGATGAGGATCTGTCGGCCTGCCGGGGGTAGCCAGGGATCCACCCCGGGATTGGCCAGCACGATCTGGTTGTAACCCAGGTCGTAGTGTCGGGCCACGTCGAGCAGGGTTTCGTTGCCGGAAAGGGTGTAATAAAGGATCTCTCCGAAGACACTCTGTTGGTTCCGGATCACGAAGCGGTCCAGGCTCCAGCCCGGAAAAGGGAGGAGAACCAGGAGCAGCAAGGCGAGTAGGCAGGTAAAGGATTTCATGTTAGAGATTTTAAACTATGAAATCCTCCCGCAAACCCGCAAACATACTTTCCCTCATCGGGAACACCCCGCTGGTTCCGCTCCGGCGCATACGGGTGAAGCCCCGGGTGGAGATCTGGGCCAAGCTTGAGAGCTTCAATCCCGGGGGGTCGGTCAAGGACCGCATCGCCCTTTCCATGATCGAGGACGCCGAGGAAAGGGGGCTTCTTACCCCGGGAAAGATCGTGGCCGAGGCCTCAAGCGGAAACACCGGGATCGGGCTGGCCATGGTCTGCGCGGTGAAGGGCTACCGGTGTCTCATCGCCATGCCGGAGTCGGCCTCCATCGAACGGCGCAAGATCATGCAGGCCTACGGGGCGGAGATCCTCCTCACTCCGGCCGAAAAGGGGACCGACGGGGCCATCGAAGTGATTTATGAGCTTGCGCGCCAGCATCCGGACAAATACTACAACCCCGACCAGTTCAACAATCCGGCCAACTGGAAGATGCACTACCGGACCACGGCCCCGGAGATCTGGCGCGACACCGAGGGGCGTGTCACCCATGTGGTGGCCTCCATGGGCACCACCGGGACCCTCATGGGGCTGGCCCGCTTCTTCCGGGAAAAGGCCCCGGAGGTGAGGGTCATCGGGGTGGAACCGGTTCCGGGGCACAAAATCCAGGGTTTAAAAAACATGAAGGAATCCTACCCCCCGGGAATCTACGATCGGAGGCTTCCCCATGCGGTGGTGAACGCCGACGACGAGGAGGCCTACGAGCTTTGCCGGCGTCTGGCCCGGGAGGAGGGGATCTTTGTAGGGATGAGTTCCGGGGCGGCGCTCGCCGGGGCCTTGAAGGTCGCCCGGGAGATAGAGGAAGGCCTCATCGTGGTCATCTTCCCCGACGGGGGCGAACGCTATCTTTCCACGCCCCTCTGGGTCTTCCCCGAGCCGCCGAAACGGGAGGACTTCCGTATCACCAACACCCTTACGGGACGCAAGGAGGTCTTTGAGCCCCTTGAACCCGGAAGGGTCCGGATCTATACCTGCGGGCCCACCCTTAACCGGCGGCCGCACCTGGGGCTCTATCGCCGGATGCTCACCGCCGACCTTCTTCGCCGCTGGCTTGAGGCCCGGGGCTTTGAGGTTATCCACGTGGTGAACCTTACCGATTTTGACGATAAAACTCTCTCGGCCGCCGAAGAGACCGGCCGCCCGCTTAAGGAACTCACCGAGGAACTCGCCCGGGAGTTTCTTGAGGATCTCGCCTTCCTCAGCATAAAACCCGCCACCCACTACCCCCGGGTAAGCGAACATTTAGACGATATGCTTGACCTCACCCGGAAGCTCCTGGCCAAAGGCCTCGCCTATGAGAGGTATTCCTCGGTCTATTTTGATGTCTCCAAGCTTCCGGACTACGGCCGGCTCTCCGGGGTGGATCTTTCCCGGCTTAAGGCCGGGGCCACCGTGGATCTTGACGAATACGAAAAGGACGCCCCGGCGGACTTCACCCTCTTTAAGCGGGTAAGCATCACGGAGCTCAAGCAGGGCTATTTCGTGGACTCCGAATGGGGCAAGGTGCGCCCGGGCTGGCACATCCAGTGTGCGGCCCTGGCCCTCAAGTATCTCGGGGAGAACTTTGATATCCACACCAGCGGGACGGATCTTCTCTTTCCGCATCATGAAAACGAGCGGGCCATCGCCAAGGCCCTGACCGGAAAGGAACTCTGCCGCTACTGGCTGCATTCGGCCCTGGTGCTGGTTGAGGGGCGCAAGATGTCGGTTTCGGCAGGAAACGAGGTAACGCTTTCCGATCTGCGCAAGGCCGGCTTTTCCGGCCGCGAGATCCGCTTTTTCCTCCTGCGCACCCACTACCGGAAGCCCTTAAACTTCAGTTTCAAGGCCCTTGCCGAGGCCCGGAAGGCCCTCTCAAACCTCACCCTCTTCCTGGGGCTCCTTTCCTCGGCCCCGGAGGGGGAGGCCGCGGCCGAGGCGGAAGCCGCTCTTTCCGAGCTTCGCGAGGGCTTTGAAAACGCCATGAACGACGATCTCAACACCCCCCAGGTGATCGCCGAGCTCTTCCGTTTTTCCCGACGCTGGTATCCCTTGGTGGTGGAGAAGGGGCTTCCGCCAACGCTTAAGGAGGAGGCCCTTGCGCTTTTCTCCCGCATAAATGAGGTCCTCTGCGTGCTTGATTTTCCGGAGGAGGTCTCCGAGGGGGCGGTGAAGGAAAGAATCGCCGAACGCGAGGCGGCCCGAGGCCGGGGAGACTACGCCGCCGCGGACCGTATCCGGGAGGAGCTTTCCCGGGAGGGGATTATCCTGGTTGACACTCCCCGGGGGACCCGGGCCTTTCGTCTCCCTTATGAGTAGTTTCTATCAGGGGGTCCTTAAGGAGATCTACGAGCGGCTTTATGCGCACTTCGGCCCCCAGAACTGGTGGCCGGCCGAGACTCCCTTTGAGGTCTGCGTGGGGGCCATCCTCACCCAGAACACCAACTGGCGCAACGTGGAACGGGCCATAGAGAATCTTAAGGCCCGCGGGCTCCTTTCCCCGGAGGCCTTAAACGAACTTACCGAGGGGGAACTTGCGGCCTTTATTCGACCCGCGGGATATTTTCGGGTCAAGGCCCGGAGGCTTAAGGCCTTCGTGCGCTGGCTCGTGGAAAATTACGGGGGAAGGCTCGAGAAGCTTTCCGAGAAAGAAACCGAAGAACTTCGCCGGGAACTTCTAAGTCTTCCCGGGATCGGCCCGGAGACCGCAGACAGCATCATCCTTTACGCCCTTGAGCGCCCGGTCTTTGTGGTTGACGCCTATACCCGGCGCATCCTCCTTCGTCACGGGCTCGTGACCGAAGAGGCCGATTATCACGAGATCCAGGAGCTTTTCATGGAAAACCTTCCGCCGGAGGTCCCGCTCTTTAACGAATATCACGCCCTGCTTGTGGCTTGCGGCAAACACCTCTGCCGCCCGAAAAAACCCCTCTGCCCGGACTGCCCCCTCCGGGACCTTAATGATTTTCCGGCTGGCTAAGTTCGGAAAGCCTTTTTGAGGAAGCGGAAAAGAGGATCTACGAGGGGAATTATAGCCGCGAAGAGAAGGCCGACCTTCTTACGGGAATGGCCATTTTGGGAGGCTTGATCTCCGAAGAAATTCCCGTAAAGCTTCTGGAAAGGAGGCGAGATCTTATGATTGAATCCGCAGCCTATGAGATCATTAAAAAGGAAGGGTATGAGGAAGGAATGCGGCAGGGGATACAGCAGGGGATACAGCAGGGGATACAGCGAGGCCTCCTTGAGGAGGCAAGGGAGATGGTCCTTGAGGCCTTGGAGGAGAGATTCGGGCTTTTGCCCAGGTCTATCATTTCCCGAATTAAAAGTATTGAGGAGCGAGAAATTCTTCGCACCCTGCTTCGTCTGGCCATTCGGGTTAAGGATCTGGAGGAATTTAAGTCCCATCTGGATCGGTTGGAAGGATAATTCCAGATTTTACCAGGAAGCCGTGGAAAGAAGAAAAACTCCGCAGAGCATTACCGCCGCGGCGAAAAATCTTACCTTAAGATGCGTTTCCCGGAAGAAGGCCCCGCCGAAAAGGACGCCGAAGAGGATGCTGGTGCGTTTTACGGCGATCATGTAGGCCGCGGGGGCCAGACTCATGGCCTTCATATGAAAGACCACCATGGCCGCCTGGGTGAGTCCTAAGAGAAGAAGGGGACCGGGCCGGCGAGAGACCAAGCTAAGGACCCCGGGGCGAAAGATCGGGGAAAGCACAAGCGGCACAAAGATCCCCAGGATCACGAAATAGGTCCCTGCAAACCACAGGGGGTCGGTAAGAAGCAGGGCCTTTTTCCCCAGGACCGAGGTCACGGAATAGATCACCGCCACCCCGAGCATGAGGACCGAGCCCCGTTCCCGAAAGAGGGCTCGGAAGGGGGCCAGCGGCCCTTCGGAGAGGGCCGGAAGGTGAAGAAGATAGCTCCCTAAGACCACAAGGAGGATCCCCGAGAGTCCGCGCCGGCTCGGCTCCTCCCCCAGAACCAGATAACCGGTAAGGACGATAAGGGCCGGAGTGAAGGAAAGAAGCGGAAGGGTCAGGGAGAGGGGGGAGACGCGGATGGCCTCCATGTAGAGGATGAGAGCCAGGGTCTCGAGCGGAAGAAGAAGCCCCACGGTCTTTAAAAACTCGGGGTTCCCCAGGGCCGAGAGGGTGAAGTGCAGGTAGGCCTTTGGGGAATAGAGAGTGAGGAGGAAGAGGATCAGGAAGGGGATGGGGCCCAGGGTGCGGGCTACAGCCATACGGGCCATGCCTTCTTTGGCGAAGAATTTCTTGTTCAGCGCATCTCCCAGGGCCACGGAGAAGGCCGCGGCCAAGGAAAGTATCCACCAGGGCATGGCCTGTATTATAATGGAGGTGTGGAGTTCGTGCTTGCCACCTGGAACGTGAACTCGCTTAAGGCCCGGGAGGACCACGTCCGCCGCTATCTTTCCCTGCGCAAACCCTCGGTCCTCTGTCTTCAGGAGACCAAGCTTCGGGACGGAGCCCTTCCGGAGGAGGCCTTTTCCGCGGAGGGGTATCGCACCTTTCACGCCGGGGGGCCGGGAAGGAATGGGGTGGCGGTGCTGGTTTCGCAGCCGGCCCGGGAGGTCCTCCGGGGCTTTCCCGGGGAGGAGGATCCCCAGGCTAAGGAAAGGGTGCTGGCCGTGGAGACCGCGGGTCTTATCGTGATCTCGGTCTATGTGCCGAATGGCTCTCCGGTGGGTTCGGACTACTATCTTTATAAGTTAGAGTTTCTCTATCGTCTGAGGGAGCTTCTTTCGCGGGAGTTCAGTCCGGAGACCCCGCTGGCCCTGTGCGGGGACTTCAATGTGGCCCCGCAGGAGACGGATGTCTATGATCCGGAGCTCCTTTCCGGCCAGATCTGTTTTACCGAAAGGGAGCGCTCGGCCTTTGAGGTGCTTCTCTCCTGGGGGCTTTTGGATGCCTTAAGGCTCAAACATCCCGACCGGGCCGGGATCTTCACCTGGTGGGACTATCAGTTCGGAGCCTTTCGGGCCAACCGGGGGATGCGCCTGGACCACATCCTCATCACCCGGCCGCTTGCCGAAAGGCTCCGCGACTGTTTCGTGGATCGCGAACCCCGGGGCTGGAAGAAACCCTCGGATCATGCCCCGGTGGTGGCCGTCTTTAACCTTTAGCGCACAAGATCCCCGTACTTCTCCACGATCCTCTCCACCACGATGTGCGCGGTGTTGAAGGCGGCCATGATGCTTCCCTTCTCCAGGGCAATGTCCCCGGCGAGAAAGACCCCGGGAAGATTGGTCTCGTAGTATTCGTCGAGCCTGGGACGCCCGTCCTCGAATTCCACCCCGATGGAGCGGAGGAACCCGGCCGGAGTGCTTCCTCCCAGGCAGTAATAAATGCGGTCAAAGACCATGGTGTTTCCGTCCTTAAAGACCACCTTTACCCCCGCGGGATCCGGCTCCAGGTGATCTATGTCCGTATTGAGCATAAGCTTCACCCGGCCTTCTTCGGCTTTTTTCTCCAGGTTTTCGAGGTTTACGGGATTGATGCGGAAGAACTTGGGCCTCCGGTAGGAGAGATAGACCTCGTCGCAGCCCTGGCAGAGGAAACAGGCCGTCTCCGCCGCGGTGTCTCCCCCGCCTACCACCAGGACCTTTCCTCCGGTGGGACACTCACAGGGAGCCTCAAAGAAGACCCGATCGCGTACCTCTTTAGGGATGGGATAATCGGGCTTTCGGGGCTTCCCGAAGATTCCGATGGCGATGACCACGATGGGGGCCTCGGCCACCCAATCCGAACCCGAACGCAGCCGATAGCCGGCCTCCGTTCGTTCCAGGGCGTTTATTTCCGTTCGATAGCGGATGTCGAGATTGTACTCCCGGATGTAGTTTTCCATACGTTTCAGGAAATCCTCCTTGGATTCGGTTTCAAAGGAGCAGATTCCCAGGGGTTCGACCTTCATCTTGCGAAAGACCGCATCCACCCTCTTCCCGGGGCGATAGAGGCGCTGAATGGTGTCGCAGAAGGTCTCCGCCTTCTCAAAGATGACTACCGGAGAGATACCCTTGGCCCGGGCCTCCACGCCTACGGCAATCCCGGCCGGCCCGGCCCCTATCACCGCGATCTTGAACTTTTCCATAAGCTAACCCCCCGAACCAGGTTTTCTTTCGGGGGGCTAGCTTAGCATAAGATCAGGCCTTTTGAAAAGGATTGATGGTAAGCACCGGACAGGGAGCGGTCTTTACCACCTTCTCGGCCACGCTTCCAAAAAGGGCTTTCTCCAGCCCCTTGCGTCCGTGCGTTCCCATCACGATGAGGTCCGCTCCCTTGTCTTTGGCTATTTCGCAAATCTTGGAGGCCACCTCCCCGGATACCACCAGGGGTTCTACCTCCAGACCGGAGAGGTGTTCCTCCACGAATTCGTTCATCCGCCGCTGGGCCCCTTCAAAGAGTTCCTTTTCCAGCTTTTCCAGGGAGGTGTGCGGCACATAGAATCCGGCATAGCGCATGAGGTCTTCCACCACGAAAAGCGCACATACCTTGGCCCCGAATCTTTCGGCCAGTAACCGGACATATCCGGCTACTTTGGATGAAGCCTCGGTGAAATCCACCGGGAAGAGAATGGTTTTGATCTCCGGCATGGACAACCCCCTTTTCTGGATTATTTTTAGAATTCTTATCCTAGATAATAAGCACGGGGGGCAAAAATGGTAGATCTCCATACCCATTCCACGGCTTCGGACGGCACCTATCGTCCCGCCGAACTGGTGCGTCTTGCCGAAAGCGAGGGGCTTTATGCCCTGGCCTTAACCGATCATGACACCGTGGAGGGGCTTTCCGAGGCCCTCTCCGCGGCCAGAGAGGCAGGGCTTCGTTTTGTGCCCGGGGTGGAAATCAGCGTAAAATTTGAGGGCTCCGGGCACTGTCACATCCTGGGCTACTTCGTGGATCCGAAAAACGAGAACCTGCGGAGGACGCTTTCCCTGCTTCAGCAGGCCCGCAGCGAACGCAACGCAAGGATGGTAGAGAAGCTTCAGGCCTTGGGAGTGGAGATTACGCTGGAGGAGGTCGCGGCCCGGGCCGGGGGAGGGGAGATTGGACGTCCGCACTTTGCCGCCCTCCTGGTGGAAAAGGGGGTGGTGCGGAGCCCGGAGGAGGCCTTTGAAAGGTATCTTCGCAAGGGGGCTCCGGCCTATGTGCCCAAGGCCAGGCTTTCCCCGGAAGAGGCCTTTTCCGCCATCCGCGCCGCAGGCGGTATCGCGGTGCTCGCCCATCCGGTACATCTCCGGCTTTCCCCGGAGGAACTTACCCGTTATGTGGCCCGGCTCAAGGAGTTCGGACTCTCCGGGATCGAGGCCTACTATACGGATCACTCCCCGGAGTTCACCGCCCTTTGTCTTG
>WGAR01000132.1 GCA_015494725.1 Thermodesulfobacteriaceae bacterium | reverse complement strand
TTTTAGAGGGTCGGTGGAGGCGTCCCAACTGGAAGTATCGGGAAGTGGCTCATATCCTGAGGTACCTTTTTGAGGAGAGGTTTTCAAAAGATGACCATTAAGTCCAGACACAGAAAACTTGACAAGCGCCATGAAAGTAAGAGGAAAAAGGAATAGGAATATGAAGTAGAAAAATAAGGAAAAAATAGAATAAAAAATAAAAAGAAAAAAGCAATAAAAAATGGAATGTAAACGAAATAGAAATGAAATGGGGGCGAAATGGAGAGGAATGGGAATATGAGAATGAGTATGCCCGGAGCGGAAAGGGCTCCCTGGGCGCGGTTTCTGGTTGCGCTAGAAGAAGTGGGCGGGCGGGGGAATAAAGAAAAAGTCTGAATCTTGACAACTGCCTGTAAATCCGGTTTAGGTTAAACCCTGAGTTTTGGAAGAGGAGGGTTAAAGAATGGGGCTTTCCAATTTTCTTTTTACGTCGGAATCGGTCACCGAGGGACATCCCGACAAGGTGGCAGACCAGATCTCGGATGCCATTCTCGATGCGATTCTGGAAAAGGATCCCTATGCTCGGGTAGCCTGCGAAACCATGGTCAATACCGGTATGATCCTCATCGCCGGTGAGATCACCACCGAGGCCCGGGTGGACTATGCCACCATTGCCCGAGGAGTGGTGAAGGAGATCGGATACAATCATTCCGATCTCGGATTTGACTGGCAGACCTGTGCCGTTCTTACCAGTATCGACCGACAGAGCCCGGACATCGCCATGGGGGTGGATCGAGGAGAAGAGATCGGTGCCGGGGATCAGGGCCTTATGTTCGGTTATGCCTGTGACGAGACCCCGGATTTCATGCCCATGCCCATCTGGTATGCCCACCGGCTGGCCATGCGTCTGGCTGAGGTGCGCAAAAAGGGCATCCTTCCCTTCCTGCGCCCGGATGGAAAAACGCAGGTAACGGTGGCCTATGAGGACAAGCGCCCGGTCTTTGTGCATACCGTAGTGGTAGCGGCTCAGCACGAACCCTGGGTGGAATACAAGGAACTCAAAGAAGCCATCGTGGAGGAGGTGATCAAAAAGGTCATCTCCCCGGAGCATCTTCGTCCGGAGACCAAATTTCTGGTGAACACCACGGGAAGGTTCGTTATCGGGGGCCCGCTTGCGGACTGCGGGATGACCGGGCGAAAAATTATCGTGGATACTTACGGCGGGCGCGGGCACCACGGTGGAGGAGCCTTCTCCGGTAAGGATCCCACCAAGGTGGATCGCACCCCTTCTTATTATGCCCGTTATGTGGCCAAAAACATGGTAGCTGCCGGGGTGGCCCGGGAGCTTGAGGTTCAGGTAGCTTATTCCATCGGGGTGCCGGAACCCATCGCCATCAATGTCCAGACCTTCGGGACCAACAATATTCCGGTGGAGCGAATCGTGGAAATCATTAAAGAGCTCTTTGATTTTCGTCCGCGTCACATGATCGAATACCTGGATATGCGACGTCCGATCTTCAGGAAAACGGCGTGTTATGGACATTTCGGGCGTAATGATCCGGACTTCACCTGGGAGCGGCTGGATATGGTAGAAAAGATCAAGGAACTGGCCGGGCTGGATTAGGGAGGCGAGAAATGGAACATCATATAAAGGATCTTTCGCTTGCGGAAAAGGGGCGCCTGCGGATAGAGTGGGCCGCCAAGGATATGCCGGTCCTTAACCTTATCCGGGAGGAGTTCGAACGCGAAAAACCCCTGCAGGGGCTACGTATCGGGGCCTGTCTGCATGTTACCACCGAAACCGCCAACCTGATGCTAACCCTTAAGGCCGGGGGAGCACAGCTGGCCCTCTGTGCCTCCAATCCCCTTTCTACCCAGGACGACGTGGCGGCTTCTCTGGTAAAAGACTTCGGAATCCCGGTCTTTGCCGTGCGAGGGGAGGATCGCGACACCTATTATGCTCATATCAAGGCCGTCCTGGATACCCATCCTCATATCACCATGGACGACGGAGCGGATCTCATTTCCACCCTGCATGCCGAGCGGCCGGAGCAGGCGGCGGAGGTCATGGGGGGCACCGAGGAGACCACCACCGGGGTTATCCGTTTGCGGGCCATGGCCCGGGACGGAGCCCTCAAATATCCCGTAATTGCGGTAAACGACGCTCT
>WGAR01000131.1 GCA_015494725.1 Thermodesulfobacteriaceae bacterium | reverse complement strand
TTGCCCCCGTAATTGGGGCCGCTGATGAGGAGAACGGGGCGTTCCGGGGAGAGGAAGAAGTCATTGGCCACGGGTTCCTCCCCCCGAAGGAAAAAGAAGGGGTGAGCCGCCTTCAGAAGCCGGAGCGAACCGGAGGGCTTGAGCCGGGGGTAACGGCCCCGGTAGCGGCGGGAGAGGTTCAGGGCCGCAAGTCCCAGATCCACCCGGGCCACGGCCTCCTCCACTTCCCTGAGGGCCTGGGCTTCCTCCTCCACCAGGCGGGAGAGCCTTTCCAAGGCCTTCTGCCGGGCCCGTTCCTCCTCCAGACGGGCCAGCTCCAGTTCGTTGGAAACCGGGACGGCCTCGGCGGGTTCAATGAACACCGTGGCCCCGGACTGGGAGACATCGTGAAGGATCCCCGGGACCCGGTTCTTGTGTTCCGCGCGCACCGGAAGCACCAGCCGTCCTTTGCGCTGGAAGATGTGTTCCTCCTGCAGGACTCCGGCCCGGGCGTAGGAGCGCAGCAGATCCTCCATGAGCCGGTGTAAGCGTTCGAAATAATGCCGTGCCCGGCGCCGGGCCTCCCGGAGCTCCGGGGAAGCCCGGTCGGTGAGATCCCGCCCTCCGGGCTCTAGGGCCGAGGAAAGCTCCTGCCTCAGGAATTCGAGCCGGGAAAGGTCCGGGAAAAAGGAGAGTTCCTTAAGGAGTCGGCCGGTCTCCAGATAACGCAGAATCAGATAGAGTTCTTCCGGAAGAAGGATCCCGCCCCGGGTCGCCCGGAGCACCGGAGGGGTCAACCGGGGAAGCTCCGGGAGCCGGCTCAGACCGGTCCTTCGGGCAAAGTCCTCCAGTTCCTGAAAGAAGTTCTGACGGGCCAGGGCCTCCTCAAAAGAAAAGGCCGGAGAGAAGATCTCCAGCAGATCCTCTCCGGCCTCGGTAGCCAGATAAGCCCTAATTTCCTGGAGAAGACCGGGCCATTCGAGTTTGTCCAGAACGCCCGGCATTCAATTAATCATACTGTTGCATCTTTTTAAGTTTTTTGAGGATGCGCTTGCGGGCGGCCATGATCTTTTTGCGTCGCCGCACCCCGGGTTTCTCGTAGAACTCCCGCTTCTTGACCTCGGAAAGGATCTTGTCTCTTTCCACCTGTTTTTTGAAACGCTTAAGGGCCTGCTCGAAGGGCTCATCCTCTCGCACGATTACTCCAGGCAATGAATATCCCTCCCTTCCTTTTTGGAATTTGGCGGCATAATAACATTCAACCTAGACCTGTCAACCGGCGGAGGGATTTTCCTGGCTTAAGGTCTGGAGAAACTCCAGGATATCCGGCGGAAATTTTTGCAAGCGTCCCTCCCGGGAGACCGGGGCGTGCACGGTATAGCCTTCGGCCAGAAGACGACCCTGCCGAAGGATTCGATAATCGAAACGCACCCGGTGAGGACGCACCTCGCTTATGCGGGTATGGATTTCC
The DNA here is from genome assembly GCA_015494725.1 of Thermodesulfobacteriaceae bacterium. GTDB lineage: Bacteria > Desulfobacterota > Thermodesulfobacteria > Thermodesulfobacteriales > Thermodesulfobacteriaceae > Thermosulfurimonas_A. The sequence goes on along the minus strand of WGAR01000131.1, from coordinate 3,060 downwards.
AGCAGATCGTCGTAACGGGCCGGGGCCCGGTAGCGAATGTGGGCTTCCGCTACCGGGAGGATCAAGCCGCGCTGTTCCTCCAGATCCCGATAAGTGAGCCCCTGTCGGCGCAGGAGCTCCGTGCGCCCGATCTCAAAGAGCCGCAGATAGTTCGCGTAGTACATGACTCCACCGGTATCCGTGTCTCCGTAGATGACCCGGTATTCCACTTTCATTTTTCTGGCCTCCGGGTAAATTCTGGGTTTCATTATAGCGGTAATCTTGAAAGTCCGGACAGATTCCATTAAAGTGCTCTAATTATCGGAGAAAGAAGGAGGCTTGCGGTGGGAGAGAAAGCCAAGTCCAAGGGCGCGTCCAGAAAGAAGGTCCCCCGGTGGGCCGAGTTCTTTCCGGATTTCATCATCGAAAGGGACCCTGAGAAGTGTATCCAGTGTCGGATCTGTGTGCGGGAATGTACCTACGGAGCGCACATCTGGGACGCCAAGAAAAAGGAACTCTCCGAGGATCCTACCAAGTGTGTGGGGTGTCATCGCTGCGAGGCCATGTGTCCCACCCGGGCCATTGTCATCCGCCGCAACCCCTCCGAGTTTCGACCGCATGCGGTCTGGAGGCCGGAGTTCATCAAGAACGTGTATAAACAGGCCGATCAGGGCGGGGTGCTCCTCACCTCCACCGGCTCCAATATTCCCTATCGCACCTATTTCGATCACCTGGTCCTGGACGCCTGTCAGGTTACCAATCCTCCCATTGATCCCCTGAGGGAACCCATGGAATTGCGCACCTATCTAGGGCCCCGGCCGGATGCCCTGGAGGTGGAGGTGCGGGAGGGCGGATTCCGTCTCAAGAAACCCATGCCCCGGCAGATCAAACTGGAAGTTCCCATCATGTTTGCGGCCATGAGTTACGGGGCCATAAGTCTTCATGTACATCAGGGGCTGGCCCGGGCGGCCCGGGATCTGGGCACCCTCTACAATACCGGCGAGGGCGGGCTTCACGCCTCGCTCTATGAATTCGGCGGCAATACCATCGTCCAGTGCGCTTCCGGGCGTTTCGGGCTTCATGTGGATTATCTCCAGGCCGGGGTGGCCATTGAGATCAAGATCGGACAGGGGGCCAAGCCCGGTATCGGCGGGCATCTTCCCGGAGAGAAGGTCACCGAGGAGATCTCCAAGACCCGGATGATCCCGGTGGGCTCCGACGCCATCTCTCCGGCCCCTCACCACGACATCTATTCCATCGAGGATCTGCGGGGGCTTATCTTTGCCCTCAAGGAGGCCACACAGTACCAGAAGCTGGTCTTCGTAAAGATCGCCGCGGTGCATAACGTGGCGGCTATCGCCTCCGGAATCGTACGGGCCGGGGCGGATGCGGTGGTAATCGACGGGCTCAAGGGAGGCACCGGAGCTGCTCCCACCATGTTCCGCGACTACATCGGGATCCCCATCGAGCTGGCGGTGGCGGCGGTGGATGAAAGGCTGCGTCAGGAGGGCATCCGTAACTGGGCCTCGGTGATCGCCTCCGGCGGTATCCGTTGCAGCGCCGATGTGATCAAGCTCATCGCTCTGGGAGCGGATGCGGTTTATATCGGAACCCCGGCGCTGATCGCCTGCGGGTGCACCATGTGCCAGCACTGTTTCACCGGGAAGTGTCCCTGGGGTATCGCTACCAACGATCCGAAACTCATCAAACGGCTTCCTCCGGAGGTGGCCTACGAAAAGATCTACAACCTGGTTTACGGCTGGGCTCACGAGATGAAGGAGATGCTCGGGGCCATGGGGCTTAATTCCATCGAGAGCCTGCGGGGGAACCGGGATAAACTGCGGGCGGTGGGGCTTACGGAAACCGAAATGCAAATCCTGGGGGTAAAACACGCGGGGGAATAGCCATGAACCATCTACGGGGGCTTAGCAAGGATATTTCGGGCTGTGGACTTTCCGGAGTGATCCATCGCAAGGGGGAATTGATCCCCGGGGAGATCATCATCCGGTCCATCTGCTGTCAGGAGGAGAGAGGGAATGGTCTGGGGGCCGGGTTTGCCGCCTACGGGATCTATCCGGACCTGGCCGATTATTACGCTCTTCATGTGATGGCCGATCACCGTAAGGCCCTGGAGGACGTGGAGGAGTTGCTGGCCCATCGCACCTATATCGCCCATGAGGAACCCATCCCCACCCGTCCCACTCCGGGCATCGAAAATCCGCCGCTTTTCAAGCGGTTCTTTGTCAAGCCCAAGTACGAGGGAGAGGTGCGGGATCTGTGTGCCGGCACCGAGGACGAAGACGATTATATGGTCCGGCTGGTTATGGAGATCAATACCCGGATCGAGGGGGCCTATGTTATTTCCTCGGGCAAGAACATGGGGGCCTTCAAGGGGGTGGGGTTCCCGGCCCAGATCGCCGAATTTTTCCGCATCGAGGAATACCGGGCCTATATCTGGACCGCACACAACCGTTTCCCCACCAACACCCCCGGCTGGTGGGGAGGGGCTCATCCCTTCACCATTCTGGACTGGTCCATCGTGCACAACGGAGAGATTTCAAGCTACGGGACCAACCGGCGTTATCTGGAGATGTTCGGGTACCATTGCACCCTTCTTACCGACACCGAGGTGGTGGCCTATCTCCTGGATCTGCTCATCCGGAGACATCGTCTGCCCATAGAGATCGCCTGTATGGCCCTGGCTCCGCCCTTCTGGGAGGAGATCGATCGTATGCCTCCGGAGGAGCGGGATCTGGCCACCGCGGTGCGGGTGGTTTACGGTGGGGCCATGCTGAACGGTCCCTTTGCCATACTTTTTGCGTATAATGGAGGGTTGGTGGGGCTTAACGACCGGGTTAAATTGCGCCCGCTGGTAGCGGCGGAGAAAGGGGATATGGTTTACATGGCCAGTGAGGAGGCGGCCATCCGGGCCATCTGCCCGGACCCCGACCGGGTGTGGGCCCCCAAGGCCGGGGAACCGGTGATTGTGGAGCTCGAGCCCGGGGTCATCCCCAACCAGAGGAGTTACCTGCGCGGTCCCGGAGAGAGGACCGGGGCCGCAGTCTGCCGATATCCGGGGTA
>WGAR01000130.1 GCA_015494725.1 Thermodesulfobacteriaceae bacterium | reverse complement strand
GCATGGGACATTACGAAACGTACCCGTTTGGCCACACCGGAGACCATTCCACGGGCGGCCTCGAAGATGCGATATCCACGCTCGATGGGCACGGCATAGGGCTTGTTGCCCAGGGTGGGCCGGCACTGGAAGACATAATAAGGGGAAACCCCCAGGGAGGCCAGCTCCCGAAAGAGCTCGGCCAGGATCTCGGGATCGTCGTTTACCCCGGCCACCAGAGGACACTGATTGAGTATCTGGACCCCGGCCTTAAGAAGGAGATCGCAGGCCTTACGGGCCTCGGGGGTAAGCTCCCGGGGATGATCGAAGTGGCTGACCAGGTAGATCCTCTTCCCCGGGCGGCTATAGTTTTTTAAAAGTTCCAGTAATTCCGGATCGTTGAGAATACGCTCCGGCCAGTAGGAGAGGATCCGGCTGCCCAGACGGATGAAACGCACGTGAGGCACCCGGCGCACCGCCTGGATCAATTCGCGCAAACGGGGGGTGGAAAGCATCAGGGCATCGCCTCCGGAAAGAATGACGTTGGTGATACGGGGATTTCGCTCCAGATAACGAACCAGGGCCTGAACATCCCGCAGACGTTCGGGGCGCCCTTCCGAACCCTTGAGAAAGAGCCTCTTCCGGAAACAGTATCGACAAAGCCCCGCACAACGATCCGAGGCCAGCACCAGGACCGTGGATTCGTATTTGTGCTGCACCCCTTCCATTACCGTGTAATTGGCCTCGTTGGAGGGATCTACCCGACCCCACGATTCGAGCTCGGCCGGATCGGGAATTACCACCCTGCGGAGAGGATCCGCCGGGTCGTTGAAGTTAATGAGTCTCAAATAATAGGAGGTACAAAAAAAGGGGTATCTTTCCGTAACCTTCTCCAGCTCCAGCCTTTCCTCTTCGGCCAGGGGAAGCTCCGAAAGCTCCCTCACAAATTGCACCTTGTGGGGCACGATATCACCTCCTTCCGGCCAAAATAACCCAAAATAAAGAAACCGAACCTCTTGAGGGGGCTATGTTCTTAAAATAACGGCTATAAAAGAACTGTCAAGGTGAAGAAAATGGCCATAAGGCAGAGAAAAACTTAAAAAGATGAAGTTATTTGATGGTAAATAATTTCAGCCAGATCCCCGGATAGCTTCCGAAGCGCGGACTCCCTGCCCGGATCGAGTACTCCGGAGGCGGTGCCCTCCACGGGATAGTTTTCGTAGCGGGAAAGGTTGCGGTTCTCCCATACCAGGCGCCCGCCCCGGGTGCGCAGGCTTACCCTGAGCCTTATGGAGATGCGTCGTTCCAGAGTCTGAGTATAAACATTGTAGGAAATCCCCCCTATGGAAAGGCTCAAAATTTCTCCGGAAAGGATCAAATCGGCCTGTTCCGGGGAGGAAGCCAGCTTGAGGATCCCGGAGCGGGCCCAGCGTTCGCGCAGGGCCTGAGCCAGCCATACCCCGGCCCGGGTCTCGGAGGTCCGGTTGCGAAACACCTCCACATAGATGGTGTGCCAGGAAGGCTCGAAACCCGGCGGTCGCCCCCGCACACGGTACCCGCAGGCCGTAAGAACCAGAATCAACCCCAGGCCCCATAAGAACCTAACCCGCCACAAAGTTGATCAGCCTCCCCGGAACAAAAACCACCTTGCGAAGGGTCTTTCCCTCCAGATGCCGGCGCACCCGCTCCGAGGAAAGAGCCGCTCTCTTCACCGTCTCCTCATCGGCATCCGCGGGAAGACGCAGGTTGTCCCTTACCCTGCCGTTCACCTGGACCACGATGGTAATCTCCTCCTCCCGGGCTACCTCCTCGTCCCATTCGGGCCAGGAGGCCTCGGAGACCAGCCTCTCCTCCCCGAGCGCCGACCAAAGCTCCTCGCAGATATGCGGAGTCATGGGAGAAAGGAGAAGGACCACAGCCCGCAGGCTCTCCTTTAAGACCGAACGAAAACCCGGGGTCTCCTCCGGGACCTCCTTCAGGGTATCCTCGATAAAGTTTACCAGTTCCATAACGGCGGCAATGGCGGTATTGAAATGGAGGCGTTCCTCAAGGTCCCGGGTCACCCGGCGGATGGTCTGATGGGTCTTTCTGCGCAGGGCCCGAAGCTCCGGAGAAAGATCCTTCCCGTCCCCGGTATAGGGAGACACCTCCCGGAGTTTATCCGCCCGATTCATGATCAACTGATACACCCTCTTCAGAAAACGATGGGCCCCCTCGATCCCCCGGTCGCTCCATTCGAGATCCTTTTCCGGGGGAGCGGCAAAGAGCATGAAAAGACGCACCGTATCCGCTCCGTAGCGCCGGATCATCTCATCCGGATCCACCACATTGCATTTGCTCTTGGACATCTTCTCCGGGCGCCCCACGATGACTTTTTCGCCGCAGCCCTCCTTGAGACAGGTCCCCTCCGGTGAGACCTCCTCGGGATAGATCCAGCCGTGGCGCGGACACCGATAGGGTTCCTTGATCACCATCCCCTGGGTAAGAAGACGCTCAAAGGGCTCGTCCAGCTGCACATACCCCAGGTCCCGAAGCACCCGGGTGAAAAACCGGGCGTAAAGCAGGTGCAGGATGGCGTGTTCGATGCCCCCGATATATTGATCCACCGGAAGCCAGTAGTGCACCCGCTCCCGATCTAGAGGTTCGCGGGCGTCCGGGCAGGCGAAGCGCAGAAAATACCAGGAGGATTCCACGAAGGTGTCGAAGGTATCGGTCTCACGCCGGGCCGGACCGCCGCACCGGGGGCACCTGGTCTTCACAAAACTCTCAAGCTGAGGAAGGGGGGAACGCCCGGCCTCGTCAAGCTGCGCGTTTAAAGGAAGCTTGACCGGGAGGTTCTCCGGTTTTTCTGGAACCACGCCGCAACGCTCGCAATAGACCACCGGAATGGGACAACCCCAGTAACGCTGACGACTCACCCCCCAGTCCCGAAGCCGGTAGGTGATCCTGCGGCGCCCTACTCCCAGATTCTCCAGATGCTCCACGATTTTTTGCTTGCCCTCCTCGCTGGGAAGACCGGAAAAGGGCCCGGAATTCACCATCACCCCCGGGTCCTCGTAGGCGGCCTCCATGGTCTCCGGATCCAGATCTCCCTCCGGGGGCCTGATCACCACCTTTATCGGAAGACCGTACTTTTTTGCGAACTCAAAATCCCTCTGGTCGTGGGCCGGAACGGCCATGACCGCCCCGGTGCCGTATTCCATGAGCACGAAGTTGGCGGCAAAAATCGGTACCCGCTCCCCGGTGAGAGGATGGATGGCGTAGGCCCTGAGGAAAAGCCCTTCCTTCTCCGCGACACCCTCCTCGATCTCGCGGCGCTGACGCCGACAACGCTGGCGAAAGGCCTCGAATTCCGCCCGAAGACCGGAATCCTCGGCCAGTTTTTCGGCCAGGGGATGTTCCGGAGAAAGGGAGATAAAAGTTACCCCGTAAAGGGTATCCGGGCGGGTGGTAAAGACGGTGATCTTCTCGGAAAGGCCCTCCAGCGGGAATTCGATCTCCGCTCCCTCGCTCCTTCCGATCCAGTTGCGCTGCATGGTGAGGACCTTCTCCGGCCACTTGCCTTGAAGCCTTTTAAGGCCCTCCAGGAGTTCCTCGGCATAGGCGGTGATCCGGAAAAACCAGCCCTCCATCTCCCTCTGGGTGACCTCGGTACCGCAGCGCCAGCAGGTCCCGTCTTCCACCTGTTCGTTGGCGAGCACCGTGTGACAGCTGGGACACCAGTTGACCAGGGTCTTCTTCCGATAGGCCAGCCCCCGCTCCAGCATCTGGATGAAGAAGAGCTGTTCGTGGCGATAATACTCGTGGTCGCAGGTGGCAAACTCGCGGGTCCAGTCGTAGCTGAAGCCCAGGCGACGCAGCTGACGCCGCATGTAGTCTATGTTGTCGTAAGTCCAGTCCGCGGGATGCACTCCGTGACGCAGGGCGGCGTTTTCCGCCGGAAGCCCGAAGGCGTCCCAGCCCATGGGGTGAAGCACGTTAAAGCCTCGCATCTTCTTGTAGCGGGCCAGGACATCCCCGATGGTATAATTTCGCACGTGGCCCATATGGATCCGCCCGGAGGGATAGGGAAACATCTCCAGGACGTAGTATTTGGGTCGGCCCGGATCATCCACAGCGCGAAAGATCTGTCTTTCCTCCCACACCCTCTGCCATTTGGTTTCTATCTCCTCCGGTCGATACTCCGCCATACTTCCCCCCTTTGGTCCAATTTAAAGGCCGCGGATGTTTTCGATTACCGCCTCCCCGAATTCCGAACACTTCACCTCCCGGGCCCCCTCGATCTGCCGGGCGAGATCGTAGGTCACCACCTTCTGTTGCACGGTGCGGGTGATCCCCTCCCAGACCAGCCGGGCCGCTTCCTCCCAGCCCAGGTACTCGAGCATCATCATCCCGGAGAGGATGAGAGAACTGGGATTGACCTTGTCCTGACCGGCGTACTTGGGGGCCGAACCGTGGGTGGCCTCAAACACGGCGTAACCATCGCCGATGTTGCCTCCCGGAGCCATACCCAGCCCTCCTACCTGGGCCGCCAGGGCGTCGGAGATATAGTCCCCGTTGAGGTTGGGCATGGCCAGCACACTGTAATCCGCGGGGCGAAGAAGGGCCCACTGGAACATGGCGTCAGCGATACGATCCTTGATCACCACCACCCCCTGAGGGACGCCCTGGGGATAACGCTCGGCCACCTCGGCCTCGGGCACCGTGACCTCCGGAAACTCCTCCCGGGCCAGCTCATAGCCCCACCTGCAGAAGGCCCCCTCGGTGAACTTCATGATGTTCCCCTTGTGGACCAGGGTAACACTGGGTTTGCCCCGGGCAAGGGCGTACTGAATGGCCTTGCGCACCAGGCGTTTGGTCCCGAAGGGGCTTATGGGCTTGATGCCGATGCCGGAGTCCGGCCGAATCTCCTTCCCGAATTCTTCCCGGATGAATTCGATGAGCCGCCGGGCCTCCGGCGAGCCGGACTCCCACTCGATCCCGGCATAAACATCCTCGGTGTTCTCCCGGAAGACCACCATGTCCACCTTTTCCGGGTGTTTTACCGGGCTGGGGGTGCCGGGCACCCAGCGCACCGGCCGCACACAGGCGTAAAGATCCAGGGCCTGGCGAATGGTCACATTGAGACTGCGAATGCCCCCGCCCACCGGGGTGGTAAGCGGCCCCTTGATGGCCACCACGTGTTCCTTTATGGCCTGAAGGGTCTCCTCCGGAAGATAGGACCCGGTGGCCTCCCTGGCCTTCTCCCCGGCCAGGATCTCCTTCCAGTGGATGCGACGACGCCCTCCGTAGGCCTTCTCCACCGCGGCATCCAGCACCCGCTTCATCACCGGGGTGATATCCACCCCGATTCCGTCCCCCTCAATATAGGGAATGATGGGCTCGTCGGGGACATTCAAGCTTCCATCGGGATTAAGCGTAATCCTCTGCGCCATGGACCGTCCTCCTCTCGATGGTTTGTTCGGTATCTGCGGTTTCTACCTCAAAAGCCCCTTCTTTACAATCCCTCCCCCCGGACGCTAAAGTGTAACGATGAGAGACGCCCTAAGGCTCCTGCGTTCTTATTTAGAATATTTAAATCTTCTGGGAGTAGAAAGTGTGCCTTCCTATCCGGAAATCCGTAATTTTCTGGACCTGGATCCCGGGATCCCGGGGACCATGGAGGACCTGATCCGCGAAATCCAGAGGTGTCATCGGTGTGCTCTCCATCGCACCCGGACCCAGGCCGTCCCCGGAGAGGGGCCTCATCCCTGTTCCATCCTCCTGGTGGGGGAGGCCCCGGGGCGAGAGGAAGACCTGGAAGGGCGCCCCTTCGTGGGACGGGCCGGGGAGCTTCTCACGCGGATGCTTTCGGCCATCGGTCTTTCGCGAAGGGAGGTTTACATCACCAACGTGGTTAAATGTCGTCCTCCGGGGAACCGCACGCCGGAAAAGGAAGAAATCGAGGCCTGTCGTCCCTATCTGGCCCGGCAGATAAAGCTGGTAAAACCCCGCATAATTCTGGGGCTGGGCTCGGTAGCGGCCAGGAGCCTGCTCCTTACCGAAGAGCCTCTCTCCCGTTTGAGGGGGCGGGTTCATTATCTGGAGGGGATCCCGGTGATACTCACCTATCATCCCGCCTATCTCCTGCGCAACCCTGCGGCCAAACGCCTGGCCTGGGAGGACCTGCAACTCTTTAAAAAGACCCTGGACGGTATGGCATGAGCTTTCAGGTGAAGCAAAGGTTCTGGAAGACCCTGTTGGTGATTCTGGGGCTCGGGGTCTTCTGGATACACCCGGTTCGGGGGCAGGCCGCGGGCCCGGTTCTGCTGGTCCAGCTTGATGATGCCATCACCCCGGCCTCGGCGGCCATGTTGATAAACAGCCTGCGGGAAGCCCGCAGACAGGGTTTTCAGGCCGTAATCTGGGAGATCGATACCCCCGGAGGGCTGGTGGAATCCACCCGAAAGATCGTAAAGGCCATGCTGGCCTCCCCGGTGCCGATAATAGTCTATGTGGCTCCTCCGGGAGCCCGGGCTGCCTCGGCCGGGACCTTCCTGGTGCTTGCTTCCCATGTAGCGGCCATGGCCCCGGGGACCCATCTGGGAGCGGCCCACCCCATAACCCTCATCGGGGGGAAACCGGACCCCAAAACCCTTCAAAAGATCGAAAACGATCTGGTGGCCTGGGCCAAAAGCCTGGCCCACCTGCGCGGACGTAACGAAAAATTTGCCGAGGCCGCGGTGCGTGAAAGCCAGACCCTCACCGCCGAAGAGGCCCTGCGTCAACGGGTGGTGGATCTCCTGGCCGACAACCTGAACGAACTTCTGCGCAAACTCAACGGACGCCGGGTAAGAATGGAAAACCGGGTGGTGGTTCTCCGGACCCGAAACATCTCCGTGGTGGTCTATCGAGAAGGACTCAAGAGCCGCATCCTGCGTCTCCTGGCCCACCCCCAGATAGCCTATTTCCTCCTTATGCTGGGGCTGGCCGGTCTCTATTTCGAGCTCTCCCACCCGGGAGCGGTATTCCCGGGGGTGCTGGGGGCCATCTGCCTGGTGCTGGCCCTCTTCGCCCTGCAGATCCTTCCGGTGAACTATGCCGGCCTTCTGCTCATCTTCCTGGCCGCGGTGCTCTATTTCCTGGAGATCAAGGTAACCAGTTACGGTCTCTTGACCCTGGCGGCCACCATCTCCCTTTTTCTGGGCTCGCTCATGCTCTTCGGAAAAAATCCCCAGGGACTTCGACTGCCCTACGGTTTCCTGATACCCGTGACCTCGGCTATAAGCCTTTTCTTTCTGACCATAACCTGGCTGGCAGCCCGGGCCCTTAGACGCAAACCCTTTTCCGGACGGGAAGGTCTGCTGGGTAAGGAGGGACGCTGCCTAACCGAAGTGGGGCCATCCGGGGGACAGATCTTTCTGGAAGGTGAGATCTGGCAGGCCGTGGCTGATGAGCCCATCCCTGCAGGCTCCCCGGTAAAGGTGGTGGCCCAGAAGGGGCTCAAGGTCAGGGTATCTCCTCTAAGGGACGAACCCTCGGAAGGAACTTAAGTCCGGAGGGGAAGCCAGAGGAGCAAAAAAGAATTCCCGGGAACGATAACTCAACAATACCGATTTGATTCGGGAGGCCAGAGAGGGGGAAAGCCGGCGGTGAAAAAAGACCACCCAGCGCACCTTTCCTTCCAGACGAATGATCTTCAGCTTGGAGGCATAGGGACGAGCGGCCCGCAGGGAAACCATCCCCAGTTTCTCCTTTCCATTTAAGACCGCAAAGACCACCAGGGGTTCCGCCCCCAGGAAACGAACTCCTTTAGGGGGGAAAGCCCCCAGACGGGAGGAAAGATAGGCGGCCTGGGCCAGGTAGCCCTCGTAAGAATAGGGCCACACCGCGGCTTTGCCCCCGGAGAAATTGGATCGGAGAGTGCCCCGGCGAAAGATGATCACCGGGGTGCGGGGATCTTCCATCCATAACACCCCTCGATAGGGGGCCCGGAGCAGAAAACAACCCGGGGAAGCCAGGGCCAGATGAAAGCGCCCCTGCCGGAAGGCCTGTTCAAATTTGGGCCAGGGAAGGGGTTGCAGCCGGACCTTTCTTCCCAAGTCCTGTTCCAGAAAAAGGGCCAGAGGTCTAAAGCGCAGAAAGGTGTCCCGCACCTCCGAGGAGACCAGCACCCCGAAGACCAGAGTTTCCGCCCGCAGGGGGGAAACCCACAGACTCAGGATACCCACCAGGGCCAGGAGCAAGGTCTTCCCGGATCTCACAGGGACGATCCCACCCGGAAGTAACTCACGGCTTCGTGAAGTCTCTCCGCCACCTCCAGGAGTTCCTCCACGTCCACCTGGATTTCCGTAGCGGCCTCGGCGTTCTTCGAAGCCCCCTGCACCACGGTCTGCATGCGGCGACGGGCCTCGGCGGTTTCCTCTCGCTGGGTATTGGTGTCCCGGCTGATAAGGTTGGCATGTTCCACGATGGTGCCGAAGACCTCGCTCAGTCGATCAGCCACCTCGGTGATGGTTCCGGTAACCTCCAGGATCTCCCGGCTCACCTTACGCAATTCGAACATGGAACGGGCCGCCTGGTGTCCCAGATCTTCCTGTTTTTGTGAGGATTCGAAGATTTCGCGGGCGGCCTTTTCCAGCTCCTCCATAGCCTGGGCGGCCTTACTTACCTCCTCGGCCTGGGCCCGGGTAATGGTCGCCACCTCCTGCACCTCCCGGTGATTGACCTCGGTGGCCTCCAGGATACCTTCCAGGGCCCGGGCTCCCTTTTCGGCTATCTCCTCACCCTTCCGGGCCTGCTCCACATTCTGTTCGATCAGGGAGGCTATCTCCTCGGAACTTTCGGCAATGCGCTCGGAAAGCCGCCGGATCTCCTCCGCCACCACCGCAAATCCACGCCCAGCCTCGCCGGCCCGGGCCGCCTCGATGGAGGCATTCAAGGCCAGAAGATTGGTCTGATCCGCGATGTCTCGAATAAGATCGATGATTTCGGACATGTGGGTTACGCTTTCCACCACGGTCCGCATGGTCTGGAGGGACTCGCCGAGGGCCTCCTGACCGGTGCGAACCTGGGACAGGGCCTGAGCCGCACGCCTGGCCGCCTCGTCGCTTCGGGCCATAGCCTTACGCATCCCCTCCGCGGCCTCGGCCAGGACACGGGCCGTTTCCGCGGAGACCCGACTCTGGGTCTCGGCCTTCTCCCGCACCTCCTCGCTCATCAAAACCATGTCCTGAACCTGGTCCAGGGCCACGCCTCCCTTCTCATGGTTTTCCGAGGAAAGGGCGGAAATCCTTTCCGCTATCCGCGACAATTCGTTTACCGTATCCTGGGCCTGACTCACCGCCCGGGCGCTCTTCCCGGCCTCTTCTTCTATTTCGCGGGCCAGCCCTTCCAGCCCCTCGATGAGCCGGAAAACCCCCTCGCTCTCCCGGGCATTAGTCTCGGCCCGCTTGACGATCTCCCGGGCACTGTTGGCCAGCTCCCGGGCGTGTTCACGCAGGGTGCTTTCGGCGGTGGAAATCTCGCGCACCGTCTCGGCCAATTTTTCCAGGAACTGGTTGATGGTCATGGCCATATCCGCCACCTCGGGCACCCCCCGGGGAGGCATACGTCTTTCGAGATCGAAACTTCCCACGATCTCCTGAAGATTGCGCAACTGCCCCAGCAGGGGCCGGGTTACATTCCTTTCCAGAAGGAGAAATAGAAGAACGACCAGGATTCCTCCTATTCCCACCAGGGCCATAAAGAGGCGCTGATTAAACTTCAAAAAGAGAGCCAGGCTTTCCTCGGGCACCGCCAGGCCCAGAGCCCATCGTTTCCCCAGCACCGGAAGGGGACGAACCGAAGCAAAATAGACCCTGTCCCCCAGGCGAACCCGGGTGATGCTCGCCCCCAGCCTGGAAACCCCGGGAAAGGGTATGGAGCTCCAGATCAACCCCTTCTCTCCCTGAAGGAAGGCCTGCGCCCCGGGAAGGATAAGCATATTTTTTATTTCCGTTCCCAGCGTATGCACCGGAATAAGGGCCAGAAGCCATCCCTTTTCTCCTCCCCCGCCCTGCACCAGCGAACCGATTCCCAGATACTCCGCCCCCTTGAACTTCAACTTTTCCAGGACAAAGACTCCCGGCTTTCCCGGCAGAACCACCTGAAGGGTATGACCGAGACTTTCGGGCCTCCCCGCGGCAATGACCTTCCTTCCGGAATCAAGAACCCAGATATCGTGATAGATTCGATACACGGAAAGCAGATTACGAAGGTAATCATTGGCCCCGGCCTGCCCCCCGCCGATGAGCACGGAGGTCTTTATTACCTCCGTACCGCTCCAGCTCTTCACCTCCAGGGCCGCCTGTTCAAAAAAGTCCTGCAGACGGGCCCTTAAGGTGTGGAACTGGCTGGTAAAACTCTCGTGCAGGTTCCTTCGGAGAAATTTCTGGGTCTGGATATGGTGATAGAAGAGGACCCCCTGAACCACCAGAAAAGCCAGAACGGCCCCCAGAATAAATCTCGCCCTGAAGCCCCATCTCATACCCTAGCCTCCTTTTAAAATAAGGTGAGGATCCACCAGCAGGGCCGTACGACCCCCGAGAAGGAGCTGCCCTTTTATACCCGGAGGCATGTCTTCAACCGGTTCGACCGGATCTTCCACCTCGTAACGGGCCCCCAAACGCGAAGCCCCCAGCCCCACCGGATCCTCTCCGGTGCTGACCACCAGGTAGCGCACCTCGCCGGGAGAGGTTCCCCCCAGGTATCTTTCCAGATCCACCACCGGAACCGTCTGCCCCCGGAAAAAGGAAAAACCCACCAGCCACCCCGGCCCCCAACGAGCCGGAAGGATGCGCTCGGCTCTGGAAACTCCCTCCACGGTTTCGATCTCCAGGGCAAAATAGTGCTCCCCCTTCCAGAAGGAAAAGTACACACCCATTGAGCTTATTCTAAGCTAAGGTTATTTTAAAAGTCAAGGAAAGACTTTCATGGAGGGAAACTCAATGAGTGATCTGGTAAGATTCGGTGTATCCATACCGGCTTCTTTATTGAAAAAGTTCGATGAATACATTTCTCGTAAACACTATCAGAATCGCTCCGAAGCCATACGTGATCTTATCCGCGAGAAATTAGTTGAAGAAGAGTGGCGACACAGTCAGAGCGAAGTGGTGGGAACCATCAGTTATGTCTATAACCATCACAAACGAGAATTGACCGATCGTCTCATTGATATTCAGCACGATCATTATGCTCGAATCATATCCACTCAGCACATCCATCTGGATCACGATCACTGTCTGGAGGTCATTATCGTAAAGGGCGAGGTGGGAGCGGTGCGGGACCTGGCGGATCGGATCAAATCCCTAAAGGGCATCCTTCATTGCAGTCTCTCCATGACCACCACCGGAAGAGAACTGGCTTAGCTACCGAGACGGGTACCGGGGGAAAGGCGGTGCCCCTTGAGAAACTCAACCACCGGAATCCGGCGTTTTCCTTCCAGCTGGACCTCGGAGACGGAAAGCACCCCCTGGCCGCAGGCGACGAAAAGCCGCCCCTCCCTCACTTCAAGAATGGTCCCCGGAGGATCCGAGGGGTTTTCGGAGAGCACTCCGGGACGAAAGAGTTTAAAGACCTTTCCCTCTAAAAAGGTAAAAGCCCCGGGGCGGGGATCAAAGGCCCGGATGCGTAAAGAAAGTTCCCCTGCGGAATGGGAGAAATCAAGCCGCGCGTCCTCTTTTTTTAGGGGAGGGGCGTAGCTTGCCCCCTCCTCGGGTTGCGGCCGGGGTCTAAGGCGGCCCTCTTTGTGAAGCGAAAGGGTCTCAAGCAGGGCCTCGGCCCCGAGCACGGAAAGCCGGGCGTAAAGCTCTCCCCCGGTTTCCTCCTCGCCTATCTCGGTCTCCTTCTGAAGGAGGATGGGCCCGGTATCCAGCCCCTCGTCCATCTGCATGATGGTGATCCCGGTGCGGCGTTCGCCCCTTAAGATGGCCCAGCGGATGGGATCGGCCCCGCGATAGGCCGGAAGAAGAGAGGCGTGGATGTTCCAGCACCCGAGACGCGGAAGCTCAAGCACCTCGCGGGGGAGGATCTTCCCGTAGGCCGCAACCACGATAAGGTCCGGGGAGAAGGCCTTGAGCGCGGAAAGAAATTGGTGGTCTTTAAGCCTTTCCGGCTCAAGCACCGGAAGACCCGCGGAAAGAGCCACCTCCTTTACCGGCGAGGGGCGGAGACGGCGTCCCCGGCCCCGGGGACGATCCGGCTGGGTGACCACCGCCACCACTTCCTCGGTTTCGAGAAGGGCCCGGAGCGCCGGAACGGCGAACTCCGGGGTCCCCATAAAGATCACCCGATACCTCATTTGAGAAGCAACCTTGCCGGCCGAAGCTCCCTCTTAAAGGGGTCGAGAATCACTCCCAGGATCTCCAGGGTGACCACCCCGAGGAGATTCTCATCATCGCCCTCCTCGCCCAGGATCACCGGGGAATGACCCTCCCCGAAGGGAAAACGGAAATAGCATTCCGAGATCTTTCTCTTCACCCGGGTCCCGTCGGCAAGCACAAACTCCGCCTCCCGGCGGGGGGAAAGCCCGAGCCGCTGCCAGACCTCCTTTTTGAGGAGAGAGTAAGTGGCACCGCTATCCACCAGAAACTCTACCTCTTCCTCGCGCCCCCCGTGCGAAACGATCCCCGAAACATAGACCAAACCCACCCTTTAGCCTCCTTTCCGAAAGATGAGTTCGTTCCGGGCCTCATCGAGATCCACCACCACGTGGTCGCCCTCGCCGAACTCCCCGGCGAGGATCTTCATGGCCAGGGGATCCTCCACATAGCGCTGGATGGCCCGGCGCAGGGGTCTGGCTCCATAGACCGGGTCGTAACCCACATTGGCCAGCCATTCGCGGGCCTTGTCCGTAAGTTCGATGGTGATGTGTTTTTCCGCCAGCCGCTCCCGGAGATAACGGATCTGAATCTCCACAATGCGCATGAGCTCCTCGCGGCCCAGGCGGTTAAAGATGATGATCTCGTCGATACGGTTCAGGAACTCCGGCCGAAAGTGAGCCCTTAAGGCCTCCATCACCCGACGCTCCATCTCCTGGCGATCCACGGTGAGTTCCTGGATCCACTGGCTCCCGATGTTCGAGGTCATGATAATGATGGTGTTGCGAAAATCCACGGTGCGGCCCTTTCCGTCGGTAAGCCTCCCGTCATCAAGGATCTGGAGCAGGATGTTGAAGACATCCGGATGGGCCTTCTCGATCTCGTCAAAGAGGATCACGGAGTAGGGCCTGCGGCGTACGGCCTCGGTGAGCTGCCCGCCCTCCTCGTAGCCTACATACCCCGGAGGGGCCCCGATAAGCCGGGAGACCGCGTGTTTCTCCATGTATTCGGTCATGTCGATGCGGATCATGGCCTCCTCGGTATCGAACATGAACTCCGCGAGGGCCTTGGCCAGCTCCGTCTTACCCACGCCGGTGGGCCCCAGGAACATGAAGGAACCGATGGGCCGATTGGGATCTTTGAGGCCGGCCCGGGCCCGACGCACGGCGTTGGCGATGGCGGAGATGGCGTGATCCTGGCCCACCACCCGCTGTTTGAGCCGTTCCTCCATCCGGAGGAGCTTCTCGCGCTCGGACTCAAGCAGGCGCGAGACCGGGATGCCCGTCCACTTGGCCACGATCTGGGCCACATCCTCGGCGTCAACCTCTTCCTTAAGAAAGCGCCGGCCGTGTTTTTTGTGAAGCTCCTCCAGGCGCCTGTTTTCGGCCTCAAGCTCCTTTTCAAGCTGCGGGATCTGGCCATAGATGATCTCCGCCACCCGGTTGAGGTCTCCCTTGCGCTCGGCCTGCTGGGCCTCGATGCGGAGCTGGTCGATCTTCTCCTTTAAGTTGCGGATCTTGACGATAACCTCCCGCTCCTCCTGCCACTGACGCTTCATCTCATCAGCCTTGGCCCGAAGCTCCTCCAGCTGGCTTTCAATCTTCTGCAACCTTTCCCTCGCCCGCGGGTCGGTCTCCTTCTCCAGGGCCACCTTTTCGATCTCCAGCTGTTTGATCTTCCGCTCCACCTCGTCGATCTCCATGGGCATGGAGTCGATCTCGATCCGGAGCTTGGCCGCGGCCTCGTCGATGAGGTCGATGGCCTTGTCCGGAAGATAGCGGTCGGTAATGTAACGATGGGAGAGGGTCACCGCAGCCACGATGGCGCTATCGGTGATGCGCACCCCGTGGTGCACCTCGTATTTCTCCTTAAGGCCGCGCAGGATGGCGATGGCCTCCTCCACCGAGGGCTCATCCACATAGACCGGCTGAAACCGGCGCTCAAGGGCCGGATCTTTTTCGATGTGTTTGCGGTATTCGTCGATGGTGGTGGCCCCGATGCAGTGGAGTTCTCCCCGGGCAAGGGCGGGTTTCAGCATATTGGCCGCATCCATGGCCCCTTCGGCGGCCCCGGCCCCCACCAGGGTGTGGATCTCGTCGATGAAAAGGATGATCTCGCCCTCGCTGGCCTGGATCTCCCGCAGCACGGCCTTAAGCCTTTCCTCGAACTCGCCCCGGAACTTGGTCCCGGCGATGAGGGCCCCGAGATCAAGCTGAACTAAACGTTTATTCTTCAAAGGGTCCGGCACATCGCCGGCCACGATCCGCTGGGCCAGCCCCTCCACGATGGCCGTCTTACCCACCCCGGGCTCGCCCACCAGGACGGGGTTGTTCTTGGTCCGCCGGGAGAGGATCTGAATCACCCGGCGGATCTCCTCGTCGCGACCGATCACCGGATCGAGCTTTCCGGCCCGGGCCAGCGCCGTGAGATCCCGCCCGAACTTCTCAAGCGCCTGGTACTTGTCCTCCGGATTCTGATCTGTGATCCGCTGCCCCTTCCTGATCTCGCGGATGGTTTCCAGGACATTCTCCCTGGTCACCCCGCGCTGGTGCAGGATACGGGCCGCCTCGGTGTGGGTGTCCAGGATGGAAAGAAGCAGATGTTCGGTGGAGATATATTCGTCCCGCATCTCGCGGGCCAGACGTTCGGCGGCATCCAGGACCTGCTTGAGGGTCATGGAAAGGTAAACCTGAAAACCGGCTCCGGAAACCTGAGGCAGTTTATCCAGATATTCATCGAGATCCGAGGACACCAGACGATTGTTTACCCCCAGACGATCCAGGATCATGGGAACCAGGCCCCCTTCCTGCTCCACCAGGGCCTTGAGCAGATGCTCCGGCTCGAGCTGCTGATGCCCCCGGCTTTCGGCTATCCTCTGAGCCTCCTGGAGCGCATCCTGAGCCTTGAAGGTGAAACGATCCAGCCGCATTTCCTTTAACCTCCTGCTTTAATATTTTCCGCAAAGGTAAAGTAAGAACGGCCTCTCCGGTGTCAAGCAAGAGAGGGCATTTTTTGCCCGGAAGGGAAAATTTTTCCCGCTTCCGCAGAAGCATTCCTTTCCCTTCGACCGGCTTTAAAAGGGTTTTCTCGCGAATTTTTCCATTGCTCCACCCTGAAAAATCTGGCACTGTCTTTGCATTCAAAATTTAACGGTATGACCGGCTTAATAAATCTGTTACCCATCCAGGGGCTCGGAGAAAAGGGAAAGGCGGAAACCCGATTGTCCGCGGAGGGAACGGATTTTCTGGCTCTTTTACTTCAGCTCCTCTTTCCCTCGGGTGTGCAGACTCCGGAAGAAGCCGCGCCCCCGGAAGCGGAAAAAACGAAAAAAGAGGCCCCTGCATCCACTTCTTTAATTCCTCTTTCTTTCTCCGAAACAAATCCTCCGGTTCCGGAGGCAGGAGAAGGCTCCGGTTCTCCGAAACCGGCTTGGCTTCCCCCGGGAACCAATCCGATTCAGGAATTGGGGGAAAGCCCGGACCTGCGGGAAGAGGGTTCGGAAAACCCCGTCCCGAAAGATCCGATCCCGGAGGGCCCTTCGGTGAAGGAGGTCGAAAACGCCCCTGCGGAGAGAGCCGAAGCGGAGTTCAAAGTCGAATTCCCTCTTCCGGAAAAAACTGCCGCTGGGGAAGAAAAATTTTCCCCGCCTTCCGGGATCCCGGGGCGGAATCGGGAAGAAGGACCGATATTCCCGAAGCCGAACATAAAGGCCTCTCTCTCGCAGCCGGATTCTCGAAACGTGAAAGGAGGGCCGATACCGGAGCAGATTCCGCCGGACCCGCCTTTCACCTCGAGGGCTCCGGAGAAGGTTTCTTATTCGGCCGGACATCCCCTTTCCCCCACCCCGAAGGCCCTCGGAACTTCAAAAAAGACCCTTCCTCCGAAG
>WGAR01000129.1 GCA_015494725.1 Thermodesulfobacteriaceae bacterium | reverse complement strand
TTTCCGCTTATGGCTCAGGAGGTGGTATCGCCCGAAAAGAAAACCCGGGAGATGGGACATTTGGTGGTGCGGACCCGGTTACACACCTACACCCTGATCCTTTCCCGGCAGGGGAAGGATTATTTCCTGCGCAGGTCTCCCTATCTTTACCGCATAGATAAGGATACTGCCCGCAGAATAACCGAGCTCCGGGATTAACGTACACAGACCGCCCGTACCTGTTTGAGGTCGGTCTCTCCGGCAAGAACCTTGTGGATTCCGTCCTGTTTGAGGGTGTACATGCCGTTACGCATGGCCGCCTCGCGGATTTCGTGCACCGGAGCGGCCTTTACAATGAGCTCCCGCAGTTCGTCATTGGGGACCAGGAGTTCGTGGATGGCCACCCGCCCGCGGTATCCGGTGTGATTACAGCGGCTGCAGCCCACCGGTCGGAAGAGGGTGGCTTTCCGGACCTCTTCCTCGGTGAGGGGCCTTAGGGGATGCTGGCCGTACTCAAAGATCAATTCCTGGATCTCCTTTTCGGTGGGGGTATAGGGTTCCTTGCAGTCCGGACACAGACGTTTGGCCAGCCGCTGGGCCAGTACCCCCAGCAGGGCATCGGCGAAATTATAGGGGTCGATCCCCATTCCCAGGAGCCGGGTTACCGTTTCCGGGGCACTGTTGGTATGCAGGGTGGAGAAGACCAGGTGTCCGGTAAGGGAGGCCTCGATCAGGGTGTGAGCGGTCTCCTCGTCGCGGGTTTCGCCGATCATGATCACATCGGGGTCGGCCCGGAGAAAGGCCCGCAGCACCCGGGCAAAGGTGAGCCCGATCTTGGGCTTGACCTGGACCTGGCGCAACCCCTCCTGAACGATTTCTACCGGATCCTCCGCGGTCCAGATCTTCTTGTTGGGACGATTGATGTAGTGCAGGGCCGCATGCAGGGTGGTGGTCTTACCCGAACCGGTGGGCCCTACCACCAGGATCAGCCCGTAGGGCATCTCCAGGAGTTGCTGAAAACGTTCCCGTACCTCCGGCAGCAGACCTATTTCCTCCAGGGTGCGGGCCTGGACCCCGCCCAGGATACGCATAACCACGTCTTCGTTGTTTTCGATGGTGGGAATGGTGGCTACCCGCACCTCAAAGACCTTTCCGGCCCGGGTGCGGAACTTGATCTTTCCATCCTGAGGCAGACGTTTTTCGGCTATGTCCAGCCCGGCCATGATCTTGAAACGGGAGACCAGGGGCCGTTTCATGGAATAAGGAACGGTCTGGAAGGGGATGCATTCCCCATCGATGCGGAACCGGATCTGGGCCCCCCGGCGGCCGGTGAGGCTTTCTACATGGATGTCCGAGGCCCCCCGGTTATAGGCCTCCTCCAGGATATAGTTGGCCAGCTGAACCACCACACTTTCCTGATCCTCGGGGAGGGCCTCTTCCTCCTCGGTTTCCTCCTCCTCGGGAATGAGCTCCAGTTCGGTACCCTCCGGGGGCTGGAAGTAACTTAATTTGCCGTAGTAGTAGTCCAGGAGGTTAAGGATGTCCTCCTTGATGCCTACCAGAACCCCGACGTCCTTGAGATTGAGGATCTTTTTGGCCTGTTCGATCTTGTCCCAGTCGAAGGGATCATTGGTGATGAGGAAGATGTGTCCATCTTCTTCCCAGGGAGCCACTACCAGTTGCCGGAGAAAGGATTCCTTGACTCCCTCCAGACAGGAGGGTTTATCCTTCAGATCCCGTTCGGAGAATTCCCAGAAGTGGGTGTTATAGTACCGGGAAAGGGCTTCCCCGATCTTGTCCTTAGGGATGTGAAACTTATCGATCAGGACGTATTCCACACTGGCTCCCTTTTCCTTGGCTATTTCCGCGGCTTCCTTGCAGATGGAGGGGGTGATGACCTTTTTCTTGAGCAGGAACTTCAACCGTCCGCATGAACCCAGGATACTGCGAAGAAAATCCACCTTTTCTTCCAGGGATTCCCGATCTTCCGGGCGTTCCTCAAGAAGGGTCTCGTAAATGCGCAGGGCTTCCTCGAATTCATAGGCTTTTTCCAGATATTCCGCCAGCTTGCTCTTCAGGGTGATGAGTTCATCGCGGGTTTCCGGGGAAAGGGTCAGTTCCTTAAGGGCCCGTTTGAGGATCCCGGCGGCCCTTTCGAACTGACCCAGGGCCTCCAGGCATTCCGCCAGAAGACGATAAACCTCCAGACTGGGGCGTTCTTCCAGAAGCTCTTCCAGGATCTTAATGGCCTGCTGGTAGAAGGCCCCGTCTTTTAATATGCGGGCCTTTTTGAGGCGTTCCTCATAGGGCGTGCTTTCCTCTAGTCCCAGGTCTTCGGAGATTACTCCCTTGAAGGCTTCCAGCTCCAGAATACGTTTCTGGATCTCGCTTTTAATGCCGTTTTCCTCCTCGGAGACCAGATTGCGGAGCTCCCGGTAAACCTCGAGGGCCTCGTCCACCAGGCCCTGTTTGGCGTAAAGTTCGGCTTCCTTCAGACGATTCTGGATATAGGCCTTCAGTTCCTGGTCCAGCATGGCGGCTTAACCCTTCTGATTTAAAGAAAAAAGGTAAGCTTCGGTATTGTCAAGAAGGGTTTTGCCCAGGAAGGGCGGGTCAGCCGGCCCCCATTCCAGATCCGGGTCCAGACTGATGACCTTGAAGTCTTCGGCCAGAAGGGCCAGGGATTGTTCCTCCTTCCAGAGGAGGATGAGTTTCTTTTCGCTGGTAAGGGGTTTATTGGTCTTAAAGACCATCTTCTGGAGTTCCCGTTCGCTTTTTTCCGCCAGCGGTCCCTGGAGCTTGGGAGCAACCTTACCGAAAAAGCGGGCCCACAGCCCCCTGCCCTTGAGGAGCTTCAGGGGAAAGACCCCCTCCATGAGGGAGGAACGCCAGTGG
>WGAR01000128.1 GCA_015494725.1 Thermodesulfobacteriaceae bacterium | reverse complement strand
TGCGCCTGGGGGAGAAGAATCGCCACATCGAGGCCCGGGCTATCCCCTCGGGCTCGCTCTCCCTGGACATCGCCACAGGCATCGGAGGCATTCCCCGGGGGCGCATCACGGAGATCTTCGGGCAGGAATCCTCGGGCAAGACCACGCTGGCTCTGCACATAGTGGCCGAGGCCCAGAAACGGGGCGGAGTGGCGGCCTTTATCGACGCCGAACATGCCCTGGATGTCCATTATGCGGAAAAACTGGGAGTAAACGTGGACGACCTTCTCATCAGCCAGCCGGATACCGGCGAGCAGGCCCTGGAGATCGCGGAGGTACTGGCCCGGAGCGGAGGGGTGGATGTCATCGTGGTGGATTCGGTGGCGGCCCTGGTCCCGGCGGCGGAACTGGAGGGGAACATGGATGAACAGCAGGTGGGGCTTCAGGCCCGGCTCATGTCCAAGGCCATGCGCAAGCTCACGGCGGTGATCGGAAAGACCGATACCGCGGTGATCTTCATCAACCAGACCCGGATGAAAATCGGAGGTTTCGGTTACGGCCCCCAGGAAACCACCACCGGAGGCATGGCCCTCAAATTCTATTCCACGCTGCGTCTGGACATCCGGCGCATCGGGCAGGTAAAAGAGGGGACGGACCAGATCGGAAACCGCACCCGGGTCAAGGTGGTCAAAAACAAACTGGCTCCTCCTTTCCGGGAGGCGGAATTCGACATCCTTTACGGAGAGGGCATCTCCAGAGAAGGCGAGATCCTGGATCTGGGTGTGGCCATGGGCCTCATCGAGAAGAGCGGGTCTTGGTTTTCCTACGGCGGTGAACGTCTGGCCCAGGGAAGGGAGAACGTAAGGCGGCTTCTGCGGGAAAAACCCGAACTGGCCCGGGAAATAGAGGCGCGTATCCGGGAAATGGCCGGCCTCCCGGTGGAGGAAGCCGAACCCCAGAAGGAGCACTGATGGAACCCGCCGCTCTTCGGGATCTCCTTTCCCAAACCAGGATCCTGGTGGTAGGGGATGTCATGCTGGATCAGTATTTCTGGGGGGAGGTGCGGCGCATCTCTCCGGAGGCTCCGGTTCCGGTCTTCGAACTGGGAGAGATCTCCCATACCCTGGGAGGGGCGGCCAACGTGGCGGCCAATCTTCGGGGGCTCGGGGCCCAGGCCCTCCTGTGCGGCCTGGTCGGAGCCGACCGGGAGGCCGAGATCCTGCGGGAACTGGCCGGCAAGGCCGGAATCGATCTCTCAGCAGTAATCCAGGACCCCTCTCGTCCCACCACGGTAAAAACCCGCATCATCGCCCGATCCCAGCACCTGCTGCGTATAGATAACGAAAACACCTCCGCTCCCTCTGCAGAGATCCGGGAAAATCTGAAGGCCCGGCTGGAAGAACTCCTTTCTGAGGTGCAGGCGGTGATCCTTTCGGATTATGCCAAGGGGGTGCTTTCCTCCCCGGCCTTTTGTTCCTGGGTGGTGGAGGAAGCCCGGCGTCGGCATCTTCCGGTCTTTGTGGATCCCAAGGGAACCCGCTGGGGAAAATACACCGGTGCCACCTGTATCACCCCCAATCGCAGCGAATTCCACGCCCTGGCCCAGGTCCTGGGGCTGGGAGATAAAAGCCTGGAGGAAGGAGCCCGGGAAATCGTACAGCGCTTCGAAACCTCTTTTACCGTGATCACCCTGGGAGCCGAGGGCATGTTTCTTTACCATCCCGCGGAGGGAAGCTGGCATTTTCCGGCCCGAGCGCGAGAGGTCTATGACGTCTCCGGGGCCGGAGACACCGCGGTCGCGGCCCTGACGGCTTTTTACACGGTCGGCCTTCCCCTTAAGGAAGCCGTGGCCTACGCCAACCTCTGTGCCGGGATCGTGGTGGGTAAGATGGGAACCAGACCCGTGTTCTGGGAGGAGTTCGAAAAAGCCTTAAAAGGAGGTCGGTAATGGGAGAAATAACAGCCGTAAAAGCCAGGGAAATACTGGACTCGCGGGGAAATCCCACGGTGGAAGCCGAGGTCTTTCTGGACTCGGGGGCCTTTGGTCGGGCGGCGGTGCCCTCCGGAGCCTCCACCGGGACCCATGAAGCCCTGGAACTCCGGGACGGAGAGAAGGATCGCTACGGAGGCAAGGGGGTGCTCCGGGCGGTTCAGAACATCAACGAAATCATCGCTCCGGAACTGGTGGGGCTGGAATCCACCGAACAGGCGGAGATCGACCGTCTGCTGGTGGAGCTGGACGGTACGGAGAACAAGAGTCGCCTCGGGGCCAACGCCATCCTGGCCGTATCCATGGCAGTAGCTCAGGCCTCAGCCGCCGAGGCCGGGCTTCCGCTTTTCGCTTATCTGGGAGGCGTGGGCGCCCGTCTCCTTCCGGTTCCTTTCATGAACGTACTCAACGGGGGGATCCACGCGGACAATCCCCTGGATATCCAGGAATTCATGATTGTTCCCTGCGGATTCGAAAACTTCCGGGAGGCCCTGCGGGCGGGAGCGGAAACCTACCATGTCCTCAAGGCCGTGCTCAAGGAAAAAGGGCTTTCCGTAGCCGTGGGAGACGAAGGAGGGTTCGCCCCCCAGATAAAGGACACCCGGGAGGCCCTGAACCTCCTTCTTCTGGCCATTGAGCGGGCCGGTTACCGTCCGGGAGAGGAGATAGCCCTGGCCATAGACGCCGCAGCCAGCGAATTCTATCGCGAGGGGCGTTATCATCTCGAGGGTCGGGAGCTTTCCGCCGAGGAAATGACCGATTTTTACGAGGGGCTGCTCAACGACTTTCCCATCGTCACCCTGGAGGACCCCCTGGCCGAGGACGACTGGGAGGGGTGGGAGATTCTGGCTCGCCGTCTGGCCGATCGGGTCCAGATCGTGGGAGATGACATCTTCGTAACCAACGTGAAACGCATCCAGGAGGGACTCCGGAGAAAGATCGCCAACGCGGTCCTCATCAAGCTCAATCAGATCGGAACGGTCTCCGAGACCCTGCAGGCGGTGGAACTGGCCCATCGCAGCGGCTGGCGCACGGTAATCTCTCATCGTTCCGGCGAGACCGAGGACCACTTCATTGCCGATCTGGTGGTGGCGGTGAATGCCGGACAGATCAAGACCGGAGCCCCCTGTCGCAGCGAACGAGTGGCCAAGTACAATCAGCTCCTGCGCATCGAGGAGGAACTGGGCCAGGCGGCCCTTTTCCCGGGGTGTGCCTTTTATCGTCGGGGGTAGGGTCGGAATCGGAGTATGACCCGAAAGGAACTGGAAAGAAGACTGCGGGAGCGCCTGGCCTCGCAGGGGGAAAGGTGGTCTCCGGCCCAGGTGCATACCGCCCTTGAGGCCCTGTTTTCCCTGATGGAAAGACACCTTCAATCCGGCCGCAGGATCCGGCTTACCGGATTCGGGACCCTGGAGACGGTGGAAAGCCCCTCGGCTAGAGGCTACGATTTCCGTTCCGGAGCGGTCCTCGAACTTCCTCCCCGGCGCAGGATACGCTTTCGACCGGCCAGGAAACTTAAGCGGCTTTTAGCCTTTTAGAAATTCCCGCACCCGGCTGAGGACCTCCTCCCTCAGCCGGGTCGCTGCCTCGGGACGGGTGCCTCCGCCCTGGGCCATTTCCGGCCGGCCCCCGCCCCTGCCCCCCACCACCGGGGCCACGGCCTGGAGGAGTTTTCCCGCCGGGATCTTTCCGGAAAGGTCCCGGGTCACCATGGAGAGTAACTGCACCTTGCCGTCCTTTACCGTATAGAGAAAGACCACTCCGGAGCCCAGTCGATCGCGCAGGAAATCTCCTATCTCTCGCAGTTCGGCCGCATCCCGGGCCGGGACCTCGGCGCAAAGCACCTTTACCCCCTCCACCTCCGCGGTCTGGGCGAGTTTCTCCTCCAGCTGACGGCGGAGGCTTCCGCTCTTGAGGCGTTTTATTTCCTCCTCCAGTTCGCGGATCCGGGTGAGGAGACGGGTGACCTGTTTTTCCAGGTCCGGAGGGGTACATTTCAGGGCCCGGGCCAGACGGAGGTGCTGGTCCTCCAGGTCGAAGACCCAGCGCAGGGCCGGCTCCCCGGCCACCGCCTCCACCCGGCGCACCCCGGCGGCCACGCTGCCCTCGGAAAGGATCTTGAAGAACCCGATCTCGCCGGTGTGCCGAACGTGCGTCCCTCCACAGAGTTCCAGAGAGAAATCCCCTATCCGGACCACGCGCACCCTTTCGCCGTATTTTTCGCCGAAAAGGGCCATGGCCCCCAGGGAAAGGGCCTCCCGCAGAGGCATGACCCGCACCTCCACCGCAAGATCCTCGCGGATCTTGCGATTTACCAGCTCCTCCACCGCCCGGATCTCCTCCCGGCTCAGGGGTTCGAAATGGGTGAAATCGAAACGCAACCGATCCGGAGCCACCAGGGAACCGTACTGGCGCACGTGTTCCCCCAGGACCCTCCGCAGGGCGGCGTGCAGGAGATGCGTGGCGGTGTGATGTCGGGCCACGGAAAGCCGGCGGTCGGAGGTTACCTCAAGCTTCACCCTCTGGCCTTTAGCCAGGCGGCCTGAACGCATCCTTATCCGGTGAAGGATAAGGTGACCGAAACGTCGAGCCTCGAGCACCTCGGCGGAACCCCCCGGGGCCAGAACCAGTCCGGTATCCGCTACCTGGCCGCCGCCCTCGGGATAAAAAGGCGTCTCGGAAAAGACAGCCAGGGCCTCCTCCCCGGCCGAAACCTCGGGGACCTCGGTTTCCCCCTTTACCAGCGCCAGCACCTCGGCCTCGGTGGAAAAACTCTCGTAACCCGTAAAGGGAGTTTCCGGCACCCCTTCCAGGAGTTGTTTCAGGGCCTCCGGGGCCCGGGCCAGCTCACCCTTCCAGGCCCGACGGCTCCGTTCCCGGGCCTCGGCCATGGCCCGCTCGAACCCCTCCAGATCCAGCTCAAACCCCCGGGAGAGAGCCACATCCCGCACGATATCCTGCGGAAAGCCGTAAGTATCGTAAAGCTTGAAGATGACCTCTCCCGGAATCCGGCGTTCGCCGGCTGCCGAAAGACGTTGGAGTTCCTCCTCCAGGATTTCGAGTCCCCGGGAAAGGGTTTCCAGGAAACGACTTTCCTCGATCTCCAGGATCTTTTCCGCGGCCCGTTCGGCCCGCCTGAGCTCGGGATAAAAATCTCCGAACTCCGCCACCACCCGGGAGACCAGACGATAAAGGAAAGGTTCGTTAAGCCCCAGGAGGCGGCCGAAGCGTTCCGCCCGTCTTATGATGCGCCGCAACACATAGCCCCGGCCTTCGTTGGAAGGCACCACACCGTCGGCGATGAGAAAGACCGCGGCCCGGAGGTGATCGGCGATCACCCGAAAGGCCGTGGTTATTTCTCCTCCTTCGTGATATTTGCGGCCGGAAAGCTCGGCGATACCGGCCATGATCCCGGCAAAAAGGTCGGTGTCGTAGTTACTGGGCACCCCCTGCATTACCGCGGTGATACGCTCAAGTCCCATTCCGGTATCGATGGAGGGTTTCGGGAGAGGTTTCAGCGCCCCGGATTCGTCCCTTTCGTACTGCATGAAGACCAGGTTCCAGACCTCCAGGAAACGGTCACAGTCACAGCCGGGACCGCAGTCCGGCCGGCCGCAACCGAACTCCGGCCCCTGATC
>WGAR01000127.1 GCA_015494725.1 Thermodesulfobacteriaceae bacterium | reverse complement strand
CGGCCCTGGAAACCGTAGTGCGGAGGCACGGTCATCTCTGTCCCTATCTGGCTATAGGCTGGAGAGCCGGCCTGGTGTTCAGGTCCTATGTCCAGGAAAAGAACCTGAGGGATTTTTCCGTGTGTGCCTATAACCGGGGCTGTGCCGCAAGGGCCCTCCAATTGATGGGGTTTCCCTCCTTTTCCGAGGATATGGATGAAGAGGTCTATACTCTTCTCAATGCCCGGGGAGAAAATCTCCTTTTTCTTCGAACCAGGAGGTCCTTTACCCGAGCACCCGAAAAGCTGCGAAATCTTGAGAGCAAGATCCTGCGCCACACCATAACCCTTCAGGAGGCAGAGGAGTATCGCTATCTTTTCAGAAACTGGGTTACGGAAATCCTTGTCGCCCCGGCCCACCGACTTTTCTTAATTTCCTAAAGGAAAGGAGGCCACGATGAAGATAGTAATTAGCGGTAAGGGAGGAAGCGGAAAAAGCACCGTGGCTGCCCTGCTGGCCGAATTTCTGGCCGAGCAAAACCGGGAGGTATTGGTGGTGGATGCCGATGAGTCCAATCCGGGGCTTTATCGGATGCTGGGTTTTGAGAATCCACCTCCTACCCTCATGGACCTTCTCGGAGGCAAAACCGAGGTACGTAAAAAACTCCGGGAAAGAATTCGAAAAGAGGGCCGGGAGGAACTCGGTCTTTTCGAAAAACACAGAATTTCTCCGGAGGACCTCCCCGGGGAATACGTGGCCCGCAGGGGGAATCTGTCTCTGGTGGTGGTAGGGAAGATCCTTCAGGCCCGGGAGGGCTGCGCCTGCCCCATGGGGGTGGTGGCCCGGGAATTTCTGAAAAGACTCGAGTTTTCACCCGGAGGGATCGTTCTGGTGGATACCGAAGCCGGAGTGGAACACTTCGGAAGGGGTCTGGAGACAGCGGTAGATGGAGTACTTGCGGTGGTGGAACCCTCTCTGGAGGCGGTGGCCCTGGCGGAAAGAATACGGGATCTGGCTACCGGTTCCGGGGCCCGTTTTGCAGGGGTGGTTCTTAACCGAATAACCCCGGAGACCGAAGGGATCCTCGAAGAGGAGATCCTTCGGAGGAATCTGCCGGTGGTGGGGAAACTTTACGTGCGTCCGGAGTTCACCGCGGCCCTCCTTCGGGGAGAAAAACTTCCCCTTTCAGAAGAGGTTCGGGAGGAATTGGTTCGAATCCTCCAGGGGCTCCAGAGCGGTCTTCTGTAATGAGGCTACCAAGGCCATTTCTTCTTTTGTTTTTCCTCTGGACCATATTCCAGGTCAGACCCGCGGCCTCCAGAGTCCTGGTGATTCAGGATGCCGCCGGTCGTCGGGTAGAAGTGAGGGTTCCGGTAAAAAGAGCGGTTTTCTTTATCGGCTACGAGCTCATTCCCTATCTTGATCTGTGGGAGCAGACCGTAGGCATCAGCCTCTGGGCCAAACGCTATAGCGATCTTTTGAAGAAAACCTCGCCGCCGGGATGGCTGAGAACGATTCCCACGGTGGGCACCGCCACCCAGATTAACCTGGAAGCATTAGCGGTTCTTTCCCCGGATTTGATAGTGACCTGGTCCTATCGTCCGGAAGGTCTCAAGTTGCTGGAAGATTTTGCCCGAAAGAGCGGAGCCGTAGTAATAGCCCTTGCCCCGGAAAGCCTTAAGGATCTTTACCGCAGTATGAAACTTCTGGCTCAAGTTTTCGGTCGAGAGAGAAGGCTTCACCGGGTGGAAAAGGCCATGGAGGAAGTCTTTTCTCTGATTCAGGATCGCCTTCAGGGTCTTAAGCACAGGAAGCGGGTCCTCTGGCTCTGGGGAGATCGATGTCATTGTCAGGTAGCCGGGGGACAAGGAGTGGTGGCGGATCTGCTGCGTCTTTCCGGCGGAAAAAATTGTGCCGAAACCTTGGATCATCCCTATCCCAGGGTCTCTCCCGAAAGGATCGTCCTTTGGGACCCGGAGGTCATTTTCATCTGGGGAAACGCTCCCTTTGGTCCGAAAGAGGTCTTGCGGGATCGAAGGCTAGCCGTGGTGACCGCCGTAAAACACAGGGCCGTTTATAAGGCCCCGGCCTGGTCCACCTGGTCTCCCAGGGTGGCTCTTTTAACCCTATGGGCGGCGATGAAGCTCTATCCCGAAAGATTTCGCGGGCTTTCTTTTTCAGCCCTGGTCGGAGAATTTGAGGCCCATGCCCTCTAAGGTCGGGGTCTGGATCATAGTGCTGGGAGGGGTGTTGATTTTGTATCTTTCTCTTTGTGTGGGGCCGGCTGGCTTTGAACCCTTCCTCCCTCTCCGCATCCTTGAGGGGAGGCTACAGGGAACGAAGGCCGGGGTCAGTCCGGCTCTGGTGAATATTATCTGGGAAATTCGCCTGCCGCGCGTGATTCTGGCCGGGCTGGTGGGGGCGGCCCTGGCCTCCTCCGGAGCGGCTCTTCAGGCCATTTTTCGGAATCCTCTGGTGGATCCCTATCTTCTGGGGCTTTCGGCCGGAGGGGCGCTGGGGTGTGCGGTGGCGGTGGCCTGGTTCCCCCGGGTGCCCATCCCTCTGGCCGCTTTCTTCTTTTCTTATCTGGCTGCCGTTCTAACTTACGGGGTGGCTCGACTTTCTGGAGAGGTCTCCCGTCTGAGTCTCATTCTTTCCGGGGTCATCGTCTCCGCCGGCCTTATGGCCCTGGTTTCCCTGATCAAATTCCTGGTGGATCCCCATCGGATGGCGGAGATCGTGACCTGGATGATGGGAAGTTTCGCCCTGAGCAACTGGGAGGCGGTGCGAAGAACCCTTGGGCCCATAGTTATCGGTCTCTTAGGCCTCTATATTTTGAGATTTCGCCTCAATCTTCTTTCCCTTTCCGAGGATGAGGCCCGGAGTCTGGGGGTGGCGGTGGAGGAGGAAAGGGCTCTGATTATGGCCCTTGCCGCCCTTACGGTGGGAGCCGGGGTAGCCGCTGCCGGTATCGTGGGTTGGGTGGGATTAATGGTACCCCATCTGGTGAGACTTTGGTCCGGTCCGGATCATCGACGATTAATCCCCCTTTCCATGTGGACCGGAGCGGTGCTTCTGGTGATCTCCGATTCCCTGGCTCGCACCCTCACTTCCTTTGATCTGCCGGTGGGAATTATCACTTCTCTGGTGGGGATTCCCTTTTTTGTCTATCTCCTCCACAGGGAACGTTTGGGAGGCACCGGATATGCTTGAGATATGCCATCTCTCCTACGGGAAAATCCTGCGGGAGGTAAGTCTAGCTCTTCGCAAGGGCGAGTTGGTGGTTCTCCTCGGACCCAACGGAGCCGGTAAGACCACTCTCCTTCGATGTATTCTGGGTTCCTGTTCTCCCCCCCGGGGTGAGATTCGGTTTGCCGGGCGCTCCCTGGCTACGTTTTCCCTTCGCGAGAAAGCCCGTCTTCTGGCCTATATTCCCCAGTCCTATCAACCGGTTTTTCCCTATACCGTATTAGAATTTGTCCTCCTGGGGCGCACCCCTTATCTGGGTTTCTTCTCCTCTCCAGGGAAAAGAGACCGGATTCGGGCCCGGGAAATACTTCAAAAACTGGGCCTTGAGTCGTTCGAGGGTCGGCGGGTGACGGAGCTTTCCGGTGGCGAGCGTCAGCGTGTGCTTCTGGCCCGGGCCCTCCTTCAAGAAGCCCGGATACTTCTCCTGGATGAACCCACCGCGAATCTGGATCTCCAACATCAGGTAAAAATTATGACCCTGATCCGGCAGATGACCAGGGAAAGAGGGCTTACGGTGATGGCTACCCTGCACGACCCGAACCTGGCCCTGAGCTTTGCCGACCGGGTGCTTCTTATAAAGGAAGGACGCCTTCTGGGAGAACTTAATCCCGCTAACCCCGTGGAAATCCGGAACCATCTGGAGGAACTCTATCAGGTCCCTCTGG
>WGAR01000126.1 GCA_015494725.1 Thermodesulfobacteriaceae bacterium | reverse complement strand
GCCGAAAAGTCCGGACAGTCAAAGCGCCGGGTGTAGTCCACCAGGGCTGCGTCCCCCCGCCGGCGGACCTCGGCAAGGATCCGCCGCACCGAACGCTCCACCCGCGCCGGGATCCGGCCCCTCCGGTGGAAAAGCCTCTCAAGGAAACGCCTTCCGGCCTTGCTTTCGGCTCGGACTACCCTCATCTTTTCACCTCCTCAAGAAGCACGGTCAGGACCTTGAGTCTCTTTTGGGCCTTAAAGAGATAACTTTGAGCCAGAGAAATATTGGTCATACTTCTATAACTTCGGGATAGCGGTAGTCGGGCTTTAGCACCCAGTACCAGGCGTTGCCCCTCTTTATCCTTTTTGCCCCGAGTCGCTTAAGCCTTTCCGCAAGCCCGGAAAGATAGCGCTCCATGAAGCCCTCCCGGTCGTAGAGGATGCGACGATGATAAATCATGTCCAGAAAAAGAGGACTTCCGCAAAGGACCTCCTCGCGGGTCTTGATTACCGGGGAAAGCTCCGGGTGAATACCTTTCTTGGCCAGCTCCCGCAGGTAAGGTTCAAGGGGTTCCTCCACCCCGGAGATAAACTCCCTTACCCGTTTCACCCGTCCCCGGGGAAGGGGTTCGGCCACGATGAGAAGGTCAAGGTCGGAGTCCGGCCGCGGGGTGCCCCGGGCCACGGATCCGAAAAGCACCACCGAAAAAAGCCTCTCCCCGTAGTATTCCCGGATTCTCTCCCAAACACGCTTCACTACCTCTTCGTAAAGTTCGGAAAGCCTCATCCCTTGACCCCTCCTAAGGAATCTCTTACCATAGCCTCGGGCAGCCGTAAAACCGATGGTCCTGATAAGAAACCTTATTCTCGTCCTCTTTGTCCTGGTCTCCGTCCCTCTTTTCGGGACCATGGCTATCCTTATTTCCCTTTTGGAGCGCCGGAAGATCCTCTCCCACAAGGTGGCCTGGCTCTGGTGCCGCCTGGTCCTCGCCATCTCTGGGGTGAAGATAACCGTGGAGGGGCTTGAGCGGCTTTCCCCGGGAAAACGCTACGTCTTTTTCGCCAACCATCAGAGCCAGATGGACATCCCGGTGCTTGAGGAGGCTCTCAAGGACTTTGAGATCCGGTTTCTGGCCAAAAAGAGTCTTTTCAAGATCCCCTTTTTCGGCTGGGGGATTGCGGCCTTGGGTTATATTCCGGTTGAGCGGGATGACCCCCGGGAGGGCTTAAGGAGCCTTATCGCCTGCGCGGAGCGGGTGCGCGAGGGCTACTCCGTGGTGGTCTTTCCGGAGGGGACCCGGAGCCCGGACGGAAGGCTTCTTCCCTTTAAGACCGCGGGTTTCCTCATCCCCATCAAGGCCGGGGTTCCGGCGGTGCCGGTGGCCATCCTCGGCACCCGTAAGATCCTCCCCAGGGGCTCCCTTTTCGTGCGTCCCGGAAGGGTGAGGGTCATCGTGGGGGAGCCCCTCCCCACCCAGGGCCTCACCAAGCGGGACAAGGACCACCTGGCCGAAAAGATCCGGGCCTTCCTTGAAAAGTTCATCCCTCAAGGGCCATAAGGAGGAGACGCTCCACGAGTTCCTCAAAGGAAAGCCCCGCCGCCCGGGCGGAAAGGGGAAGGAGGCTCGTTTCGGTCATTCCGGGGATGGTGTTGGTCTCAAGAAGATAGATCTCCCCTTCATGGATGATCATGTCCGTGCGGCTGTAATGACGAAGCCTTAAGGCCTGATGGGCGGAAAGGGCGTATTCCTTAGCTTTGCGGGAAAGATCCTCCGGGATCTCCGCCGGGCAGATCTCCTGCGCCGCCCCGGGCGTATATTTGGTGCGATAGTCAAAGTGGTCGCTTTCCCGCGGGATGATCTCTACCACCGGAAGGGCCGCATCCCCGAGCACCCCCACGGTGATCTCCCGCCCCGAAAGAAACTTCTCCACCACCACTTCCCGATCGAGAGCGAAGGCCTGGGAAAGGGCGGAAGGAAGCTCCTCCGGCTCCCTCACTACGGAAAGCCCCAGGCTTGAGCCCTGGCTCGCCGGCTTCACCACCACCGGATAGCCCAGGGCCGCACAAAAATCAGAGATTCCCTCCCGGTCCCTTGCGGAAAAGACCTCCCCCGGAGGCACGGGGAGTCCTGCCGCCTGATAAAGAAGACGCGAGAGCCCCTTGTGGATGGCAAGGGCCGAGCCGAGCACGCCCGCCCCCTGATAGGGAAGCCCGAGGGAGTCCAGGAATCCCTGGATGGTTCCGTCCTCGCCTCCCGGGCCGTGGAGCACCAGGAAGGCGGCATCAAACTCCGCGGCCCTTTCCGCAAGACGCGGAAGATCCCGCGGGGGATCGAAGACCGCGACCTCGTGCCCCAGGGAAAGCAGGGCCTTTTTTACCGCCGCCCCACCCTTTAAAGAAACTTCCCTTTCCGGGGAATCTCCTCCGCAGAGGAGAGCCACGCGATAAGGCATCCCTTGATGTCCTCCACCCGATTTAATTCCAGGACCCGCTCCGGCCCGAAGGGAAGGCGTTTGAAGATGCGACGCTCAAGGAGTTTGGTGAGTTCCTCAAGGTGCCAGATCCTCACCCAGGATGCGGGGCGCCTTCCGTAGCGTTCACGAAGATCTATGAAGCGTTCCTTGAGGGTTACGATCTCCTCGTGCCGCACGCGTTTGTCCGCATAATAGACCAATTCGTCGGCCCGGATGGGAGCCCCCGGAGGGCCGGGTTTAAGGAAGATATGGTTCCCCACCACCTCCGCTACCTCGGGATAACCCAGTTCAAGGAGCCTCCTCCGGGCACTTTGGGCATGGTTCTCTCCGCTCTTTATGGAATGATGCTTGGTTAAATCGTGAAGGAGTCCTCCTACGGCCACGAGTTTTACCGGGACCGGCTCCCCGACCCGCAAGAGTTCCAGGGCCAGAAAGGTCCCCACCAGGGCCACCTTCTCGCAGTGTCGCACGATATGAGGCGGAACCCCCTCCCTTGC
This sequence comes from Thermodesulfobacteriaceae bacterium, assembly GCA_015494725.1. GTDB lineage: Bacteria > Desulfobacterota > Thermodesulfobacteria > Thermodesulfobacteriales > Thermodesulfobacteriaceae > Thermosulfurimonas_A. Next base: position 901 of record WGAR01000126.1, on the reverse strand, counting down.
GAGCAGGGCATAGGCCTGGTCGAGCTCCGGAAGGTGCTCCATGCCTTTTTCCTAACAGAATTACATCCTTTGCGAAAGACCCTTTTCATCCTCAAAAAGATATTTCCATTGGGAAACTTTTTGTTACTTTTAAAAGATTTGTGTCAAAAATTTGCTTTTCTCCGATTTTTATTCCATTTTAGAGTTGTATGCCGCTTAAACTCGACGATTTTCTGGGGCAAAGGCGGCCGGTCATCTTTCATCTCACGGTCACCGGAAGGTGTCAGGCCCGGTGTGAGGGCTGTATCAACGCCCTTTCCTTCGGAAGGCGGGAGGATTTTGCCGACTCCTGGGAGTGTGATCCGGAAAGGGACGCCCGGGCCCTTTACACGCTCCTTCAAAAGACAGACGGGCGTCCGGCGGTGGTGGCCTTCTACGGCGGGGAGCCGCTTCTGGCCGCAGAAAAGATGGAGGCCGTAAGAGGAAAGCTCCGCGCCCTCCTTAACGGAAATCCGGTACGTTTCCTGCTCTATACCAACGGGGAACTTCTCTCCCGCACCCTGAAACGCTACCCGGACCTCCTGCGCGAACTCTGGCTTGTCTCGGTCTCCATTGACGGCTCCGAGGGAGAGCACGAACGCTTCCGCCGGGGAACCAGCCTTCCCCGCATCCGGGAAAACCTTGCCGCCCTAAAGGAAGCCCTAAGGACCCCGGTCCTCATGTGGTCCACCCTGAGGGATGAGGCCTCGCTTGGGGATTGTCTGGAGGAGTTCTTGCGGCTTAAGGCCCGGGGGCTTTGCGATTACTTCTTCTGGCACCTCATAGAGACCGACCGTCCCATCTCCTCCTTTGAGGATTTTCGCAGGCGTTATCTCTCGGACCTTGCCTTTCTCCTTGAGACCTACCTTTCCTGGCTTTCTTC
>WGAR01000125.1 GCA_015494725.1 Thermodesulfobacteriaceae bacterium | reverse complement strand
AAGGTATCCACCTCGGTACCGAAGGAGGCGAAGAGAAACACCGTGCGTGCCTGCCGGAACACCGGGGAGGCCTCCACCAGGGTACAGATCCTTAGAGACCATTGCCGCCTTTCTTCCGGGGAAAGGGCAGCTCGTTTTCGTTTGAGCTCCCGGCGCAACTGGGCCTTGGTCATTTCCGTTTCCCAGAAAACCACGAAATTCCCGGAGGGTAAAGGCCCCGTCCCTTAAGTCCCGAACCTTCCGCCCCAAGATGGGGAAGACAAAATACGAAGAAATCCATCGGAAACCAGAACTTGCTCACGATCCCTCCCGGGTTAGAAACTCTATTTGTGATTTAAAAAATACTTATAACCTGGTCCAAATTGCTAAACGTATTGTCCACGGCTTTACCCGTGGTTCCGGATCACAAGTTATAACCAGCGATATTTTCGTGAAAATGAGGGGGTAACCCTAAAATGAAACTTTTCTCCGCCATCGGCTTTCCTGGTTTTTGCCTTCCGCCCGGAGCCGGACTATTAATGTAAGCCCAACCTGAAGTTTCAACTCTTGTCGGGGGAGGACCATGGACCACTCGGTAAGCGAAAAGATCAAGGGTTTTCTGAAAGATCGGCTCCCGGAGGCAACCTTCCGGGTATGGTTTGAGCCCCTGAAGCTGGAGATAAGAGAAGGCCGCATCGTCTTCCTGGTCCCCAATGACTTTACCCGGGAATGGCTCGAAGAAAACTACCGAAAATTTCTCGAAGAGGCGGTCCATCAGGCCGGATTCCGCGGGTTCTCCTTCGCCCTGAGCCAGGAAGAAATCCCCTCCCAGCTCTCCCTTCCTTACGATCCGGTACGGGTGCTGGGACGGGGATTGTCACGGCGCTTTACCTTTGAGGAATTCGTGGTGGGAGATTGTAATCGTCTGGCCTACCGGGTATGCCGCCATCTGGCGGAAAACCCCCGTGGGCAGGTCCTCTACCTTACCGCCGGAAGCGGGCTGGGAAAAAGTCATCTCTCTCAGGCCGTGGGGAACGACCTCCTTTCCCGGAACCGGGACATCCGGGTCTGCTATCTCACGGCCCGGGACTTTACCGGACGCCTCATCAAGGCCCTCAAAGGTGGCCAGATGGAGGACTTCAAGGAACGTCTCTGGCGCAGCTGTCACGTCCTGGTCCTGGAAGAGGTGCACCAGATCCCTCCCCGCGAGTTCACCCAGGGAGAACTGGCCCTGGCCCTGGACTATCTTTACGAGGAGGAACGGGCCGTGGTCTTCACCTCCACCCAGCGCCCCCACGAACTGGGACACCTCGATCCGGCCCTGCGCTCCAGACTGGCCGCGGGAATGGTGGTGCGCATCAATCCGCCGGATTACGAAACCCGTAAAAACATCATCCGGCGTAAGGCCCGCAAACAGGGCCGCGATTTCCCCGAAGAAGTGGTGGAATACCTGGCCCGGCATCTTCGGGGAGACATCCGACAGATCGAAAGCGCGGTGGTGGGGCTCATCGCCCGGGCCGGGATCCTGCGCGAAGAAATCAACCTCTCCCTGGCCCGGGAACTGGTGGCCGAAATCCTCCCTCCCCAGGGGCCGGACCCGGCCTCCCTGGTCATCGAACTGGTATGCAAAAACTTCCGGGTATCCCCCGAGGAACTCCTCTCCCGGTCCCGGAAGAAACGCATCAGCGAACCCCGCCAGGTGGCCATGTTTCTCCTGCGCAAACACACCGACTCCAGTCTTGCGGCCATCGGCCATCGCTTCCAGCGCGACCACGCCACCGTGCTTCATGCCATAAGGAGCGTAGAGAAAAAGATGGCCTCTTCAGACCGTTTCCGTTACCAGATAGAATACCTGGAAAGAGAGCTGGCGGAGCGTCTGGACCTTGAAAAGAATCTCCCCGAAGGCCCGAGCGGCCCTGAAGAAACTGCTGGGGAAACGTCTTCTTGAAAGCGAGGCCGATCGTCTGGCCTATGCCTACGACGCCTCCGGACTGACCCTGGTCCCGGAGGCGGTGGCCCTGCCGGAGACCACCGAGGAGGTCTCCCGTATTCTGGCTCTGTCTTACGAAGAAGAGTTCCCGGTGATCCCGCGGGGAGCCGGAACCGCCACCACCGGAGCCCCTCTGGCAACCGAAGGCGGCCTGGTGCTCTCCTTTACCCGGATGAACCGGATCCTGGAAATCCATCCCCAGGATCTGGTGGCCGTGGTGGAACCCGGGGTGGTGAACGCCCGTCTTAAGGAGGCCCTGGCTCAACGGGGACTCTTCTATCCCCCGGATCCGGCCAGCTTCCGTTTCTCCACCGTGGGGGGGAACGTGGCCACCTGTGCTGGTGGCCCCCGGGGGCTTAAGTACGGAGTCACCCGGGACTATGTCCTGGCCCTGGAGGCGGTCCTCCCCGGAGGAAGGGTCCTTTCCCTGGGAACCCGGACCCTCAAAGGGGTCATGGGCTACGATCTCACCCGGCTCCTGGTGGGTTCGGAGGGGACTCTCGCGGTCTTCACCCGCATCACCCTTAAGGTCCTGCCCTTACCCCCGGCCCGGGCCACCCTGGCGGCGGGGTTTTCCTCCGAAACCGCGGCCCTTGAGGCCATGCAGGAGGTGCTCTCCGCCGGGTTGTTACCGGCGGCAGCAGAATTCATGGACCGGGTTACCCTGCGGGCCGTGGAGTTCGAACCCCGGGAGATACGCGGACTCCTCCTTTTCGAATTCGACGGGGCGGAATCCGCGGTAAAGGAAGAAATCAGCCGGGCCGTCGATCTATTGCGCTCTCGGGCCCTTTTCCTAAAGGAAGCCCGGGGCCCGCAGGCCGAAAACCTCTGGGAATTGCGCCGGAGCATATCCCCGGCCCTCAAAAAACTGGGTTCCCGGCGGTTTGCCGACGACGTGGTTCTGCCTCGCTCCCGGCTGGCCACCTTTCTTCACCGGGCACGCCAGCTCTCCCGCGCTAAAGACCTCCCTTTAGCCGCCTTCGGACACGCCGGGGACGGAAACCTTCACCTCAACCTCCTTTTCCACCCCTCCCAGGAACCCCGGGCCCGGGAACTCCGCCGGGAGATCCTCAAGCTGGTGCTGGAACTCTCCGGAACCCTCTCCGGAGAACACGGTGTGGGCCTCACCAAAAAGGCCTTCCTTCCCGCAGAAATTGCCCCGGAGGCCCTGGAGCTTATGCGTCAACTCAAACGGCTCTTCGACCCCAAGGGCCTCCTCAATCCCGGCAAGATCTTTCCCCCTGAAGTTACCTAAACCCCTCCTTGATTATTCCTCCTGGACCTTCTTTTCCAGGGCCCGAATGCCCTCCTCGGAAACCCGGAATCTGGAACTGAAGGTATAGATCTCCTCGGCTATACGGGAAAGCTCGTTCGCGGTATCCCCCAGGGCCGAGGCCATCTTCAGAAAATCGGCCACCGTACGCTGGGCCTCCTCCACCGCGGCATCCACCTTCTGGACCTTTTCCGCACCCTTGGAAACACTTTCCTGGATATTTCCCAGGACCGCGGATTGTTCCTCGGCGGCCCCGGCCATCTGGGTGGCCTGTTCGCTTACCCCGGCCACGATCCCCTCCACCTCTTCGATGGATTTCACCGCACTGTCCACCTCTTTCTGGATCACCTCCACCGTTTCCCGGATGGTTTCCGTGGCCTCGGTGGTCTGACGGGCCAGTTCCTTGACCTCGTTGGCCACCACGGCGAACCCCTTCCCGGCCTCCCCGGCCCGGGCCGCCTCGATGGTGGCATTCAGCGCCAGAAGATTGGTCTGGTTGGCAATGTGATCGATGATCTGGACCATCTCTCCGATCCTGCGCGAGCTATCCACCAGCTGGGTGATGCGCTCCGTGGCAAACCGTACCTTATGGCGCACCTCCTCGATGCCGCGGGAGGTCTCGTTCACCCCGTGGACCACCTCCTGAATGGCCTGGGCGAACTGTTCCACCGCCTCGGAAATATTCTGGATTTCCTGGGAGGCACTGCGGGAAAGTTCCCTGATGTGGCGGGTATGCTCCTCGATGGCCCCGCTTCCTTCCCGGAGGTTATCCGCCCTGCGGTCCAGCTCGCCGGAGATCTCCCGCAGGGTTCCGGAATAATTCTGCATGTGAAGCACGTAACGCCCCAGGGCAGCCATGATCCGGTTGAGGGCCTGGGCCATGCGCTGTAGTTCGCAGGTCCCGGTCTCCGGTACGGAGACGTCCAGATCCCCCTGCCCCACTCTCTCCGCGGCCTT
>WGAR01000124.1 GCA_015494725.1 Thermodesulfobacteriaceae bacterium | reverse complement strand
CCCGGATCTCTCCCTTCATGAGCGGCCCCATCTTTATATCTACAATTCCGACAATCCTCCGGAGGGCACCATCGCCAAACGTCGAAGCTATGCCGTTCTGGTGGATCATCTGCAAACGGTACTTGAGGCCGGAGGGCTCTACGAAGATTATTTTGAACTGGATCACCTCCTTGAGGAATACGAAAAGGCGGTTCGCGGAAGTCCGGCGCGGGCCCACGAGATACTTCACCGTCTGGTTGACCTGGCCCGTAAAACCGGTCTGGAGGAGGTCAAACCCCCCGAGGAAGACGCCCCCGAGGAGTTTATTCGTCGTCTTCATGAGGCCCTGACCCGGCTTCGAACCACTCAGGTGCCCAGGGGTATGCATATTTTTGGGGAGATCCCCCGGGGTGAAAAACAGGTTGCCTTCATGCGAGCCGTGCTGCGCTACGATTCCGGAGAACCTTCGGATCTTCGGCGAGTGATAGCCCGGGCCCTGGGATTTCGCCTGGAGGATCTTCTTAAGGATCCCGCCCGGGGCCGGCTCCTTGAACGGGTGGAAAGACTGGCTGAAGAGTTCATCCGGGGGGTCCTGGAGGAGAAAGAACCTCGGGAGGTCCTGGTTCGTCTCTGCGGAAAGGAGGCTTGCGAGAGGGTCCCCGGGGAAGAGCTGCAAAAGCTTATCTTCCGGATAAAGGATCTAAAGCACCGCCTCGAGGCCTCAGACGAGATGGGAGCTTTGCTTTGTGGGCTCTCCGGAGGTTACATTTCTCCCGGTCCCTCGGGGCTTATAACCCGCGGTCGGGACGACATCCTTCCCACCGGAAGAAACTTTTATTCCCTGGATCCGGAAAGGGTACCCACTAAAGTGGCCTATGCCGTGGGGGTCAAGCTTGCCGAGGCCCTGCTTGAAAAGTTTCGAAAAGACGAAGGCCGGCTCCCCGAAAACGTAGCTTTTTACTGGATGTGCACGGACATTATGTGGAGTGAAGGGGAGGTCATGAGCCAGATCCTTTACCTGCTGGGGGTAAGACCGGTATGGCTTTCCAACGGTCGGGTGAAAGGGTTTGAAGTTATTCCGCTGCGCGAACTGGGACGTCCTCGCATAGACGTTACCATCAGGGTTTCGGGAATTACCCGGGACAATTTTCCACAGTGTCTAGCGCTGGTGGATGAAGCCGTGTGTCGGGTGGCGGAGCTTCCCGAACCGCCGGAGATGAATTTCGTGCGCAAGCACACCCTGGAACGGCTTGAAAAACTGAAAGGCAAAAAGGATGCCCTGCGCCGGGCCACCTTCCGGATCTTTGCCTCACCTCCGGGTACTTATCAGTCCGGGGTGAACCTTGCGGTTTATGCCTCGGCCTGGAAGACCGAAAAGGATCTCGCCGAGGTCTTCCTGTACTGGAACGGCTACGCTTACGGAAAGGGGGTCTTCGGAGAGAAGGCCCACCGGGAACTGGCCGAGGGCCTGCGCACGGTGGAGGCAACCTTTAACAATACCTTCACCGATGAATACGATCTATTCGGTTGCTGCTGTTACTTCGGCACCCACGGCGGGCTTACGGTGGCCGCAAGGGAACTCTCCGGGAAAAAGGTAAAGGCCTATTACGGTGATACCAGGGAGAGGGCAGCGGTTGCGGTTGGCGACCTGGCTGATGAAATCCGGCGGGTGGCCAGGGCTAAACTTTTGAATCCACGCTGGATAGAGGGTATGAAACAACACGGCTACAAGGGAGCGGCGGAGATCTCCAAACGCATCGGGCGCCTATTCGGCTGGCAGGCCACCACCGGCGAGGTTGACCACTGGATCTTTGACGAAATTACCCGTAAATTTGTGCTTGACCAGGAAAATAGGGATTTCTTCATGCAACACAACCCTTATGCCCTGGAGGAAATCGCCCGCAGATTGCTTGAGGCCGAAAAGAGGGGGCTATGGAGGCCGGAGGCCGGTTTGCTGGAAAAATTAAGGGATGTCTATCTTGAGCTTGAGGGGCGACTCGAGGATACGATGGGAGAGACCGGAGGCGGCTTCCAGGGCGGGGCTGTGGATATGTATTCGGTGGATGAGGTGGCGGAATGGCAGGCGAGGATGGAGGATCTCCGCAGAGAAATCGGAGAGATAGGGAAATGACAAAAAGGCTTTATCCCCTTTCGGCCATTGTGGGGCAGGAGAGGATGAAGCTTGCCCTCATGCTCTGCGCTGTAAACCCGCGGCTTTCCGGGGTGCTCCTTTCCGGGGAAAAGGGCACAGGCAAGTCCACCGCCGCCCGGGCCCTGGCTCGTCTTCTGGAAGGCCCTTTTGTGAACCTTCCCCTCTCGGTAACCGAGGAACGATTGACCGGTCACCTCTCTCTGGAGGAGGCCTTAAAACACGGGCGAAAGGTCCTGGTCCCCGGTCTTCTGTCTCAGGCCGAGGGTGGGGTGCTTTATGTGGATGAGATCAATCTTCTCGCTCCCCACCTGGTTTCCCTCCTTCTTTCCGCCGCGGAGTCCGGGCGATTCCTCCTTATCGGTTCCATGAATCCCGAGGAGGGCCCCATCTCCCCGCAGCTCCTTGATCGGTTCGGTCTTTATGTGGAGGTCTCCGCCGAAAAGGACCCGGGCCTGCGGGTGGAGATCCTGAGACGACGCCTCCTCTGGGAGATGGATCCCGGGGGTTTTGAGGAGACCTTTGTGGAGGAGGAAGGGAGACTCCGGGAGGAGATCTTAAAGGCCCGGAGGTTGCTTCCTGAGGTCCGGATTTCCGGCTATCTGCGGGCCCTCATAGCCCGGCTGGCCCTTGAGGCCGCTGCGGCCGGCCACCGGGCGGAGATCTTTCTTTTGGAAGCCGTTCGGGCCCATGCGGCCCTAAAAGGCCGTTCCGAGGCCACCTCCGAGGACGTGGAATCCGTGGCCGAACTGGTTCTTGCCCACCGCAGACGGGAAAGGGAGAGGAAAAGACCCCGGCCCGAAAGTAAGCCCGGGGAAGAAACCAGGAAAGACCATAAGTCTCCTGAAGAAAATTCCTCCCCCCGGGGAAAGGAGGCCTCCGGAGGTCGTTCTCCCGAAGCGCCGAGCGAGGGGCAAGATAAAGAAGAGGACGCTCCGGCCGATCCCAAAGGGGCCGAACCTGAGGAGGTAAGGCCCGAAGAGGGCGAGGACAAAGTCTTTCCCGTGGGAGAGGTCTTTCCGGTGCGGGAATTTTCCCTTTCCCCCACCAGACCCCGGGAGATCCGGATCTTCGGCCGACGCACCAGGGGTTTTTCCCTTGCGGGAAGGGGGCATTTTGTGCGAGCGGTTCCTTACCAGGGGGAAGGAGAAATCGCCCTCATTCCCACTTTTCTTTCGGCCCTTTTCAAACGAAGGTTGCGGGGAGATGCGGCGGACCGACTGGTGGTTCGGAAGGAGGATCTCCGGGCCAGGCTTAAGCTGGTAAAGGGTTCGCGTCTTATTCTTTTTTGTGTGGATGGTTCGGGTTCCATGGCTGCCGAGGCCCGGATGCGGGAAACCAAGGGGGCCATCCTGAGCCTTCTCCTTTCCGCCTATCAGAAGCGCGACAGAGTTTCTCTGCTGGTCTTCCGGGGCGAGAAGGCCCGGCTGGTTCTCCCTCCCACTAATTCGGTGGATCGAGCAGCACGAATCCTTTCCGATCTTCCGGTGGGAGGTTCCACTCCCCTTCCCGCAGCCCTGAGGAAACTTCACCATTTGCTTTCCCTCGAGCGCCGAAGGAACCCGCATAACCTTACCTCGGTCATTCTCATCACCGATGGGCGGGGCAACGTGAGTCTTACCGGGAGGCCACCCCGGGAGGAGGTGGAGCTTCTGGCCCGGAAACTGGCCCTGGATTTTCCGGAAGTGGAGTTTGTGGTGGTGGACACCGAAACCGGGGCGGTGAGGCTGGAGATGGCCCGGAAACTGGCCCGTCTTCTTTCCGCCCGTTACTTTACCCCCGAGGCCCTTCGGGCCGACCGTCTGCTTGAGATCACGCGCAAGATTATATAATCCGCAAAGCTTTCTCGGTTTAAGGATCTGTTTTATTTCTTGGTTTCTAAGTGGTGCTAAGGATGGAGGAGAGCAGGCCGGAAGCGACTCGGGCGGTTGACAACAGGAGCGAAAATTGCTAAAAATTCTAAAATGATCAAGGAAGGCGCGTAGCTCAGTGGGAGAGCGCTTGCTTGACGCGCAAGAGGTCGGCGGTTCGATCCCGCCCGCGCCTACCATCGCCGATAAGGCCTCTTCGGGGTGGTTTCCCCAAGAGGCCTTACTTTTTGTTTTGGGGAAAGGAAGTGAAGAGCCTTAAGCTTATATATAACGAACGCGAGGTGGAGGTGGAGGCCGGGGTGCGGGCCTCCGCCCTGATCGAACTTTTGGGGTTGGGGAACCCTCATCCCCTGGGTTTTCGGATCGAGGAAGAGATAGTGGATCTGCAAACCCCTCTCACCCGCGGGGGAAGGGTGGAGCCGATCTTTCCGGGCACCCCGGAGGCCCTTCCCATTCTGAGACATACCGCGGCTCATGTGCTGGCGCAGGCGGTAAAGGAGCTTTTCCCCGAGGCCCGTCTGGGGATCGGTCCGGCCACGGAAGAGGGGTTTTATTACGACTTCGACGTGTCCGAACCCTTCACCGAGGAAGATCTGGCCCGAATCGAAAAGCGCATGAAAGAGATCATAAAAAGGCGCATTCCCCTGGAGCGTGAGGAAATTTCCAAACCAGAGGCGGAAAGAATCTTTACCGAACGAAGGGAAACTTATAAACTCGAACTTATCCGGGAGATTCCGGAAGAGAGGGTGAGTATTTATCGCCAGGACGACTTCGTGGATCTCTGTCGGGGGCCGCATCTTCCGCACACCGGGCTCATCAAGGCCTTCAAGCTCCTTTCCGTGGCCGGAGCCTACTGGCGGGGTGACGAGCGAAATCCACAACTACAACGCATTTACGGCACGGCCTTTTTTGATAAGGAAGAACTTCGGGCCTATCTGGAAAGGCTCGAAGAGGCCAAGCGCCGGGATCATCGGCGGCTGGGGCGCGAACTGGAGCTTTTCAGCATTGAAGAAGAGGTAGGCCCCGGACTCATCCTCTGGCATCCCAAGGGAGCCATAGTGCGCAAGGAAATAGAAGACTTCTGGCGGGAGGAACACCTGAAGCGTGGTTATCAGCTGGTCTATACCCCTCACATTGCCCTGCGGGATCTCTGGAAGGTCTCCGGCCATCTGGATTTTTACGCCGAAAACATGTTCGCCCCCATGGAGATCGATGAGAGGGCCTATCAATTAAAGCCCATGAATTGTCCCTTCCATATTCTTATCTACAAAAGCAAAAAACGCAGTTACCGGGAATTTCCCCTTCGTTACTGTGAGCTGGGCACGGTCTATCGGTACGAGCGAAGCGGGGTGCTCCACGGGCTTCTTCGGGTGCGGGGGTTCACCCAGGACGATGCCCATATCTTTTGCCGGGAGGATCAGCTGGAGGAGGAGATCTTTAAGGTCCTGGATCTGGTAGTGTATTTTCTTTCGGTCTTCGGATTCAGAGAATATCAGATCTATCTTTCCACCCGTCCGGAGAAATACGTTGGCACCGAAGAGATCTGGGAGAAGGCCGAGGGGGCTCTGGCGGCGGCCCTGGAAAAGAAGGGGCTTCCATACGAGATTGATCCCGGGGAGGGGGTTTTCTACGGCCCCAAGATCGATCTCAAGATTCGGGATGTCCTGGGTCGATTCTGGCAGTGTTCCACCATTCAGGTGGATTTCAACATTCCCGAACGTTTTGACCTTACCTACATGGGCCCGGATAACCGTCCCTATCGGCCCATCATGATCCACCGGGCCCTTCTGGGGTCGCTGGAGAGGTTCTTCGGGGTGCTCATTGAGCATTATGCCGGGGCCTTTCCGGTGTGGCTGGCTCCGGTGCAGGTGGTGGTGCTCACCGTGGCCGATCGACACGAACCCTTCGCACGCGAGATGTATGATTTCCTCAGGGGCTCCGGCATTCGGGTGGAGCTGGATGCCCGCGGGGAGCGTCTGAGCTATAAGATCCGGGAGGCCCAGGTCAAGAAGATTCCCTACATGGTGATTGTGGGAGACAGGGAGGTGGAGGAGAGACGGCTTACGGTGCGCACCCGCGGGGGAGAGAATCTTACCTTCGCCCCGGAGGAATTCCGGGAGAAAATCCTTCGGGAGATCCGCGAAAAAATCGTCTAGGAGGGATTTTTGGGCAGCATTGACAAGCGTAAGTATCGGGTAAACGAAAAGATTCGGGCCCGGGAGGTACGGCTTATAGGGCCGGACGGGAAACAGATCGGAATTGTTCCTCTGCGAGAGGCCCTGGCCAAGGCCGAGGAATACGGTCTGGATCTGGTGGAGGTAGCTCCGCAGGCCCGCCCTCCGGTCTGTAAGATCATGGATTACGGGCAGTTCCTCTACCAGGAGGCCAAAAAGGCCAAGGAGGCCCGAAAGCGTCAGGCTCAGGTGGAGATCAAGGAGATCAAGGTCCGTCCCAAGACCGAGGAACACGATCTTCAGACCAAGATCAAGCATATCCGGCGGTTTCTCGAGGATCGAAACAAGGTCAAGATTCGGGTCTTTTTCCGCGGGCGTGAGATCGTACATCCGGAGCTGGCGCAGAAGGTCTTGCAAAAAATCCAGGATGCGGTTAAGGATTTGGGCCAGGTGGAGATGGCCCCACGGATGGAGGGGCGGCAGATGATCATGATCCTGGCTCCGCTGAAAAAATAAACGGGAAGGGGTATCTTCCATGGGTAAGAAAAATAAGATGAAGACCAATCGTTCGGCGGCCAAACGCTTTAAGGTCACCGGGAAGGGGAAGATTGTTCATTTTCGGGCCGGAAGAAGCCACCTCAATCGGAAAAAGAGTGCCAAACGGAAACGCACCCTGCGGCACGATAAGGTCCTTGAGGGTGGTTATGTGCAGCATGTAAAGCGTCTGATTCCGTACAAGTTTTAGGGAAGGGAGGTAGATAGACATGCCCCGTGCCAAAGGTGGTTTTAAGACCCGGAGAAGGCATAAGAAGTGGATCAAGCTGGCCAAGGGTTACTGGGGTCAGAGGAAGAATTGTTTCCGGCGGGTGAGAGAGACGGTGGAGCGAGCCCTGGTCTATTCCTATCGGGACAGGAAACAGAAAAAGCGGGATTTTCGGCGGCTCTGGCAGGTGCGGATTAATGCCGCGGCCAGGCTGCACGGGTTGAATTATAGCCGTTTTATGGGAGGGCTTAAGAAGGCTGGCATCGCTCTGGACCGCAAGATCCTGGCCAACCTGGCCGTGACCGAACCCGAGGTTTTTGCCAAGCTGGTGGAGAAGGCCAAACAGGCCTGGCAGTAGAAATATTTATGACCGAGAAGGAACTGGAGGAATTAAGATCCCGGGCCCTTAAGGAGCTGGAGGAAGTCCGGGATCTCAGGGCGCTGGAAGAGGTTCGGGTCAGATACCTCGGCAGGAAGGGGCTGGTCACCGCGGTCGTAAAGGGGATTAAGGATCTTCCTCCCGAGGCCCGCAGAGTTATCGGCCGGCGAGCTAACGAGCTCAAGAACGAGCTCGAGGATCTGATCCGGCGTCGTCGGGAGGAGCTTCTCAGGGCTGCGGAGGATCAGGCCCCGGGGGTGGATCTCACCCTTCCGGGGCGTCCCTACGAGCTGGGCAAGCTTCACCCTGTAACCCAGATCCTCCAGGAGATCTGCGAAATATTTCTGCGCCTGGGGTTCGATATCGCCCGCGGGCCGGAGGTGGAGACCGATTATTATAATTTTGAGGCCCTGAACATCCCGCCGGACCATCCGGCCCGGGATATGCAGGACACCTTTTATCTGGAGAACGGACTGCTCCTGCGCACGCACACCTCTCCCATCCAGATTCGAACCATGCTCTCTCGTCAACCCCCATTACGGATCATCGCCCCGGGAAAGGTATATCGTTGTGACTCCGATGTACGACATACCCCTATGTTTCATCAGGTGGAGGGGCTTCTGGTGGATCGTGAGGTGAGTTTTGCCCATCTTAAAGGGCTTCTTACTTACTTTGCCCGGGAGATTTTCGGCCCCCGGACCCGGGTGCGTTTCCGTCCCAGTTATTTTCCCTTTACCGAACCCAGCGCGGAGATGGACATCCAGTGCGTGATCTGTCGGGGCAGGGGGTGTCGGCTCTGCGGAGATACGGGCTGGCTGGAGATCCTGGGAGCCGGCATGGTGCATCCCCATGTATTTCAGGCCGTGGGCTACGACCCGGAGGAGTGGAGGGGGCTGGCCTTCGGGCTGGGGGTGGAACGGATAACCATGCTCCGCTTCGGAATAGATGATATTCGTCTCTTTTATGAGAATCATCTCTATTTTCTGGAGCAATTTTAGATGGTTTCGAGCTTCAGGTAGTAAAGAGCCAGGGATAACCGATGCGCGTACCTTATAATTGGCTCAAAGAATTGGTAGCCACGGATCTTTCGGCCGAAGAGGTGGCGGAACTCCTTACCCTGGGAGGGCTCGAGGTGGAGGGGGTGGAGGAGGCCTACGAGGCTCTGGGGCCGGTGGTGGTAGCGGAGATTGTCCGGGTGGAGCCGCACCCGGAGGCCGAAAGGCTCAGGGTTTGCGAGGTCTCGGACGGGAAGGACCTCCACACCGTGGTCTCCGGGGCTCCGGGGCTTGAGGCCGGGTTGAAGGTGGCCCTGGCCCTTCCGGGAGCGGTGACCTTTTCCGGGGAAAAGATCGGTGAGGTCCGCATCCGGGGGGTGCTTTCCCGGGGCATGATCCTTTCGCCTTATGAGGCCGGGGTCTCGGAGGAACGAGATCGGATACTGGTGCTTCCCCGGGAGGCCCGTCCCGGGGAACCCTTCTACCGGGCCCTGGGGATTTCGGAGCCAATCCTGGAGGTGGCGGTAACTCCCAATCGAGGGGACTGTCTTTCCGTTCTAGGGGTGGCCCGGGAGGTTTCGGCCTTGACCGGGGCCTCTCTCAGGCTTCCCGAGATACCGGAACTTCCGGAAGGGGAAGAGATCCGCAAGCTTTCCGAGGTGGAGGTTCTCGAGCCGGAACTTTGCCCGCGTTACGCCGGCCGAATCCTGCGCGGGGTGGAGATAAAGCCCTCGCCTTTCTGGATGGCCAAGAGGCTCTGGATGTGCGGTTTGCGGCCCCTCAACAACCTGGTGGATGTAACCAACTATGTGCTCCTGGAGCTGGGTCAACCCCTTCATGCCTTTGACTGGGAGAAGATCGAGGGGCGGAAGATTATCGTTCGCCGGGCCCGGGAGGGTGAAGAGATTCGCACTCTGGACGGGGAGGTACGACGGCTTACCCCGGATATGCTGGTGATCGCCGATCAGAAGCAGCCGGTGGCCCTGGCCGGGATCATGGGGGGTGCAGAGAGTGGGGTGGGGGAAGGTACCCGGGAAGTGTTCCTGGAGGCGGCATGGTTTCAACCCTCCTCGGTAAGACGCACGGCGAGAAGGCTTCGTCTTTCCACGGAGAGCTCTTATCGCTTTGAAAGGGGAATAGATCCGGAGGGAGTGGTGCGGGCCCTGGACCGGGCCGCGGCTTTGATCCTGGAGACGGCCGGGGGGGAGATGGTCCCGGGCCGATGGGATCTTTATCTTCGTCCTCATCGTCCTCCCAGGATATCGCTGCGGTTTTCCCGGTTGAAGGGGTATCTGGGCTTGGATCTGCCTCCGGGGGAGACCGCGGAAATGCTTGGCCGTCTGGGCGGTCGGGTGGAGTTGAAAGAAGGGGGCCTGGATTTCCAACCTCCTTCTTACCGGCATGATCTCGGCCTGGAGGAGGACCTCATCGAAGAGATAGCCCGTATTTACGGGTACGATCGTCTGCCGGTGGCCCTTCCGGTGGGGGAACTTTCGGCCCGTCCACCGGAAAGGGAGGACCGTTTGCTGGCCCGGACCCGGAGGGTGCTGGAAGCTCTGGGATTTTACGAGATCATAACCTACAGTTTTATTTCTCCGGACCATCTTTCCGCTCTGGAGCTTCCTTCCGGGGATCGCCGTCTTGCGGCACTTCGTCTCTCCAATCCCCTCTCGGAAGCGCAGTCTGTGATGCGCACCACTCTACTTCCGGGGCTGCTGGACACAGCTCGTTTCAATTATTTTCGGGAGGTCTCCCGGTTGAAGATTTTTGAATTGGGGCGGGTCTTTTTCCCCGGGAAGGAAGACCTTCCCGAGGAAAGACTCCATCTGGGGTTCCTGATCTTCGGTTCGGCCCGTCCGGGGTTCTGGGCGGAGAAGGTTCCTCCGGCGGATGTTTACGATCTCAAGGGAATTCTGGAAAGACTTTTGGCGGAATGGAATCTGGAGGGGCTAGCAATCCGTCCGGGTTCGGAGGAGGTTTTCCTTAAGGGAGGATGGTCTTTTTCTCTTGTGGCTTCCGGGCGTCGGGTGGGCTGGGCCGGGGCGCTCAAGGGTTATGTTCGGGCCCGCTTCGAGCTTCCCGATCCGGTATGGGTGGCGGAGATTGATCTTTCGGCCTTGCTGGATCTTCCGGAAAAACCCAAACTCTATCGGAAATTGCCCCGTTATCCGGCTACCTCACGGGATCTTACCCTCATTATTTCCAATTCGCTGGCAGCCGGAGAGATCTTGCAATTTATCCGGAATCTGGATATTCCTTATCTGGAGAGGGTGGAGGTGGTGGATGTATATCGGGGCGAGCCCATTCCCAAAGGAGAAAAGAGTCTCACCCTGCGTTTTCTCTATCGTTCTCCCGAGCGCACCCTTAAGGACGAGGAGGTAAACCGGATTCAGGAGGAGGTCTCCGAGAGGATTATGGCCCATTTCAGGGCCCGTCCGAGGTAAAAGATGAAGGGAAGGAAGACGGTCACCAAGCGGGATCTGGCCCGGAGGCTCCACGAAAGGTTTGGTTTTTCGGAACGCAGTATGTATCGTTTTGTGGATGTGCTTCTGGAGGAGATCAAGATCGCACTTGAGCGGGGAGAGGAGGTAAAGATACATCATTTCGGGGTTTTTCGGGTGCATCGACGCAAACCCCGTCGGGGGGTCAATCCCAGGACCGGGGAGAGTATTATTATCCCCGGGGCACGGAAGGTGCTCTTCCGTCCGGCCCCTACGCTCAAGGCCCTTTTACATGCCCAGGAATGAGGGAGTCCGTTATCACACCATCAGCGAGGTTTCCGAGCTTCTCGGGGTGGAGCCCCATGTAATTCGTTACTGGGAGAAGGAATTTCCGCAATTAAGGCCCCGTCGCATAGCCGGTCGTCGTTTTTACGGTTCCAAGGAGATAAAGTTGCTGCGCCGGATAAAACATCTTCTATACGAGAAGGGATATACCATTTCCGGGGCCAGGAAGGTTCTGAGCGGCGACGATTCCGGAGAGGTCCCCTGCAGGGAAATACTGGCCGAGGTGCGCCGGGAGCTGGAAGAACTCTATCGGAGCCTTTCTTGAATCTGGACTTGACAAATCCAGTTTAAAAGTTACTATATCTGATATAGTAAATCCACAAAAGGAGGTTTTAAGATGGCCGAGAGGTTGGGGATTTATAGGTGCAATGTATGTGGAAACATAGTCTTGGTGCTTAACGCCGGTCGCGGCGAGCTGGTTTGTTGCGGAAAACCCATGGAAAAACTCGAACCCGGAACTACGGATGCGGCGGTGGAAAAGCATGTTCCGGTGATCGAAAAGGTGGAAGGGGGCTACAAGGTGAGGGTGGGAAGCGTTCCCCATCCCATGGAAGAGAAACACTATATTCAGTGGATCGAGCTTCAGGCCGAGGGAAAGTCCTATATCCAGTTCCTCAAGCCCGGTGAGGCCCCGGAGGCCTTTTTTGCCGTAGAGGCCGAGAGGGTCACCGCCCGGGAATACTGTAACCTCCATGGACTTTGGGCTTCATCCACAGATTAAAAAATTTAGGTTAAGGGGGGAAGATAATGAAAAAATATCAATGTAATGTTTGCGGCTATATTTACGATCCGGCTCAGGGGGATCCGGACCGAAATATATCTCCGGGAACGGCCTTCGAGGATCTTCCCGAGGACTGGACCTGTCCGGTCTGCGGAGCAGCCAAGAGCGAATTTTCCCCCTACGAGGAGTGATCAAAGAAAACGGAATCTGAATTTCTTTAAAAAGGAGGGATAGTTATGGGAGCGGTGAAAATCAAAGATGGATTTTACTGGGTGGGGGCGGTGGACTGGAACGTGCGCGATTTTCACGGTTACACCACCCATCGGGGAAGCACCTATAATGCCTATCTTCTGGTGGATTCGGAAAAGACGGTGCTCTTTGATACGGTAAAAGCCGGTTTCTTTGAGACCCTGATGACTCATATCCGGGAGGTGATCGGGGATCCGCAGAAGATCGACTATCTGGTGATCAACCACATCGAGCCCGACCACGGCGGGTCCATCGCCCGGGTGGTGGAGGCCGTAAAACCAGAAAAGATCTTCTGCACCCGGAACGCCCGTCTGGGGATGATCGGCTACTTCCACCGGGAGGACTGGCCCTTTGTGGAGGTTAAGACCGGGGATGAGCTAAAGACCGGGACCCGAACCATAAAATTTATCGAGACCCCCATGGTCCACTGGCCGGACAGCATGGTCTCCTACATCCCGGAGGATAAAATTCTCATCTCGCAGGATGCCTTCGGGGAACACTATGCCACCAGCACCCGTTTTGACGACGAGGCCAACTTCTGTGAGCTCTTTCAGGAGGTGGCCAAGTACTACGCCAACATCGTGCTTCCCTTCTCGCCCCAGGTCCAGAAGGTGCTCAAGGCCATTAAGGACCTGGGCCTTGAGATCGAGATGATCTGCCCGGACCACGGGGTGATCTGGCGCAGGCATGTGAAGGAGATCGTCGAGGCCTACGACCGGTGGAGTCGTTATGAGGCCAAGCCCCGGGTGCTGGTGATTTACGACACCATGTGGGCGAGCACGGAGATGATGGCCTGGGCCGTTTATGAGGGAGCGGTGAAGGAGGGGGTGGAGGCGGAACTCTTCAAGCTTTCGGTCTCGGACGAGACCGAACTTATGGCCGAGGTGCTGGAGGCGAAGGGTATTGCCTTCGGCTCTCCCACCCTTAACAACGGGCTCCTTCCCACGGTGGCCGGTTTTACCACCTACATGAAGGGGCTTCGTCCTCGCAAGAAGCTGGGGTTGGCCTTCGGTTCTTACGGCTGGAGCGGAGAGGCGGTAAAGCATCTGAACAAGATCTTTGAGGAGACCAAGACCGAGCTGGTGCATGAGGGCTTCAAGGTGAAGTATCGTCCCACGAAAGAGGATCTTGCAAAGTGCGAGGAACTGGGGCGGCTTCTTGCCCGCAAAGTAAAAGAGGCCTGCGGTGTCTAGGGTAAGGGATTTTCGGCGGGAGGTCTGGGAGGTCCTTTCTTCGGCCCCGGACCTCCCGCGGCTCCTTGAGACCTTGAGGCGTTTTCCGCCGCGAAAGCTCGTCAGTCCCCTCATCGGGGCCTTCTGTCACCGTGAGGAGGTGGTGCGCTGGCGAGCCATACTTTCCCTGGGTCCCACGGTGGCCCGTATTGCCGAGGAGGATCTCGAGGCTGCCCGCGTTGTGATTCGGCGTCTCATGTGGATGCTTAACGAGGAATCCGGGGGCATGGCCTGGGG
>WGAR01000123.1 GCA_015494725.1 Thermodesulfobacteriaceae bacterium | reverse complement strand
CTTATATATTGGATATATAGGGTGAGTATAGCGTTTTCGCCAGATGGAAGGTATCTCGCAACCGGAAGCTGGGATAAGTATGTGCGTGTTTTTGAGATCCCAGGCTTCCGCAAGGTCTGGGAGTTTAAACCCGGGGGGGAGGTGTGGAGTATAGCGTTTTCGCCAGATGGAAGGTATCTCGCAACCGGAAGCTGGGATAAGTATGTGCGTGTTTTTGAGATCCCAGGCTTCCGCAAGGTCTGGGAGTTTAAACCCGGGGGGCCTGTGCTGAGTATAGCGTTTTCGCCAGATGGAAGGTATCTCGCAACCGGAAGCTGGGATAAGTATGTGCGTGTTTTTAAAACGATTTCCTGGGGCCTTGCGTTTAAAAAAGGGGTCGTGGTTAAAACTTCCGAGGGAAAATCCGTTACCCTTCCTCCCGGAACATTTATCACTATCGAATCTTTTCGAAGCTATGTATTACGTCCGGTCCGAGGAAGCCTGGTTCGGGGGGGTTTTTTTGAGCTTTGCCGAAGCAGGGATAACGCCTTTCTCACCCGTCGGATAGAAGTAAAGCCCTATCCCGGAGCATGGTTTTCCGCTGGGGTCCTTGAAGCAGGAACCTTCGTCCTTCGTAAAGATCTTTATCTCTTATGTGAGGGAAAGCGTTTCGCTTATCTCGATCTTCCGGCGGTGAAGGGCGTGGTGGAGCTTTCGGCCCTGGCCCGGCTGGAGGAGAAGCGGGGCGAGGCCGTGGCCCTGCGGGAGGCGGAGCTTTTCGCCGTCCCGGAGGGAGAGCCCCGGGGAAGGCTTTCCGAGGGGGAGACGGTGCGGGTGCTCTCGCGGCTTCCCGGAGGAGGGTTCCTTCTCGTGCGCAACGAAAAGGGCCTTACGGGTTTTGTTCCCGAGGAAGCGGTGGCGGAGATTGAGGAAACCAGGCCTTACCGGGCGTGGGTGAGAAGGGAAGCCTCGCTCCTTAAAGCTCCGACGGAGGGGGCCTTAAGGGTATCGGAACTTTCGCCCTACACGGAGGTGAGGGTGAAAAAGGTGGCCGGGGACTTCGTGCTGGTTGAGGTGGCGGGGAAGGATGGGCTTTCTGGCTGGCTTAAGGCCGGAGTCCTGACCACGGAGAAACCCGACCTTTCTCCGCCGGTGATCCGCATCACCTCTCGCGAGGTTTCCCCCGAGGGAATGCTTACCCTGAAAGGTTACGTGGCCGACGACACTGCCCTTGAGGGGTTGTACGCCAACGGCGCGCCGGTGCTTGAGACGGAGCGGCTTTCCGAGCCCCCGGAGGGAATTTCCTTCCGAACCGGAGTGGGAGAAGTGAGAAGCTTCGTGTATCGGGTGAGGATCCCAGAGGGATATCCGGGGTTTGAGGTTCGGCTGGTGGCCAGGGACGCCGCCGGCCACACCGGGGAGAGCGTGATTCGGGTTGCCGGGCGGCGGGTTGTGGTTGCCGGTGGAGAGGCTCCCTCAGCCGAGGAGACTGGCCCGCCACGGCTGGCGCTTGAATTCGGCATCTCCGACGAGGATGGAAACCGCATCTTTGAAGGGCGGGAATGGGTGAGCCTTTCGGTTAAGGTGCGCAACACGGGAAAGGGGGTCGCCCGCAGGGTGAAGCTCAGGATGGAAGGGGCCGAAGCCCTAGGGCTTCCGGGAAAGGTTCCTCTGGGGGATGTGTTCCCCGGAAAAATGCTTGAGAAGCGGCTTTCGTTCCGGCTTAAGGAAAAGATTGAAGGCAGACATGCTCTTTCCGTATGGGTGGAAACGGAGGAGGGGTTTGAGTCTCCCCATCAGCGTCTGCTCATTACGGCCAGGGATTGGCGTCCGCCCAAGATTGTGGTGGATTACGGCCTTGAGGACGCTTCCGGGAACCACAAGCTTGAGCCGGGAGAGGAAGGCACCCTGGTGGTGAGGTTGGTAAACGAAGGGGGCCTTGCAAGGGATTTAAGGTTTAAGATTGATCTTCCGGAGTATGTGAAGGTGCTTGAGGGAGAGCTTGAAGGGAGAAAGAACCGGCTTTCGGCGGGAGAGGGTCTTGAGGTGAAGGTGGGGGTGGTGGTGCCCCATCGGTATGCACGGAAGCACCGCGAGATACCCTTCAAGGTGAGCTACTTCGGAGAAGGGCTTTCCGGGGGAAGGAATTTCGTGCTTAGGCTCGGAGAGTATGTGAGCCCCATGAGGGTGGTGGAGCTCAGACCGGAGGTGAGGCGGGCGGAGGAGAGCTATGTGGCGGTTTCCGATGTGGACCGCCGGGTAAAAGGGCTTATGGAAAGCGGGAAGGTGCGGGAGGATGCGGTGGCCATCGTGATAGGAATCGGAACTTATAAGCACCTTCCCCCCTCGGACTATTCCGAATACGACGCCCTTCTCATGCGGGATCTTTTGCGCAAGGTATACGGTTTTGAGGTTCACTCCCTCATTAATGCCGACGCCACTTACCTGGGAATAAAAGATTTGGTGGAGAGGGTGGCCGCCGGAGCCAGGGGAAGGAAGGTGCTGGTATTTTATTCGGGACACGGTTTTCCGCGCCAGGGCAAACCCGCCATGGTGCCTTATGATACTCCGGAAGGCCTGAGGGCGGAATCGCTGATTCCTTTATCCTGGGTGGTGAGCACTCTTAAGGAGGCTGGGGCAAAGAGGGTCCTTGTGTTTGCAGACGCCTGTTACGGGGGCTACGACCGCGGAGGGCGGATGATGGTCAGCGCAAGGCCCGCTATCCTGAAGATCAGTTTTGCCTCCCGAGCGGAAATTTTCTCCACTGCCACGGATAAAAAGGGCAAAAGCTATGCGGACGAAAATCTGAGGCATGGAATTTATACCTATTATCTGGCAAAGGCTTTCCTGGAGGGGGATAAGGATAAAGACGGAATGTTAGAAGTGGAGGAACTTGCGCCTTTTCTCAAAGAGGTGGAGCGTCATGCCCGGCGCCTGGGCTTTAGCGACGAACGTCCCACCCTTCGGGTGGAGAAGGGGGTGAAGGAAGTGCTCTCCAGACCCTAAGGAGTGAAGGACGGACTTTATTAATCCATATCCATACGACGGGAGGAATCAGGAGGGGGAAATATCGTGGTGCGGGGCGGCTCGTGGTCAACTTCGCCGGGGGTCTGCGTTGCACCGATCGGTTCAGGGAGGAGCCTGACGACCGGGACAGCCGCCGGGGCTTCCGCCTGGTGCGCCCCGCGGGTGCTCAGTAAAAAATTCCTGAATGAGGAGGTTCTTATGGAAAAGTGGATTAAGGATACCTCTCCTTTACACCAATCATTCTTCATGGGCTGTTTGATTGCCTGCCTAATCCTTTTTATCAGAAAGTTTTCGGAATTAAATTTCCAAAACTTATCCTATTGAGACCTTTGAAAAACCTCTGCAATTCATCCCTATTAAGCACTTTAAGGTGAGTTTATCATCTAATTTCCGCGGACGATATATAGAAAGTATACCCAAATTTGCCCAATATGCCGCCTTTCCTCCCCCTTTTAGCCTCTATTTCCTCCTTTTTCTCTCTTTCAGATATACTACCCCCTTATCGGAAGCTTTAAACCGCCGCCATGCTCCTCTTTCTTCGTACATGCCAGCACAAGCGCAGGAGATTATAGGTGAACACGGTAAGAAAAAGATGAATCTCGTTGGCAACAAGCCCCACATACCTTGCCTCTGCCCGATTAAGATGAAGACCGAAAATCCCAAAAACCTTCTCTATCTTTCGTCTCACTTGGTTTTTAAGTGAGTTTAGCATGTGAAAATAATTTGTCAATCTAACGACTTGCCTCATTAAAAATCTATTCGAAAGCCCTTTCGTTGCCTCATTTAAAAATCTACTTGAAAGTCTTTAACCTCCTCCCGGAGATCATTTTCCCAGGGAGGAGGTTATGCCTAAATTCCCCAAGGAGCTTGATCTCATGACCCGCAAGAAATTAATCAAGGTCTACGCCCGCAATTACCAGAAGGCCCGTTCCAAAAAGACCAAGTCCCTCATCCTCTCCGAGTTCGTCCGCCTCACCGGATATAACCGCTCCTACGCCTCCTGGCTCCTGCGAAATGCCGGCCGCAAAATACAGATCTCCACCCCCAAAGGCCCCAAAATCATCCTCGTGGCCGACCCAAACCGTAAGATCAAACGTAAACGCCCCAAAATCTATGACCAAAAGGTCAAAAAGGCCCTCATCAAGGTGTGGGCCATCTTGGATTACCCCTCAAGCCTCCACCTCAAGGCCATGCTCCCAGGAATAATTCCTAAACTCGAAAAACACCGAGAATTACACCTCTCGGAGGAAGTGCGGGAAAAGCTTCTGCGTATTTCCCGCTCCACTATAGACAGGCTTCTGGCTCCAGAAAGAAAACGCCTCAAGCTCAAATCCAGAGCCAGGACCAAGCCCGGCTCTCTTCTTAAAAAGCAAATCGCCATCCGCACCCATGCCGATTGGAAAGAAGACGAACCGGGTTTTGTAGAGGTGGACCTTGTAGGACACGATGGAGGATTGGCCAAGGGAGATTTTGCCTGGTCTTTAACCCTGGTAGACATCGCTACCCAGTGGACGGAAATAGAAGCCCTCAAGAACCGGGCGCAAGTATGGACCTTTTCGGCCTTAGAAGAAATCCGCCGGAGGCTACCCTTTCCTTTAAAAGGCCTTGATTGCGACAATGATTCGGCCTTCATCAATCATCATCTCTTTCGTTGGTGCCAGAAGCAAGGAATTATCTTTACTCGTTCAAGGCCTTATCAGAAGAATGACAACTGTCATGTGGAGCAGAAGAATTGGACGGTGGCTCGGAGGTATTTGGGATATTTTCGGTATGATACAGAGGAGGCTTTAGAGGTCATGCGGGAATTGACCCGGCTGTTGAGTCTTTATGTGAACTTTTTCCGGCCCTCCATGAAGTTGAAGGAGAAGAGGCAGGAGGATGGACGGATTCGGAGGATCTATGATCAACCGAAGACCCCTTATCAGAGGCTATTAGAGCATCCCAAAATTCCGGAGGAGACGAAGGAGAGGCTTCGGAAGCGATATGAGGAGCTTAATCCGGCGGAGTTGAGGCGGAAGATATTACACCTTCAAGGAAGACTTTTTGCTCTGGCCACTCCGGTTAAGGGGGTAGAATATGAATAGATTTTCTGATGAGGCAATGAATCCTATTTCGAATAGATTTTCTCGTGAGGCATTAGGGCTAATTTTGCAAAGGTCTCAAAAATCAATTGTAATGTGGAAGTTGATTTTGAACTCTGACCAAGTCTAACAAGTGAAGTCTTTGGAGGTAGCAACTGTCAGATTAAGTCTAAACTTTTAAAATTTTTACTCCAATGGAAATATCTCAAAGTCCTCGGGGCCCCAGAAGTCGGGCGTCTGCCTCATGTCGGCCGATACCCTCCTTACCCAGTTGATTAGGGTCTTTTTTAATTCTTTTATCTCTACATATCCATCGTTATCAAAATCAAGATTAATAACACCGGAGCGTGCCATTTCGTAAAGAGCTCTGGTAAAAGCCGAATATTTACCATCTTTGTCAATATTAGAAAGTTTTCCCCTTCTTGTTGAAAAGATGATGGCGGTATCGGTTAAATTCGGCATATAAACTATTATTGCTGGCTTCCAATAAGACTTTATTCTGCAGGCATCTAAAAATACCACTTTTTTCCCCCTAGCCTTTGTTAGAAGCTTTCTAAGTTCGTCTATGTTAATTCCACTTTCTTTAAGAACTTGTTCATTCTTAATTGAAGCATCCACAGGAAGAATGTAAAAATTTCCCCTTGAGTCTAGAACTCCATGTCCGGAATAATAAAAATAAAGAATTGCATCCTTCTTCCTAATTCTACTTACAAACTCTCTGATTTTGTTTTTAAACATAATATAAGTTGGGTTTTCAAGAATAAGAATGTGGTCTTCTGGGATCCCTATATAACATGTAGCCAGTTTATATATAAGACTTTTGTCATTTTTAATATAATCAAGATCGCTAAGCTCATAGTAGTCCTCGACTAAGACACCAAAAAAGTATGTATTTGGACGAGATTTTACACATTTTGCAATATCAAAAGAAGGAACTTTTGTTTTCTTTAGAAAAGGGGTATAGCTTTTAACTATCTGTCCAGGCATATAACCATTATGACTTCCTACTTGTGCATTATTTTGTTTTTTTATTCTTTTATAAACTATTACTTTAGGTGGAGTAACTCCAGTACTCGATTCACATGCTGATATTATAAACAACATTATAAATAAAATGAAAAAACTCATACTCAATTTTAACTCATAAAGATAAAAAATCTAAATTTGCTACTAAAACATTGGCTCCAACAGGAATATATATTTTCTTTCTAGGGGTGTCAACAAGTATTTTTGTTAAACATGCATCCCCAATATCTTCTCGTTCTAAATTTATATTTTTAAAATTTAGTATAGTTGTTTCTTTATGCGTGTTTATATCTATAGAATAAATTTTTTCTTCATCTGCTATTATAAGTTTATCTTTATAAAACCCCCACGATTTAATTTTAGGTATATAATTCATAGCCAACTCTTTTCTAAAAACTTCAATGCCAGAATCCAAATCAAAGATATGCAAAAAAGCTTTCCTATCTGGGACTAATAAAGATATAATTGCAATATATCTGCCATTTGCGTTTGGATTTATATCAATTGGAATGAGTCTCCATTGTGAAAAACCAGAAAGAATACGCTGACTTTCACCAGTTATATAATTTACTAAAAATATTTCAGCATATTGATTGTTATATAAAACAGGCATTATAACTTCTTGTGAATTAGGTATAGGTATTATATCTAATGATCTACCATTTACTGGCACTTCAATCTTACTGACTAGAGACATATCTTCAGAATCTAAAAATAAAAACCAGTCATAATACTTTTCTGTAAAGAAGCTACCAGTTTTATGTTGGCAATAAAGTGCAATAATTTTTCTATCTAAAGAAGTTTTTAAAACCTCTCTAGCTAAAGAAGAGAAGGTGCATCCGTATTTTTTAACAATATCATCAAAATCAACCTTATATTCCATGCTGTTGCCAGAGATTTTTTCTATTCCATAATCAAAAACTATAGTATTATTATTCAATATATTTACAAAAGGCGAATATCCTAAAATTTCACAAAACGATGGCCTTTTGGCATCCAGATCATATATAATAAAACCTCCTTTTGTTGATAATACATGTACGGTTCCCATAATAACTGGAGAAACATTTAAAAAAAAGCTACTTACACCTGTAAAATGCATAAGAGTCCTTAATCCTCCACACGGCGTTGTTTTTTTATGCTGATGAAAACTTATATAAAGAAATTTACCATCATCAGAGAGTACCAATTTTTTAACAGGCATAGGATTACCATTAGGTAATATTGTAATTACAGATATATTTGTCTTTTGGGGTTCTTGAACTTTAACATAACTTTCAAGTTCTGAAGGAGAAGTAACTACCTTATATGAACAACCCATTACATTTATCACAAATAACAATCCTATCAAAATTTTTTTCATTCCATACCTCCTTACTTTTACAATTAGACTCTCTTTAATTTTTCTAACCCAACTTTGACATCTAGATTTACAATTTTTACAATTTTTTCAGATGTTACGAGAAACACACCTACACGACCCACAACATTAAAATATTAAATTTTCGCCGATAAAATGCCATCTTATAAGACAGCTGTCAAACTTGGGGCTAAATTGTTCCGGTTTCACATGTTAAATCACTCCAAAAAAAAGTGATTGAAACTATGTAAAAGTCAATTCACTTTTTCAGAACCCATGCTCTACCAAAATCTTTCCAAAACCAAAACGAGATCTTTGCAAAATTAGATTGATAAATTATTTTCACATGATAAACTCACTTAAAAACTAAAGGAGTTGAACCATGTACAATAAACAACAAGCTCAACTTACCCTCAGAGAAAATCTCCTTTATCAAAACCTCCCTGATGACATATTAACCCAAATTAATCGCCTCATCAATTGGGAACCTTTCGAAAAGATCCTGGCCAAACTCCACCCCTCTCCGGTCGGCCGTCCAGCCTATGACCCCCTCCTCATGTTCAAAATTCTCATCATCCAGCAAATTTACGGCCACTCCGACCCCGAAATGGAAACCATGCTCTACGGCAACCTCTTCTACCGCCGCTTCCTGGGACTCTCCGCCACCGATTCCATCCTAAACTACTCCACCATCTTTCGCTTCCGGTCCGACCTTGAGTCCATAAACTTCTGTCAGGTCTGTTTTAAGAATCCCACTCCAGCTTCAGAAACCCCCACAGTCGCTTAAGGCCAAACTTCTTTCAACTTTAACTTTATTATTCCCACCCTGAAATTAGCTCCCCCTAAATTCCCGATCTCGCATAAGCTCGCGATCTATGACAAACTGGATCTCGCGGCTGGAGCAATCCCCCGGGCGAAGGCCCTTGAACCACTCGATCTCTTCAGGGGTATACCGATAGGGCACGCCTTTAATAGTTATCCGACCACCAGCCTTCAAAAGGTCCTGCACCATCTTAATGATGTTGGCCTGAAGACGGAAGGGCTCCGTGCCCTGGATGCGCACCCGCCAGATGGAGGTGCTGGCCTGGGGGTTGTCGGGCTCAATCCTCAACCGATAAAGTTTGGCTTCCACCACACCTCTCACCGTATTGAGGATCTTACCAAAAGCTTCTACTACCTCATAATTGGGAGCGCCGTCAAGCCTTATGCTGATGAGATTCTCATACTGTCGGGCGCGCTTCGCGATAACCCCCTGCCCGCCGCCTCCGGAGGTGGCAGGCACCGAAGGGAGAGAAGCCAGGCGTTCCCTATTCCAAGCGGTAAGCACCCGCCCCACTACATCGGCCACTTCCTTTTCGGCCTCGGCCACGGCGTCGTCGCAGTCCAGGGCCGTGCGAATAAACCTCTTGCTTACTCCTACGCCGAGATCCCTTCCGGCACTGTCGTATCCCTCGCCATCAAGCCTGGCCCGAACGCGGCAGTAGCCGTCGGGGGTGCGTTCGGCCCGCACATCAAGCCACACGATATAAGCTACATCCACGGCGTAGCGCTTGCACATCTCCTTGGCCGCCAGGGCCGAATCCTGCCGGGCCCTTTCCATATAGCGGTTGTATTCCTCCTCCTTGAGGTCTGTGGCAAAGGGATTGATGACCTCAAAGCCGTGGCGCACAAGTTGGTTGTTGATAAAACGCACCACCCGCCGATAATGAAGGGTGAGTTCCCCGGCTTCCCGGGCCTCAAGCCCCTTCTCGGTATAGTAGGGCAGAACTACAATACGCAGGGGAGAAGCGGAACCCGAAACTGAAGGTTGAGCCGTAGCACAACCCGTTAACAAAAAACCTCCCACCAAAATCATACATAACCAGGCCAAAAGTTTCAGTGCTTTCATCTCGCTAACCTCCTTTTAAGATTTTTTCAAAAGAATTATCGGAGGCCAAAACGAAAATTAAACTAAACAAACCCCCCTCCCTAATCAAACCCCTTCCCCGAATTATATGGAGAACATAGTTCTTTAACCTTCCTTTTAAGCTTCTCGGCCACCTCCGGCACCCTTGAGGCCAGAGGGCCTGTCCCCTGGGAATAAGCCACCAGGTCCGCGGGCAACGCCGGCTTTCCGGCAGCGCCTGAAGGACATTTAAGTTCCCTAATCTCCAGGCGAAGGGCGAGAAGGCTTGAAACCGAGGGTTCAAATTCAGCCACGATCCGAATGACCTGAAGATCGGCTTTCATAAATTTCACCACCCCCCTTAGCTGGGGCGCAAGATAATCCCTGACCCTCTTTTCCCAGGTGCCCGCGGCTTCTATAACTACGGGCTCGGCCCGGGAGGGAGCGGGGTGTGATCCTGCCCTTGCCGGAGGCCCCTTCTCCAAGCCCGTCCGCACTCCCCCGGAAAAATGGTAGTATGACAGCCCACCCCCCAGCAACACCAGAAGCACCGGAAAGATAAACCATACCCGCTTAAGTCTTCTTTTTCCGTGGGATTCGGAAAATCTTACAGGGCCCGGAGCCTCATTCGGAGAAAAAAGCCCCAGGTGTTCCAGGATTTCGCTTAAGGTGTGAACTCCGATCGCCCGGATCTTTTTATCTTCGGCCTCTCTTAAAAGGGGCCCCGGGAGGTCCTGGCTCGCGGGATAAAAGAAAAAAGCGCCCTCGGGCATATTCTTGAGCGCACCCGAAAATTTGGCCGCGAGATTCTCCACCGGTTCCACCCTCCCCCGTCCGAGCCTTCCGGTGGCCACGATGGGGGTCTGTACCGCTCGGTTAGAGAAGAACGCTAGCAGGGCGATGGCCAGGGCCAGCCCCGCGCTTTCCCCACGCACATCCCGAAAATCGTTCTTGCCCGGGGAGGAAAGATCTATACAGATATGCTTGGAGGCCAAAAAATCCGTGCTCCTTCCGCACTTCTGCCAGAGCTCCAGACTCTCGTGAAAGGCCCTTTTTAGAGAGTTCTCCAGGTCGGAATGCACACCGCACACGAATTCTACCGAGGGAGTCCCCTCGCCTTTATCAAAGGAATAGGGCCTTTCTATCCTCACCAGCCGACCGGAATTCAGGGGAAAATATACCTGAAAGTCATCCCTCATGGGCTTCAATCCCTATGGAGGCCACATCCCGCATCCGGTGTTTAAAATCCTCCTTCAAGTCCAGGATTTTAGCAAACTTTCCTCCTCTGAGAAAACCCTTTACCTCCAGGATCTTCCGGCGGGCCTTATCATAAAAGGAAAGGGTTAGAGGCCTATCCTCAAGCCTCCTTCTGAGATCCTGGTCCTCCACCGAAAGAGCCACATACACCTTCTCCGGGTTCCTCTCGTCTCCGGGATAAAGACTCAGGCGGACCCTTCGGTCCGTGGTCTGACACAGAATCCCGGTTCCCGCTTCCCTGGTGGAGGCGGCTTCCAGATAAACATACTCCTGAAAGATGGCGCTCCCTCGGCCCGCCTCTTCGGCCTTTTCGGTAAAAAATTCCTCCTCAAAGCCTTGCAGAAGGCGCCATTTCTCAAGGCACCAGGGGCAGAGGGCCAGGTGCTCAAGGACCCCGGGGGCGGCCCGGCTGAGACCGCCTTCCCCCGCAATCTCCAGGAAATCCTCCGGGGAAAGGTGCCCCTCCTCGGCAAGGGCATTTCTTTCGGCTTTCTCTTCAAGGAGTATCCTGAGCAATTCTTTTAAAGAGTATCTGCTTTCCATGGTCTCACCTTCCTTTAAAGGGATTTGATGTCCTCCACGAAGATGTGGTGTTCCTCAAGGCAGGCCCTTAGCCGGCCCAGAGATCTTTTGATCTTTTGAGACACGGCCTGCACGGTGACTCCCAAGGCGCGGGCCAGGGTGTCCAGTTTTTCTTCTTTGTAAAACCGCAAAACGATAAGGAGCCTCGCCTCGGGCGAGAGCCGCTCAAGACAGGCCTCAAGAATGGAGACCAGTTTCTTCCTCTGGATCGCCTCCTCCGGCCCGGGGGCCGGGGCCTTAAGTGTTTCGGCGTCCGCAGGGATGATGGGCTCTTCGGGCCTTAGGTGCTCACAGGCCCCCTTTTGGGAGGAGGCCAGACGGGCCAGCCCCTCCTCGCCGGAGGGGATCCTTACCACCGGGTCCTTCCTCAGGGCGTCTATCATGGCCCCGCAGATGCGGAAGCTACAGTAGGTAACGAGTTTTCCCCTGGAAGGGTCGTATTTCCTCAGGGCCTCCTCGCAGGCCAGCCACCCCACCTGGATCAGGTCTTCCTGAGAAAGATTGGTGTGCGGATACCTGCCCTTCACCTTGTAAGCCCAATAATGCACCAGCCTTTCCAGGGTCCTGAAGGTTTCTTCGTCAAGCTCCCTCAGGCGGGACATTTTGTCTCTCCTTTCGGAAAAGTTATCGGTTTTGGAGAAAGTTTTTAAACTACCGCAAACTTGTCTTAAATCGAGTTGGGGACTCCGTAAAAACAAACTCTTCCCTTCTGAAGTATCAGGCTTTGCGCTGAGCAAAGGCAATTTCACAAAGGGAAGTGTACCCTAAAAATGCAGGAGGAAATAAGGCAAGAGATATGAGAAGGGTTGCTCAAGACCATAGAGCTGGGGCTTGAGTTGAGGTTCGGGGCGGAGGGGTTGAGGCTCTATCCGGAGGTGAGGAGAATCAAAGAGGTAGAGAAGCTTGAGGCCTTGAGCGAGGCCCTGAAGGTGGCGGGGAGCCTTGAGGAGTTCCGTCCCCCACATTTCAAATTTTTGCCAGAAAATTCAGAATTTCAGAATTTTAGAAAATTTTTACTGAGAAGCCACGGGGCGCACCAGCCGCAAGCCCTGGAGGTCGCCCCGGTAGCCGGGCCCCCCCCAGACCCGATCGGCACAACGTAGGTCCCTGGGGTTGAGGCCCCACGAGCCGCCCCGCACCACACGAAATTTGCCCTTAGACGGACCTTTCGGGTTGTTTCTCGGCGAGCGGGCGTAATAGTTTGCGTCGTACCTGTCCTCGCACCACTCCCACACGTTCCCGCTCATGTCGTAAAGCCCCAGCTCGTTCGGGGGAAACGAACCCACCGGCGAGGTGTATTTCCAGCGGTCGCGACCCCCGATCTTCCAGTAATTCGCCAGATCGTGCGAAAGATCCCCGGTCTTTGTCCCGTACTTCACCTTCCTCCCCCCGCTCCGACAGGCGTACTCCCACTCCGCCTCCGTAGGAAGCCTGAAGCGATAGCCCGTCTTTTTGGAAAGCCACTTGGCAAAGGCCTTGGCATCCTCCCACGACACGCACACCACCGGATGGTCATCCCCCTGCGAAAACCCCGGATTGCGCCAGCTCGCCCCTTTATCAAATTTCCACTTCTTTCCATCCCAAATCAAACATCCGCCGGACCTCTCGGCCTCCGTACGATACCCCGTCTCCTCTACAAACCTCCGAAACTGGCCCACCGTAACCTCATACCTCCCCATCCAGAACCCGTCCACGCAGACCTCGTGCACCGGCTTCTCGTTATCGTGGCAATCCCCATCCCACGGCCCGCAGCCCATCTCAAAACAGCCCCCCGGCACCCACACGAACTCCATCCCCAGATACGGGTCCCGCCACACCTCCCCGGGCTTCAAAACGGTCAGCTTTTGCGGATCAAGCACCTGCTTCACCCCCTCCTCGGTGAGGATCCACCACTCCCCGGCGCACGCCGCCGAAACCCAGAGCCCCAAAATCAAAAACCCTACCAGAAACCACACCCTCTTCATCACACCCCTCACTCCACCGGAAACACCGGGATGCTCTTTATCCCCATCACCTCCGGTCTCTGCGCACCGCCAGAGGCCTTCTTAACCTGCACCACCAAGGGCCTCACCAGCTCCGATAACTCCACATAGCCTGAGCCGTCAAAATCAAGATTCTCTATCCCGCGGCTTGCCATCCGATATAGCGCCAGAAGAAAGGCCGAGGCCCGACCGCCCCTTTCCGCCACACTCATCTCCCCAGAGGCCGTGGCAAACACCACCGCCAGGTCTTTCCTCCGAACCTTCTCCGTTACCAGCACCGCAGGCTTCCACGGCACCTTCACCCGACAGGCGTCTATCATCGCAAGCTTCATCCCCCGGGCAAGCGAAAGCTTTCTTTCCACCTCGGAAAGACTCAACGCCGTCTCCGCAAGATCGGCCTCGCTTCCCACCGAGGCATCCCGCGGAAGGAGATAAAACCGCCCCTTCCGGTCCGTAACCCCGTGGCCGGAATAGTAGAAGAACACCACCGCGTCCCGCTTTCTTATCTCAGAGAGAAAATCCCGGCTTTCGCGCCGGAATTGCGCCAGAGTAGGATCTTCAAGGAGCAGGATGTGGTTTTTGGGCACCCCCAGGAAACAGGCGGCAAGCTTAAGGATAAGCTTTTCGTCGTTTCGGACGAAGGGGAGCTCCGGAAGCTCGTCGTAGGTTGAAACCAGGACGGCCAGGAGATACCGGTTGGGATAGGCCGGAACGCAAGCCCCGGAGGGGGTTTCAAGATCTATTTCTAAAAAAGAAACCCCGGACTTTGCCCCGCTTCCCGCCCCCGGGCCTTCCATCTTGAGGCGAGCGAGAAGGGTGTCCGGCAGGGTAATATACTTGGCCGCGGCTGCGGCCTCCTGCAGGTAGAGCCGGCGAAGGACTCCCTTCCCGGTGTCGGAAATTCGGCTCTCAAGATCCTTGAAAAGGTCGGCCTTCTTGTTTATGGCTAGGGGAAAATAAGTGGCTGCCCGGCTGGGCTCGCCGGATAGATGATAGGCATAAGCCAGGTGAAATAGCGTCCAGGCGTCCTCCGCCCCGGCCTCCTTGGCCTTGGCCAGAAAGTAAAGGGCCTTTGTCGTCCGACCTTCGGTGAGATTGGCAAGCCCCGCGGCCTTTAAAATCTGAATATTGTTCGGAAGCTTCTCAGCCAGGGCCTCAAGGGCCTTACGGGCCTCGCTTACCCGCTCGGAAAGGAGATCCATCCAGGCGGCGTTGTAGCGCACTACGGTATTTTCCGGGGCCAGGCGCAGGGCATCTTTGAGATCGGCCCGGGCCAGGTCGCGCTTTCCGGAAAGGAAATAACACAGGGCCCGGTTGTTGTAGGCCGAGGCCTCTTCAGGATGGCGGGCAATCTCCTCGCTCCAGCGAATGATGCATGACTCGTACTCGCCCCGGTTCACCTCGGAAAGAAGCCCCTCGCTTCCGAAGACCGGCCCCATGAGGCCCGAAAAAAGGCACCCCAGAACGAGACCGCCTATAAGGACCATTCTTTTCATGGTCTCCCCCGCAAAAAAAGACCGTTTATATCATACTATATCTCCCAGAACCCGGGCGTAGGTCAAGACCCTTTCGGCGTAGCGGGCCTTGTGGATGACCACCGTCTTCCCCCGGCGCTCGATGTAAACTATGGGCCGGGGATTGCGTCCCCAGACCGGCCCGGCGTAGTAACACTCAAGGGCCCGGGCCCAGTCCTCGGGTCTTTCGCGGGAAAGGCCGGGGTGTTCCTGCGCCACCAGATCAAAGCAGTAAGAGAGATACCAGGTTCCGGCCAGAATGGAGTCCCGCGGGTTGAAGGGATCGCGGATGACGATACCCTGCCGGGAGAGTTCCCTTCGGGCCAGGGCGAAGGTGGCGTCTATGGTCTGCATGAGGCCCTTGGCAGAGGTGTCGCGGGCGCGGGCCCGGGGGTTTCCGCCGGACTCCTGAATGATGACCCCGGCGATGACCGGGGCCGGAACCCGAAAGCGCCGGGAGGCCTCAAGGATATAAGCCCGATAAGGAGAAAGCTTTCGCCGTAAAAGCTCCGGTCGGGCCGGACGCCAGCGCCGTTGATAAAAGGCGGGAATGCGGGAAAGATCCTTCTCGGTAAGGCGCTTCTTGCGCATGATCTGGCCCGGATAGGGATACTTGGCGAGAAGCGGACCCCAGATCTCGGCAAGCGTCTTTCGGCGCGGTTTTTTCTCCGGCGCGGATTTGTATTTCTTTAGAAAGTCGCCCCATAGCTCCCTCAGGGAAGCGGCTTTAAGGGGAGATGAAAGCACGAGGACGGCCAGCAGACCTCCCAGAAAAACGGCAAGCCTGGCCACGGCCCCGCTCCTTTATTCCTTTACCGGGGTGCGAAACTCCACCCGCAGACCGGCCTGATTGAGGGCCGAGACCGCGAGAAGGAGATCCCCGGCCCTGAGTTCCGGCGGAGGCGGAAGCACGATCAGAGTCTTCCCCTCAAACCCCGGCGGGAAGAGCCCCTCGCGGGCCACTCGGGAAGCCTCCTCCGGAAGGCGATAGGTTCTTCCCGCCTGGATGAGACAGACCGCCTTACCGCAGGGCTTAAGCCGGGCCAAGTAGCGCATGGCCACCACCGCCCCCTTGCCCGCGGCGTTGGTCTTGAGCGGGGTTCGCTTCTCCCCGGCCGAAAGGCTCCACCCCAAGGCCGAACCGATGAGGAGAAAGCTTACGAAAAGAAGGGCGAAAAGATCCTTTCCCGGGTCGTTCTCTCCAAGCGTTTCTTCTTCCGGAGGGAAAGGTCCGAAAATCACGGCCACACCTCCCTCAGGGCTTTAAGAAGGTTCCTCCGGGCGCGGGCGGTCTTCTCCTCGGTGAGGGAAAGATAGGTTATGGCCAGACCGGCCAGCACCGAGGCCACCAGGGAGGAGACGAGCGCGGTGGCCAGCCCTCCACGAAGAAGACGGTGGATGATTTGCACGGGCGAGGGAGCTCCCCCTTCCGGAAGGGAAAATCCGTAGAAGGCCCCCACCACCCCCACCAGGGTGCCGAAAAACCCTAAAAGGATGACCGTGTGGGCGTCGGCCCGAAGGGCCCGGCGCACGCTCCCCAGACGCTCCTCGTAAAGGTTCCACACCGCGGCCGAAAGGAATTCTCCCCTGAGGCTTTCCCCGGAAAGCTCCTCAAGCTTGAGATCCGCCTTAAGTTCCTCAAGGTGTTCCCCGAGCTCATCGGCGCAGAAAAACCGCAGGCCCTCGCGGTGTTTCATGATGCCGGCGTAGATGCGCCAGGCGTAAAAGAAAAACAGGGGAAGGGTGATCCCTAAGGAGAGGGCCAGCTCCACCGGATCGTACCAGGGCTTCATGGCCGTTCACCTCCGGGAAGAAGGTCCTTGATCTTTCGCCATTCGGGATCCCGGGAAAGACAGCTTTCGGGAAAGGGGATTTTTCGGGATCCCCAGCGGAAGTAACGGGGAATGAGACAGCCCATAAGCCCTCCGTTGGGGCGCCTTAAGGCCACCACCTCGAACCTTAGCCGGGCCCGGCGGCGGAAGTCCTCGGCCTCGGCCCCGGAAAGCCCCAAGGCTTCTCTCGCGCACTCAAAGGACCGCACCACCTTGTTCTGAAGGTAAAGGGCCTCCCGTTTGGGAAAAAGGAACCAGAGCTCATAATCCTCCCGGGATCCGGGAAGGGCACCCGAGCGCAGAGCCTCCTCAAGGAGGCGGACTTTGTCCTCGCCGTGGGCCTTAAGGCCCACGGGACCGAAGGCCAAGGAGGGATCGGTGATGCGCCGCACCGAGGCCCCGGGAAAGGAAGGCTTAAGGAAATAGAACTCTCCCGTGGCCCGGTTTTTGGCCAGGAGGATGCCCCCCAGCACCTCCACCGGACGGTCAGGATCCTCGTAATCCTCAAGGATGCCCCAGCCGTAGGCCCCCTCGGCCTGAAGACGACGCTCTGCGTCGGTGCGCTCGTCCACCGCCCCCTGAGCCTGCTCCAAGGCCACAAAAAGGGAATCCTCCACCGGAATCTCAAGAAGCCTGCGCGGGGATGTTTTTTTCTTTTCGGAGCGGCGCGTCCCGGAAAACCTGGGTCTTTCGGACCAGAAAGTTTTCTCGGAGGTGGAAGGTTTTGAAGGAGCGGTCTCCGGCGCTTTCTTTCCGGGAAGGGCGGAAGGCCCGGGTTTCGGCGGCGTTTCCTTCGGGGGAGGGGAAATTTTCGGAGGAGTAGGAACATGTGGGGCGATCTTTCGGAGAGGGGGCCTGGCGGGCTTTGGCGCGGGCGGTTTGGGGG
>WGAR01000122.1 GCA_015494725.1 Thermodesulfobacteriaceae bacterium | reverse complement strand
TTCCAGACCGATCTGAAGATTTCCTCCCTGTCCCACGACCTCTTTGGGTATAGAGATCTGGGCAAAGTGGATTCCTTCCGTGGTCCGATAGAAGAGCACCCAGAGAAAGGAGGGCAGGAGATAAAAATAGCGGGCATAAAGGCCGTTTAATTCCGGGGCGTCCAGTTTTTGGGCTTCGATGGGTTCCGAAACCCGGGCTCCGAGGTCCGACAGACGAAGGCGGAGATAAGAAAAAAAGGCCTCTCCCGAAACCTTCTCCTTGAGGGCCGGGCAGGCGGAGGTCCGGTGCCAGGAAAGATCGCAATAAAAGCAGGGCTCTCCTTTTCCCACCCAGAGGAGATCCCGTGCCGCAAAAAGGGTTTCCGGGGAAACGGTGGAAGGGGTCTTGACTTCGACCAGACCGTCTTTTTCCTGAAACTGCACCATAAACTCGAGGGTGGAGGTCTTCGGTTCCAGTTCGCGGCGCAGGGCCGGAGAAATATAGATCCTTCCCGGTCTGGGCCAGGGAGGGGCCTTGTTTTCGGGAAAGAGGGTGAAGGGAAAGGGGGTTTCTCCCAACTGGAAGAGACGACGCAGGGAAGAGAGGGCCTTTTCCAGTTCGGGAAATTTCTCCGCTTCCAGGGTAAAGGTCTCCCCTTCTCTGGGGAGGACCCCGGAAAGGGAGCGGATGACCAGAGACCTGAAATCCGGTTCCCGTCCGGCAAAGAGGAAGGATACCAGCCGATCGTGGAAAAGCAGCCGCAGTTTCTCCTTCAAGCCCTGAGCCTCCAGAGATAAAGCCCGATCCCCAGGGTGATGGCGGTATCGGCCAGGTTGAAGGCCGGCCAGTGATGAACCCCCCAGTGCAGGTCCACAAAGTCGAAGACCGCTCCGTGCCACAATCTATCCAGGGCGTTTCCCAGGGCCCCTCCGGCCACCAGTCCCAGAGCCACTCGTCTTCCCCGGTCTTTCTCCCCCCTGCCCCACCAGAAGATGGCTCCGGCGGCAAGCAGCCCTATAAAAGACCAGAGGATTCCTCCCCACTCCCGGAAAAGACCGAAAGCCACCCCGGGGTTATGGACCTTCACCAGATTGAGGACCCCGGGCAGGAGGGTGTAGCCCGCCGGAGGGAGGATCCGGAAAAGGATCTCCTTGCTTACCAGGTCCAGGGCCGCGATGATAAGGGCCAGAAGATAGAACCCCTCAGGCCTTCGCAAAGCGTCCCTCCTCCTGGAGACGGCGCACCACCCGGGTACAGCGGGCGCAGAGTCCCGGAAATTCCGGATCCCTTCCCACCTCCTCCTTCCATTGCCAGCAACGCTGGCATTTATCCCCCGGGGCC
The DNA here is from genome assembly GCA_015494725.1 of Thermodesulfobacteriaceae bacterium. GTDB lineage: Bacteria > Desulfobacterota > Thermodesulfobacteria > Thermodesulfobacteriales > Thermodesulfobacteriaceae > Thermosulfurimonas_A. The sequence goes on along the minus strand of WGAR01000122.1, from coordinate 956 downwards.
CGGCGTACCAGAAGGGAAAGCCCCTCTACCTCCTCGCTGTGGTAAAGGACCTCCCTTTCTCCTGGTGCGGGAAGGTCCTCCACCCTTCGAAAATCAGACACCAGGGTAAAATAGGCCCACCAGTCTTCGGAAGTGAAAAACTCCTCCAGATCTTCCGAGGGGCGAACCAGGACCTGGGCCTCAAGCGGGCTGCCTATAAGTTCCGTCTCCTTGCGGGCCTTCTCCAGGGCCCGGGTGATTTCCCCCCGGAGAAGGAGCAATTTTTCCCAGCGTTTCAGGAAATCCTGTTCGGGCTCGGGCCAGCGGATTTCCGGAAAGGTGAGCAGATGCACGCTTTCGGCCTCCCGCGGAAAGGGGTAATGCCGATAAAAGTCCTCGCTGGTAAAAGAAAGGATAGGGGCCAGGAGGCGGGTTAGAGCCTCCAGGACCTCGTAGAGCACGGTCTGGGCCGCCCGCCGCAGGGGGCTTTCCGGATGTTCGCAGTAAAGTCGATCCCTGTTGATATCAATAAGGAGCGAGGAGACCTCCACCACACAGAAACGATGAATCTCCTGGACCACCAGATGAAATTCGTAATCCTCGTAAGCCCGGCGTACCCGTCGGATGAGTTGAGCCAGACGGGCCAGGATGTAGCGTTCGAATTCCGGAAGTTTTTCCCAGGGGAGATAGTGTTTTCGGGGGTCAAAATCGTAGAGGACCCCCAGGAGGTATCGTCCGGTGTTCCGGATCTTGCGGTAGGCCTCCACCAGGCGTCGCAGGATCTCCTGAGAGAGGCGTATGTCTTCACGATAATCCTCCGAAGCCACCCACAGACGCAGGATCTCGGCCCCGTGCTGATCTACAATATCCTGGGGGTGAATCACGTTTCCCAGGCTTTTGGACATCTTGCGGCCCTGTCCATCCACCACGAATCCGTGGGTGAGGACCGCCTTATAAGGGGGCACGCCCCGGGTCCC
>WGAR01000121.1 GCA_015494725.1 Thermodesulfobacteriaceae bacterium | reverse complement strand
CCACCACTCGTAGAGTACAGGGATGAGGAAGAGGGTGACCAGGGTGGAGGTAACCAGTCCACCGATCATGGGGGCGGCGATGCGACGCATGACATCCGCCCCGGTCCCCCGAGACCAGAGAAGAGGCAGGAGTCCCACGATGGTGGTCATTACGGTCATCACCTTAGGACGCAGACGCAGCACCGCCCCCTCGATTACCGCTTCCCGCAGGTCGGCAGGATGGCGGAGTTTCCCGGATTCCAGGCGTTTTTTGCGGGCCACGTCCAGATAAACCAGCATTACCACCCCGGTTTCCGCGGCCACACCGGCCAGGGCGATCATTCCCACCCCCACGGCCACGGAGAGATGATAGGACAGAAAATAAAGAAGCCAGATGGAGCCCACCAGGGCGAAGGGCAGAGAAAGCATGATCAGGGTCACCTCCATAAAGTTACGGAAGTGAAGATAAAGAAGAAAATAGATAAGGAACACGGTAAGCGGTATGAGCAGGGACAGGCGGTGTTTGACCCGTTCCATAAAAAGGTATTGACCGCTCCACTCCAGAAAGTACCCCGGGGGAAGTTTCAGTTTTTCCCGGACCAGCCGGCGGGCTTCTTGTACGTAGCTTCCTACGTCTCTACCGGCTACATCCACATAGACATAGCCCACCCGGAAGCCGTTTTCGTCTTTGATCATGGGAGGGCCGCCGGTGACGCGTATCCTGACCAGATTTTTCAGGGGCACCATGGCCCCGGAGGGGGTCTTGATCAGGATTCGTTCCAGGTCCTCCGGGGTCTCCCGGAATTCCCGGGCATACCGCACCAGAATGGGATAACGTTCCCGTCCCTCCACGGTGTAGCTCACGATGGTGCCTCCCACCGCGGTGCGGATACGTTGCAGGACCTCCCCTACGTTCAGGCCGTAACGGGCGCAGGCCCACCGATCCGGGATCAGATCCACGTAATAGCCTCCGAAGGTGCGTTCCGCATACACACTCCGGGTCCCGGGAAGATTCTTTAACAGGGCCTCCAGTTTCTCCCCGATACGCTGGATCTGCCCCAGATCCTTACCGTAGATCTTGATCCCTATGGGGGTGCGGATCCCGGTGGTGAGCATATCGATGCGGGCTTTTATGGGCATGGTCCAGGAGTTGGTCCATCCCGGAAGACGTACCCGGTGATCCAGTTCGGAGATGAGTTTTTCCCAGGTCATTCCCGGGCGCCATTGCCGGCGGGGTTTGAGGAGGATGGTGGTTTCCACCATGGACAGAGGGGCGGGATCGGTGGCCGTTTCCGCCCGGCCCACCTTACCGAAGACCCTCTTCACCTCGGGAAAACTGCGGATGAGGCGATCCTGAATCTGGAGGACCCTCACCGCCTCGGTGATGGAGATGCCCGGGAGGGTGGTGGGCATGTAGAGGATGCTACCCTCGTTCAGCGGAGGCATAAATTCCGAGCCCAGACGGGACCAGAGGGGTACGGTGATCAGCAGGGCCACCAAGGAAGCCCCGAGTACGGCCCATTTGAACCGCAGGGCCAGTTTCAGCGCGGGACGATAGAGGGCTATGAGCAGGCGGGAGATAGGGTTCTTCTCCTCGGATATGCCCCGGCGCACAAACCAGCTCATCAGGGCCGGGGCCAGGGTGATGGAGAGCAGGGCGGCAAAGAACATGGAAAAGGTCTTGGTAAAGGCTAGGGGCTTGAAGAGACGCCCCTCCTGGGCCTGAAGGGCAAAGACCGGAAGGAAGGAAAGGGTGATCACCAGGAGAGAGAAGAAGATAGGCGGCCCCACCTCCCGGGCGGCCCGCAGGATGATCTCCCGCCGGGTACCGGATTCGTGTTCCAGATGTTTGTGGGCGTTTTCCACCAGCACGATCACCGCATCCACCATGGCTCCGATGGCGATGGCGATCCCTCCCAGCGACATGATGTTAGCGGTAATGCGCAACCAGTACATGGGAAGAAAGGAAAGGGCCACCGCCACCGGGAGTACAATCACCGCCACAAGCGCCGAGGGAGGGTGGAGCAAAAAGATGAGGATCACCAGAGAGACCACCACCATCTCTTCCAGCAGGGTCTTTTTCAGGGTATGGATGGCCCGGAGGATGAGATCCGACCGATCATAGGTGGTAACGATCTTGACCCCCGGGGGAAGAGCGGGTTCGATCTCCTTCAGGCGTTCCTTCACCCGGCGGATGACATTAAGGGCGTTTTCCCCGTACCGCATGACCACGATTCCACCCACCACCTCGCCTTTCCCGTCCAGTTCGGCTGCTCCCCGGCGCAGGGCGGTGCCGAGCCGGACTTCAGCCACGTCTTTAAGTCGAATCGGAGTCCCGGTGCGGGGATCGTTGGCCACCACGATATTTTGTAGATCCCTGAGGCTGCGAACGTAGCCCCGCCCCCGTATAAAGAATTCCCGGCCCGAGATTTCCAGTATCCGTCCCCCTACCTCCTGGTTGCTCTGTCGCACCGCCCGGACTATCTCCGGAAGGGAAAGACCATGGGCGTAGAGTTTTACCGGATCGAGCAGGATCTGATATTCCTTGACGTAACCCCCCACACTGGCCACCTCGGCCACCCCGGGGACCGCCTCCAGCCAGTACTTGAGATAGAAGTCCTGGAAGGAGCGCAGCTCGGCCAGATCGTGGCGGCCGCTTTCATCCACCAGAGCATACTCGAAGACCCAGCCCACTCCGGTGGCGTCCGGCCCCAGGGTTACCCGGACCTCCGAGGGCAGACTCCCTTTGACCCGGTCCAGATATTCCAGGACCCGGCTTCGGGCCCAGTAGAGGTCGGTTCCGTCCTGAAAGAGGATGTAGATGAAGGCCTGCCCGAAATAGGAATAGCCCCTTACGGTCTTTACCCGGGGGACGGAGACCAGGGCCGAGACCAGGGGATAGGTAACCTGATCCTCCATGAGATCGGGGCTGGCTCCGGGCCATTCGGCCACCAGGATTACCTGCACAT
>WGAR01000120.1 GCA_015494725.1 Thermodesulfobacteriaceae bacterium | reverse complement strand
TCCGGGAGAATTCCGCCCCCTGACTCCCGAGGAACAGGCGACCCTTGCCAAATTAAAATAGAGAATTATTATCATTATCAAAACGGATACGGAGGAAGACGATGTCCGAAGGCAAGAAGATGAGGTGTAGAAGAGGCGCGGGGCATGGAGGAAAAGGTCAGGGGCAAGGGGGATGCGGGATGAGGAAGAGATTGCGGTTGCGTATCAGAAAAATGTCCTGCCCGCGAAAGGCTGAGAATGAAGGGGCGGAGCGGAAGGAGGAGATCACCAGCGCAGGAGTACCGCAGCCCAGGTGAAGCCTCCCCCGAAGGAGACCATGAGCACCAGGTCCCCGGGGGAGAGTCGGCCCTCCTCCTGAGCCTCGTCCAGGGCGATGGGAATGCTCGCGGCGGAGGTGTTGCCGTAGCGATGGATATTCACGAAGACCCTTTCCTCCGGGAGCCCCAGACGTTCCCGCAGATATTCGATGATCCGGATATTGGCCTGATGGGGGATGAGCAGAGAGATGTCCGAGGGGGAGATGCCGTTGGCCTCCAGCGCCTCCAGGGCCACGGCCTCCATGGCCCGCACGGCCTGCTTGAAGACCTCCCGACCCTGCATGCGGATGAAATAGTCTTCCCTGGGGATACGGGAATCACACGGAGGATAAAGGGACCCGCAGCCCTTGAGGGTCAGGAGGTGCCAGAGGGAACCGTCGGCGTGCAGGTGGGTGGAAAGGACTCCGCGCCGGCCGTCCGGAGACCCGGTGACCACCGCGGCCCCGGCCCCGTCGCCGAAAAGCACGCAGGTGGTGCGGTCTTCCCAGTTGGTCTTGTGGGAGAGGACCTCGCTTCCGATGACCAGGATCCTGCGCTCCGGTACCTCTCTTACAAACTTATCGGCGATAGAAAGGGCGTAAAGAAAACCCGAACAGGTGGCCGAGAGGTCGAAGGCCCCGGCCTTCCAGGCTCCCAGGGCCTGCTGCACCAGGATGGCCACCGAAGGCATGAGATAATCCGGGGTAAGGGTGGCCACAATGATAAGGTCCAGCTCCTCCGGAGCCACCCCGGCCCTCTCCAGCGCCTTTCGGGCCGCGGCAATGGCCAGCTGGCTGTTACTCTCCCCCTCGGCCACCACCCGGCGCTCCTTGATCCCGGTGCGCTGAGTGATCCATTCATCCGAGGTATCAACCATCTGTTCCAGGTCCCGGTTGGTGAGGACCCGGGAGGGAAGGGCACGACCGGTTCCCAGAATGAAGGCTCCCGCCTGCTTCATGAGATGGCCTGCAGATCGGGAAGGTGGTTTCTGGCCCCCAGGGCCTCGCTGAGCCTGCGAGCCAGATCTATCTCCACGAAACGCCGGGCCGTATGCAGGGCGTTGCGCACGGCCCGGGCATCCGATCGACCGTGACCGATGATGACCACGCCGTTTACCCCCAGGAGAGGAGCCCCTCCGTATTCACGCCAGTCCACCCGATGACGAAAGCGGGAAAGGGCCCGGCGAGCCAGAAGAAAACCCAGGATGGCCAGAGGATCGCGTCGAACCTCCCGTTTGAGCATTACCGTAAGGGCCTCGGCCACCCCTTCCGAGACCTTGAGGCAGATGTTCCCCACAAAGCCGTCGCAGACGATGACTTCGGCTTCCCCGGAATAGATATGTCGGCCCTCCACGTTGCCCACAAAATTGAGGGAACTTTCGGAGAGCAGGGCATGGGCCCTTTTGACCAGGAAGTTGCCCTTGCCTCCCTCCTCACCGATGGAAAGGAGCCCCACCCGGGGTTCTTTGATCCCCAGGATTTCCTGTGAAAAGAGGGCCCCCATAAGGGCAAACTGGAGCAAATGGCTGGGTTTGCAATCCACATTGGCCCCGGCGTCGATGAGCACCGCCGGGTTCTTCAGGGTGGGAAGCACCGTGGCAATGGCCGGACGTGAGACCCCGCGGATCCTTCCCAGGGCGAAAAGGGCACAGGCATAGGTTACCCCGGAATTTCCGGCACTTACCACCGCCTGGGCCTTCCCGGACCTGGCCAGTTCAAAGGCTACCCGGATGGAGGAACGGGGTTTTTTGCGCAGGGCTTCACTGGGGGCCTCGTCCATCTCCACCCATTCCGGGGCCGGGACCTTCTCCACCCGTTCGTGTTCCGGAAAATCCGCCAGGGCCTTTTCCGTGCCTACCAGATAGAGAAAGAGATCCGGAAGGGCCTTTAAGGCCTCCCGTGCCCCGGCTAGGATTTCCCGGGGGGCGTAATCGCCCCCCATGACATCCAGGGCTATGCGAATCACCGCTTAGACTTCCTCGGAGGGAAGGAACTCCTTGCCGCGATAGGTCCCGCAACTGGGACATACCCGGTGGGGTAACTTGGGGGCCTTACACCGGGGACATACCGACACACACGGGGCCGTAAGGTGTTTGTGCGCCCGTCGCATCCCCCGTCTGGAGCGAGAGGTCTTCCTCTTGGGTACAGCCATGACTCCCTCCTAACCACCTGATTTTTGTAACAAGGTCCTGAGAACCGCAAAAGGGGATTCCTTGCGGATCTCGCAGCCGCAGGGCCCCTGGTTTAGATTCTTCCCGCAACGGGGGCATAACCCCCGACACTCCTCCCGGCAGAGCTTCTTATAGGGAACCGCCAGGATAACCTGTTCCCGTACCAGCTCGTCCACCGGTATCGCTTCTCCGTCGTAGAAGATCACCTCCAGGTCTTCCCGACTGAGCTGGGTCTCCTCCCGCAGCGGGAGGCTCGCTAGCGGCCTGAATTCCACCTCAAATTCCTCGTCTATCTCCAGCTCGAACCGCTCCAGGCACCGATCGCAGGTGAGCTCCACCGTGGTCCTTACCCGTCCTTTGGCTTTAACATCAATTCCCTGTTTTTTCAAGAATACCCGGGCCACCAGAGCCCTTTTTAAAGGAAAACAATCGGCCAGAAGCTCCGGGCCTTCCTCGAATTCCAGTTTTAGGCCCTCCGGAGGGATATCCTCCAGAGGGATCCTGAGGGCCGGCTTATCCATTTTGAAAAGACCTCCCTGGGTTGCCCCTATAACTTACTCCTCTTCCGGGAGGGAGGAAAGAAGGGCCCGGAGTTCCGCATAGGAGGAAACGTGAAAGTCCGCCGGAAGTTGCGGATTGCGGTAGGCTACAAGCGGTACCCCCACCGCCCGGCAGAGCCGGAGATCCACTTCCGAGTCGCCTATATAGAGGGTCTCCCGGGGAGAGACACGGAAATGTTCCAGGATGACCGTGAGGGCCTGAGGATGGGGCTTGGGCCTGGGGCTCTTTAAGGCGGTCATCACCAGGTCGAAGTATTTCTCCAGCCCGTATATCTCCAGAAGCCTTCCCATGGTGGTGGTGCGATTGGTGGAGATGGCGAGAAGGAACCGCGGTCGGGCCCACTCGAGAAACTCCCTGAGTCCGGGTTCCATACGCATGTAGGGAAGGAATTTCTCGTAGGGGAGATTCTTTTGATAGGCGAGCGCAGCCTCCAGTTTTTCCGGAAACTCCCGGAAAAGATAGCGCACGGATTCCTCGGCGGTGTGCATGTGCACATAATGGAGTTCTTCCTCACGGAGGGGAGGCCTTCCCAGGGCGCGACAGATCTCCTCGTAATAGGCCCGGTTGGCCTCGCGGGAATCGAAAAGAACCCCGTCACAATCGAAGACCAGGAGGCGAGGGCTTTTCATTTCCGGCGCACCAGAAGATACCGGGTGAGATCCTCCAGCAGTTTGCGGGTGGAACTGGGGGGGAAGAGACTCAGGGCGGAAAGGGCCCCCTTTACCTCCTCCTCGGCTCGCTGTCGAGCCCGGGTAAAACCGCCCCAGCGTTCGATGATGCGGCAGGCCTCCCGGAAGGTCTCGGGAGAGGGTTCGAGATCCCGCAGGAGGGTGATCAGACGGAAACGATCCGGATCCTCGGCCGCATTAAGGGCGTAAAGCAGGGGCAGGGTGACCTTGCCCTCCCGGAAATCCGTGCCGATACCCTTGCCGGTTTCCTCCGCGGCCCCCAAATAATCCAGCAGATCATCGGTGATCTGGAAAGCCATACCCAGACGGCGCCCGAACTCATAGAGGGCCTTTCTTTCCTCGGGGGAAACCCCGGCCATGATCCCCCCGCACTCACAGGCCGCCGCCATGAGGGCTGCGGTCTTCCGGAAGATGACCTCTTCGTATTCCGCTTCGGTAAGCCCGGTATTATCTACATTGAGAAGCTGGAGGACCTCGCCTTCGCTCATGAGCACCGTGGTGGAGGTAACCACATCCAGCACCTCGAAATTGCCTTTTTCCACGGCGATGCGCAGGGCCCGGGCATAAAGGTAATCGCCCACCAGGATGGTGGCCTGGTTACCCCAGAGATTGTGGGCCGCCCGACGTCCCCGTCTGAATTCCGCCCCGTCCACCACGTCGTCGTGCAGCAGGGTGGCGGCATGAAGATACTCAAAAAGGACCGCCAGATCGTAGATCTGGGGGTCCTCGTAACCGCAGAGTCGGGCACACAGTACGGTGAGGAGCGGCCGCAGGCGTTTGCCCCCGGCAAAGAGGATGTAATGACTCACCTCGTTGATAAAGGGGACCTGGGAGGCCTGTACCGCCGAAAGGGCCTCTTCTATACGCTTCAGGTCCGGGCTCAGGGCCGCGATCAGGCTTTCTTTATCCATAGTCAGCCTTTATAATGCTATAAAAAGTAAGAAAAGGGAAGGGAGCGAAAGGGCTGACCTTCCTCGGGACCAAAACAAGGAGGCCGTTGGATGCCCAGGAAGATTGTTCTCGCCTATTCCGGAGGGCTGGATACCTCGGTAATTCTTAAGTGGCTGATAGAAAAATATCGTTGTCCGGTGGTGGCCTTCTGTGCGGATGTGGGGCAGGAGGAGGATTGGGAGGAGGTACGCCGCCGGGCCCTCTCCCTGGGGGCCGAGGACATCGTCATTCGGGATCTTCGGGAGGAATTCGTTTCCGAGTTCGTGTTCACCGCGCTTAAGGCCAATGCCGCCTACGAGGGCTGGTATCTCATGGGCACCTCCCTGGCCCGTCCCCTTATTGCCCGGGAACAGGTGCGGGTGGCCCGGGAGGTGGGGGCCGACGCCCTGGCCCACGGCGCCACCGGTAAGGGGAACGACCAGGTGCGTTTCGAACTCACCTACGCGGCGCTGGCCCCGGAGCTGGAGGTCATCGCTCCCTGGCGGGAGTGGGAATTCCAGGGCCGGGAGGATCTCCTCCGCTTTGCCGAAAAACACGGCATTCCGGTGCCGGTAACCCGGGAGAAACCCTATAGCATCGATGCCAACCTCTTTCATATAAGTTACGAGGGGGGAATCCTCGAGGACCCCTGGGCGGAGCCACCGGAGGACATGTTCCGGATGACCGTCTCCCCGGAGCGGGCCCCGGATGAGCCGGAGTATCTGGAGATCGACTTTGAGGCCGGGGTGCCGGTAGCGGTAAACGGCAAACGGCTTCCCCCGGTGGAACTCCTTTCCACTCTTAACCGGATCGGGGGCCGTCACGGGGTGGGCCGGGTGGACATGGTGGAGAACCGGTTCGTGGGGCTCAAAAGCCGCGGGATCTACGAGACCCCCGGGGGGACTATCCTCCATGTAGCCCATCGGGCCCTGGAACACCTCACCATGGATCGCGAGGTCATGCACCTTCGGGACGGTCTGGTTCCCAGGTTCTCCGAGCTTATCTATTATGGATTCTGGTTCTCGCCGGAGATGGAGGCCCTTCGGGCCTTCATCGAGGAGACCCAGAGGAGGGTCACCGGTACGGTGCGCCTCAAGCTTTACAAGGGGAATGTAATGGTGGTGGGGCGGAAGTCGCCGGTGAGTCTCTATCGGGAAGATCTTGCCAGTTTCGACCGGGCCGGAGGCTACGACCAGAAGGACGC
>WGAR01000119.1 GCA_015494725.1 Thermodesulfobacteriaceae bacterium | reverse complement strand
GCTTACTGCCGGGAAAAAGGCATCCCCCTTGAGCGACCCTGGGAAGAGCTTCCGGAGGAGGTGAGAAAGAAGATCCTTTTCGGGGATGGTTCCTGGTACGGCGTCAAGGAGCTCTTTGACTGGCTTGAGACCAAGCGTTACAAGGCCCATGTGCGCATCCTCCTTTCCCGTTTCCGGGCCTACCGGAGGTGTCCGGCCTGCGGGGGAACGCGTTTCCGCCCCGAGGCCTTGAGGTTTTATCTTTCCGGTTTGAATCTCGGGGAGTTTTACGCCCTTTCCGTGGATGAGGCCCTGCGTTTTATGGAGGATTATCTTTCAGGCGGTCCGGCTCCGGCCGAGGAACGCTTGGCCCGGGAGGTCTTCCGGCGCCTTAAGTATCTTTCCGAGGTGGGGCTTCCCTATCTTACCCTGGATCGCCAGAGCCGCACCCTTTCCGGCGGCGAGGTGGCCCGGGTACTTCTTACCCGGGCCCTATCCTCGGAGCTTACCGAGACCCTCTATCTCTTTGACGAGCCCACCACCGGGCTTCATCCCCGGGACACGGCCCGGGTGGTGCGTTTCTTAAAAGAGCTTTCCGCCCGCGGGAACACCGCGGTGGTGGTGGAACACGACCCGGAGGTCATCCTTTCCGCGGACGAGGTGGTGGACCTCGGGCCCGGGGCCGGGGAGGCCGGGGGACACCTCCTCTATCAGGGTCCCCCGGAGGAACTCCTCAAAAAGGACACCCCCACCGGAAGGGCCTTAAGGGAGATCCCCCGCCGGCCGCAGGCCCCGGCCCGCACGGAGAAAACTTTTAAAGGATTTCTCGTCCTTACCGGGGCCCGGGAGAACAACTTAAAGGACCTTACGGTGCGTTTCCCTCACGGGGCCCTTAGCGTGGTCTGCGGGGTCTCGGGTTCCGGGAAGTCCACCCTGGTGGAACTCTGCCTCTTCCGGGGGCTTAAGCGGGCCCGGGGCGAGACCACCGAACCTCCCGGGGCTTTTCGGGCCCTTTCCGGCCACGAGGTCTTCTCCACCGTGGAGATGCTGGACCAGAGCCCGCTTGCGAAGACCCCCCGGGGGAATCTCGCCACCTACCTCCGGGTCTATGACCTCATAAGGCGGCTTCTTGCTTCCTCCCGCGAGGCCAAGCTCCTGGGCCTAACCCCGGTCCATTTCTCCTTTAATTCCCCGGAGGGGAGGTGTCCGGAGTGCGAGGGGCTGGGCTATCAGGTGGTGGAGATGCAGTTTCTTTCGGACCTTACCTTTCCCTGTGAGGCCTGCGGGGGACGGAGGTTTCAGCCGGAGGTCCTTTCCGTTAGCTGGCGGGGAAAGAATGTAGCCGAGATTCTGGATTTAACCGTGGCCGAGGCCCTGGAGTTTTTCCGGGGGCATACCGAGATTGTAAGGCGGCTTTCTGCCGCCGAAAAAGTGGGGCTTTCCTATCTCCGGCTGGGACAGCCTCTCTCCACCCTTTCCGGTGGCGAGGCCCAGCGGCTTAAGATGGCCCGGGCCTTTGCCCTTCCCGAGGGCGAAAAAGCCCTTCTCATCCTTGATGAACCCACCGTGGGGCTTCACCTGGCGGATATTGAAAAACTCCTTTCCGCGCTTAGCGAGCTTACCCGCCGGGGCCACACGGTGATCGTGGTGGAGCATCACCCGGAGGTCATCCTTTCTGCGGACTGGGCGGTGGAACTGGGGCCCGAGGGCGGAAGGAAGGGCGGCCATCTCCTCTTTGAGGGCCCGGTTGCGGAACTCCTTAAAAAAGACACCCCTACCGGTGAGTGGCTGAGACGCTACCTGGCCGGAGAGATCCGCCTTTCCGGAAGGCCGAAGGAGACCCCCCGGCCAAAGCCCCGCTTCATTGAGATCCGCGGGGCCCGGCACCACAATCTCAAAAACCTTGACCTGGACCTTCCCCGGGAGAAGTTCATCGTGGTCACCGGGGTTTCGGGCTCCGGGAAATCCACCTTGGCCTTTGATCTCCTCTTCGCCGAAGGGCAGAGACGGTATCTGGAAAGCCTTCCGGCCTACCTGCGCCAGTTCGTAAAGCTTTATGAGGAGCCGGAGGTGGACCTCATCGCCGGTCTTCCCCCTACCGTGGCCCTTGAGCAGCGGACGAGCCGCCCGGGCCCTCGCTCCACGGTGGGGACCATGACCGAGGTCCTTCCCTACCTGAGGCTCCTCTTTGCCCGGCTGGGGCGCGCCCACTGTCCCTCCTGCGGAAGGCCCCTTTCCCGGGGCGAGCTTTCCGGTTTCGTAAAACGCCTTCTGCGGGAATTTTCCGGGGCCCGGGTCAAGGTCCTTTCCCCGCGGGTTAGACGCCGCAAGGGGTTTCACCGTCCGCTTTTTGAGCGGGCCTTAAGGGCCGGATACCGCGAGGTGCGGGTTGACGGCCGTTTCCTTACCCTTCCTCCGGTCCCGGAGCTTTCCCGTTTCCGGGAACACACCATTGAGGTGGTGGTGGGAGAGACCGAGGTCTCCCCGGAGAGGGAGGGGGAGCTTTCCGGGCTTCTTCGCGAGGCCCTCACCCAGGGAAAGGGCGAGGCCATAGTGTGGAGCCCTCTCGGAGAGGTCTTTTTCAGCGAAAGACTCACCTGTGCCGAATGCGGGGTGAGCCTTCCCGAGCCGGATCCGCTTTTATTTTCCTTTAACACCCGGGCCGGGGCCTGTCCGGAATGCCAGGGGATGGGAAGCGTCGGTGGAGGGGTCTGTGCGGCCTGTGGCGGAAGCCGTCTGCGTCCCGAGGCCCTGGCCTTCCGCATCGGGGGCCGGAACATCGCCGAACTCTCGGACCTTCCGGTCTCGGAACTTAAGCGTTTCCTCTCCGGGCTTTCCTTCTCCGGGAAGGAGGCCGAGATCGCCACACCCATCCTGCGGGAGGTCCTTTCCCGGCTTGATTTCCTCTGTGATCTCGGGCTTTCCTATCTTTCCCTCTCCCGGGCCGGGGAGAGCCTCTCAGGGGGCGAGGCCCAGCGGGTACGTCTTTCCGCGGAACTGGGCTCAAACCTCACCGGGGTGGCCTACATCCTGGATGAGCCCACCATCGGGCTTCACCCCCGGGACGGCGGCCGCCTGCTTTCCGCCCTTCGCCGGCTCCGGGATCGGGGAAACACGGTGATCGTGGTGGAGCACGACGAGGAGACCATCCGGGCCGCGGATCTGGTGGTGGACCTCGGGCCCGGTGGAGGACGGGAGGGAGGACGGGTCATCTATTGCGGGCCTCCGGAGGGGCTTCCCCGGGCCAAGGAATCCCTCACCGCCCGGGTCCTCTCCGACGGAAGCCGCTATCGTCTCTCTGGAAGAAACCGCCGCCCGGAAAGGTTCTTAACCGTAAAGGGGGCGCGGCTTTATAACCTCAGGGACCTTACGGTGCGCTTTCCGGTGGGGGCCCTCACCGTGGTCACCGGGGTTTCGGGTTCCGGAAAGTCCACCCTGGTCACCGAGGTGCTCTTTAAATCGCTTGAGAGGCTTCTTTCCGGGAAGAAAGATCCGGTAGGATGTCGAAAAATAGAAGGGTATGAGGCCCTGAGGCGGGTGCTTCAGGTGGACCATTCCCCCATCGGGCGCACCCCTCGTTCCACCCCGGCCACCTATGTGGGGTTCATGACCGAGATCCGCAGGCTCTTGGCCCGGCTGCCCGAGGCCCGGGCCCGGGGCTGGACCGAAAGCCGGTTTTCCTTCAATGTGGAGGAGGGAAGATGCCCGGCCTGTAAGGGGCAGGGCCTCACCCGGGTGGAGATGAAATTTCTGCCCGAGGTGTATCAGACCTGCGAGGTCTGCGGCGGGGCCCGCTACAACGAGGAGACCCTTTCCGTACGCTGGCGGGGGAAGAACATCGCCGAGGTGCTCTCCATGACCATGGCCGAGGCCCGGGAGTTCTTCGCCGCGGTGCCGGAGGTGGCCCGGCCCTTGGAGGTGCTCTGCGAGCTGGGGCTGGATTACCTCACTCTCGGGCAGCCAAGCCCCACCCTCTCCGGCGGTGAGGCCCAGAGGATTAAACTGGCCTCGGAATTCGTAAAGGGCCGCCGCGGGGGGACCCTCTATATCCTCGATGAGCCCTCAACCGGGCTTCATATTGCCGATGTGGAAAAGCTCATGCGGCTCCTTCACGGTCTGGTGGACCGGGGGAACACCGTGGTGGTCATCGAGCATAACCTGGAGGTAATCAAGGAGGCGGACTGGATCGTGGACCTGGGGCCGGAGGGAGGCCCGGAGGGGGGAGAGCTCCTTTACGAGGGGCCCCCGGAAGGGCTCCTTCGGCTGAACACTCCCACGGCCTGCGCCCTTAAGGAGTATCTTGCGCGAGGTTTTTCCTGACCCGTTTGGTAAACCCGAGGATTCGGGATATTATGGTCTTGATGAGAAGGCTTCCGCTGGATACCTCGTCTTTTAAACAGATAAGGGAGCGGGGCTGGGTCTATGTGGACAAAACCCCCTGGATCCACCGCCTGGTAACCGAGGGTATCTGCTACTTCCTCTCCCGCCCCCGGCGGTTCGGAAAATCGCTCACCGTAAACACCTTGAAGGAGCTCTTCCGCGGAAACCGCAAGCTCTTTGAGGGGCTTTATATCTACGATAAGTGGGACTTCGCCGAACACCCGGTCCTCATCTTTGATTTTAATACCATCCCTCATCAAACCCCGGAAGCCTTCGAACAGGGACTTTACACCAGCCTCGAAGAGTATGCTGAAAACTACGAAATAAAGTTCAGAAAAAGAGGCGGGCTGGGGAAGGATTTCGATCTCTTGATTAAGGCCCTCTATCGCAAGACGGGCCGTCCGGTGGTGGTCCTGGTGGACGAATACGATAAACCCATCCTGGACCACCTGGGCCTGGGCGAAGAAAGGATGAACATCGCCCGCCAAAACCGAGAAGTCTTAAAGAATTTCTTCGGAGTGTTAAAGGGCGCAGGGGTGGTGGATGAACTGGCCTTCGTCTTCGTCACCGGCGTCTCCTACTTCACCAAGGTCTCCATCTTCTCCGAATGGAACAACCTGGTGGATATCACCCTGCACCCCGACTTTGCCGACTTTCTGGGC
>WGAR01000118.1 GCA_015494725.1 Thermodesulfobacteriaceae bacterium | reverse complement strand
TATTATTGGCATCACCACCCATGTGAATCACACCCAGATCCACATCCACTCCCCGGTAGGAGAACTGGGCATCACCACCCAGGTAGTAGGGCTGCACATCCGTCCAGAGATTGCCGATAGTACCATTATTTGTATACGTTCCATAAGGCACCCGGATTCCATCCTGACCATTCATGGGGATGTAGTAAACCTTGGCCTGCGCCTTGTCCACCGCACTGATGACCTTGGAGAGATCGAAGGCCACCACCGCGGCATAGGCATCAAAATCGTTATTCTGCTCCTTGTTATCCAGCCAGGTGTTATCGAACCCGCGCACCCAGACCAGCACAAAAGAGGTGGGCACGTTGCCCAGATCGAACTTCCCGGAAAGATCGATACCCGGAGCGGTCTCGTTCCAGAGGAAGCGGTTTACATAATAGGGGTTGAGACCGGCCCGCAGACGCAGGTTCAGGTTCTGCAGGAACGGAAGGGCAAACTCAAGCGACATCTGCCGCACTTCGATGTTCTCCCCCTCGTTACGGGGGACCAACGTTTCATTCCAATCATTATCGTTAGTCTCACCAAACCTCAGGGACCCCACCTCCATGGCCCAGGTCCCCTTGATCTTGCCGTCGTCGCTTGCCGCCACGGCCCAC
Source organism: Thermodesulfobacteriaceae bacterium (assembly GCA_015494725.1). Classification (GTDB taxonomy): domain Bacteria; phylum Desulfobacterota; class Thermodesulfobacteria; order Thermodesulfobacteriales; family Thermodesulfobacteriaceae; genus Thermosulfurimonas_A. The sequence goes on along the minus strand of WGAR01000118.1, from coordinate 6,993 downwards.
AGACGGAACTGGAGCGAGGCCCAGGTATCATCCAGATCTATATCCTTACCATTGATCTTGACCGTGTCCAGAGTTACTCCAGCTTTAGGAGGGGATTCTCCACTCTTTTTAACTTTAAGTGAAGGATTCCAGGCACTATTGGCTCCATTCTGAGCATCCAGCTTGTAGGCCTCATTCCCAGCCGCTCCCAACAGCCCCTTCACCAGGTTAGGGGTCTCGCTCTTCTCGAACATCCCCCAGGCATTACTGGTCTGCACCTTGACCCCGAACTCCCCGTGAAGCTCCACACTGGCCGCCTGGGCCAAACCCGCCAAACCAAACACCAAAGCCACTACCCAAATCCATACCTTCCTCATCACCTAACCTCCTTCAAGTGAAATTTTTGCCTCCCCCAATTATAAAACAGCTCCCTTCAAAATCACAACAAGACGACCCCTGCCTCTACTACCTGGACAGGGGCCGTCTTCGTAACCATAACCTTACACGCAACCGGTAGGCTTGGGAAGACCCGCCATCTTACAGGCTCCCTTACCCGGACCGGAGGGAAAGAGTTCGTAAATCTTCTTCAGAGGGAACCCCGTAACCTTGGAAAGAATCCGCACCATGGGCGCCACACCGTTCTTCTTGTAGTAGTCCTGCAGAACCTTAATGATCTTCCAGTGCTCTTCGGTAAGCTCCTGAATACCCTCCTGCTCTTTTACATATTCCACCCACTCCATGCACCACGCATCCAGTCCGCCGGCCAGGAACCCGTCTTCGTCAACTTCAAATTTCTTACCTTTGTACTCAACTACGGGCATGATCAACCTCCTCCTTTCCGAGTATTCTTGGTTAGCGAATAATCTATTACCCCTCTGCCGAATTGTCAAGGAGTATTAAAGGCAATAAAGACCAGTGAGTACGATCTAATTTAAAAATTCCCATTTTTTTGGCTTCTTGGATAGCTTTTTCCCATTCTTTGTGCGTAAGGGGACGATCGAGCGGGGGATAACGAGAGGCCTCCCCTACCGGATGATAATGTCCCATTAGATTTATGTATATCTCCGCGGAAACTTCCCGAATCAGAAAACGCAAAATAGCCCGAGTATTGGCCAGATCTCCGGGCAAGACCAGATGTCGCACCAAAAGACCCTTTTTCGCTACCCCTCTTTCGTCCAGGACCAGATTTCCTACCTGACGATACATCTCCTTGATGGCCCTGCGGGCCACCTCCGGATAGTCCCGGGCCCCGAGAATCCTCCCGGCCACCTCCGGATCCCACACCTTAAAATCCGGAAGATAGATATCCACCACCCCGGAAAGCTCTCTCAACACCTCCACCCGTTCATACCCCCCGGTATTGTAAACCACCGGAAGGTGAAATCCCCTCTCCAGCGCCCTCTCCAGGGCCCCCAGGATGACCGGGATCTGGGGAGTGGGGGTGATCAGATTCAGGTTCACACAACCCTTGGCCTCAAGTTCCAGGAAGATCCGGGCCAGATCCTCCTCCGAGATCTCCACCCCGCGCCGTTCGCGGCTGATCTCCCAGGTCTGACAGAAAACACAGAAAAGATTGCACCCGGTAAAAAAGACCGCCCCCGAACCGGTCTCCCCCACCAGACAGGCCTCCTCTCCAAAATGGGGCTCGTATCCCGAGACCACCGGCCCGGCCGGAAGACCGCACCGGCCCCTTTTCCCGGCTCGCCGATCCACCCCGCATTCCCACGGACATAGCCGACAGGCGGAAAGATGTTCCGCCAGAACCTCCCGGGCCCGTCTTACCGCCCTGAGTTTATCCCCGATCCCCCACCTCCAGGGAGTAAATGAGGGCCACCTCGTCACAATCCGGAAACTTGGGACAGCGTATGCAATCGGCCCAGACCTTGTGCGGAAGTTTGCCCTTCTCTATCCATCGAAAACCCAGACGGAGGAAAAAATCCGGAACCACGGTAAGCACAAACACCCTGGACAGCCCCAGCTCCCGGGCCTCCTCCAGACAGGCCCGAACCAGCTCCGCTCCGATACCCTCCCGCTGATACTCCTCACTTACCACCAGAGACCGGATCTCCCCCAGATCCTCCCATACGATGTGAAGACCACAGGCCCCGGCAATCAGATCCTTCTCCGGCACCTCATAAACGAAAAATTCCCGCACGCTTTCGTAAAGCTCCCCCAGAGGACGGGGGATGACCTGCCCGGTCTTGGAAAAATGGGTGATCAACCGATGAATATCCTTAACGTCCTTAAGACGGGCCTTACGAATCACGGATGGATCTTCTGAATATAGGCCTTTTTGATCCACTTGGAGGCCTTGAGCTTGCGATAGGCAGCCTCGGCCTCGGCCCGCGTGGCAAAATGTCCCACATAGACCCGATACCAGATCCCCTTGCGGGGAAGATTGACCTTCACCACCCGGGCCGCATACCCCCGGTCCCGAAAATAAGAAGCGTATTTCTGGGCCTCCCCCGGATCCCTAAACGAGGCCACCTGAAGGGCATAATAGGGACGCTTTTCCTCCGGGCGAGGGGCTTTCTCCGGCCTGGAGGGCGCGGGAGAAACCTTCTCCTTCGAAACCTCGGGTTGGGAAACCGCCCGCGGAGGAGCTTCCCCCCGGGTCTGATTCTCCGTGGAGGCAAGGCCGGGTGGGGGCATTACCTCCTCGGCCGGAAGCTCCTCCGGTACCTTCTTGAGGGTCTTTTCCGCCACCGGAGACGGGCCCTTCCCCATCATCCTCTGGCCGAACCATACCCCCAGAATAAACATCCACAGAAAGAGACAGACCATAAGGAGAAATACAAAGATCAGACCCAGAAACCCCAGTTCAAATCTAAATCTTTTGGCCATGGGTCACATCCTTTCCGGGGCCGAAACCCCCAGAAGATTCAGTCCTTGCGCCAGGACCTGTTTCACCGCCCGGGCCAGGGCCAGACGGGCCCGGGATCTTTCTTCATCCTCGGAAAGAAACCGATGTTTGGTGTAGTAGTCGTGCAGGGCCGTGGCCAGGTCCAACAGGAAATAGGTAATACGATGGGGTTCCAGCATCTCCGCCGCTTCCTCCACCACCAGAGGGAAAAAATCCAGCAGCTTGAGCAACCTGAAATCCTCCGGGGTATCCAGACGATTCAGAGGAATCTCGGAGGGCGAAGGAAACTCCAGCCCCGCCTCCTCGGCCTTCCGAAAGACGCTGGCCAGCCGGGCATGCGCATATTGCACATAGTAAACCGGGTTCTCCGTCCGCTGGGCCTTGGCCAGTTCCACATCGAAATCCAGCGGGGCATCACATTTGCGGGTGAGAAAGGTGAAACGCATGGCATCCCGGCCTACCTCTTCGAGCAGTTCCCGCAGGGTGACAAATTCCCCGGCCCGGGTGGACATGCTCTTCAGTTTCCCCCCCTCGATGAGGTTCACCATCTGGATCAGGAGCACCCTCAGCCTGTCCGCATCCACCCCCAGGGCCAAAAGTACGGCCTTAAGCCGGGGCACATAGCCGTGATGATCCGCTCCCCATACGTCCACCACCAGATCGAAGCCCCGCTTGAGGAACTTTTCGCGATGATAGGCAATATCGGAAGCAAAATAGGTGGGCTCGCCGTTGGCCCGGCGCACCACCCGATCCTTCTCGTCCCCGAAGGCCGTGGCCCGGAACCACAGGGCTCCCTCCGCCTCGTAAAGATGCCCCTTCTCCTGAAGTTCTCTCAAAGCCTCTTCCACCTCTCCCTTCTCGTAAAGCTCCTTTTCGGAATACCACACATCGTAAAAGACCCCGAAATCCTCCAGATCGCGACGGATCTCGGAAAGGATCTCCCGCAGAGCAAAATCCCGGCAGAGGGAGAGGGCTTCGTCTTCCGGAAGCTGGAGAAGATCCGGCCGCTCGGAGAGGAGCTTTGCGGCGAGATCCCGAATGTACTCTCCCCGGTAATGGTCCTGGGGAAACTCGATCTCTTCTCCGGAAAGCTCCCGGGCCCTGAGCCACACCGAGCGCCCCAGGACCTCCATCTGCCGGCCCCGATCGTTGATGTAATATTCCCGCACCACCTCATAGCCGGCAAAGGCGAGGATCCGGGCCAGGGTATCGCCCACCGCGGCTCCCCGGGCGTGCCCTACATGTAAAGGTCCGGTGGGATTGGCGGAAACGAACTCCACCTGCACCTTCTTCCCCTTCCCCAGCTCGCTTCGTCCGTAGGTGTCTCCCTTCTCCAGCACCCGTTGCACCACCGTCTGCCAGTAGGAAGGGGCTACCCAGAAATTAAGAAAACCCGGACCCGCCACCTCCACCCGGGAGAAAAGATCCTTCCTCCGAGAAAGCTTCTCCGCAAGCTCCGAGGCCAGCTCCCGGGGCGATCTTTTTACCCTTCCTCCGGCCACCAACGCCGCATTGGTGGCGTAATCCCCCATCTCCTCCCGGGGAGGAGGCTCCACCTTGAAGGGAAGATCCTCCGGAAGATGTCTAAGCAGTTCCTCCCGTATCTTCCTGACGATCATCTTCGGTCTCGTCCTTGAGCGTCACATCCGGGCTGAAATCCGGACACTTTATGGGCTTGGTGTTATCAAAGGAAAAACGTTTGGTACAGTGCTCCCGCCAGGCGCACCGGGCACACAAGACCGGTTCGGCCTCTTCCGGCCGGGGCTTCATGCCTCTTCCTCCAGAACCACCACGTGTTTCATGAAATCGATCTCCCGGATCTTTCCCCGCACCCGTCTGGGTTCCTCGAAAAAGGTCTGAAGCACCACCTCCTCCGGTTCCACCCTGAGGGCCACCACCTCGCGCATGATCTCCTCCTCCTGGTCTCCCCTGCGGACCACCACCCGGGTCTGACACATATACCCTCCTCCTCAGACATTGGGCTTAACGCCTTAAGACTATATCCTATTCGGCTCCCTGTCCATGCCCAGAAGCCGGGCTATCTCCCCCGGCTCGGGGCCGGCTATTGGAAAATAATCCGGCAAAGGCGCAAAGAGGAAAAGCGGCTCCCTTTTTACCGGATGTTCCAGAGCCAGGGCCAGGGCATGAAGCAGAATGGCCCCCTTACGGGAGGCCCTCCTCCGGGATCCGTACCGTCGATCCCCCACCACCGGATGGCCCTCCCGGGCCAGCTGAGCCCGAAGTTGATGCTTGCGTCCGGTTTCCGGAAAAAGAAGGATTCCGGTAAGTTCCCGGGAACGAAAAAAGACCCGAAATTCGGTTACGGCTTCCCGGGCTCCGGGAAAGGGTTGATCCGAAACTCTAACCCGTCGTGCGCCCTCCTCCCACCGCAGAAAATGTCTGAGTCTTCCGGCCGAAAGCGGAAACCTCCCCTCCACCACCGCCACATAAACCTTGCTTATCTCACCCTCGCGAAAGGCCTCCGCAAGCCGGCGGGCGGCCTTTTCCGAGCGGGCGAAAAGCACCACCCCGGAGGTTACCTTATCCAGTCTGTGCACCGGGGCCAGAAAGGGGTTTCCGCCATACCTTCGCCGCAGGTACTCCCTCACCCCAAAAAGAAGCCCTTCCTCCCCTCTGTGGACCCCCTGAACGGTGATTCCCGCGGGCTTATATATCCCCAGCAGATGACGATCCTCGTAAAGGATGTGCCACCTTTCCTTGACACCACCCCCGAATTGCACCATATTTGGGAACATGGAGTTTTACCTCATCCTAGCCGCTCTACTCGGGGTCCTCATCGCGGCCTTTGCCATTCAGAACGCCACTCCGGTAGCGGTAAAGTTCCTGGTGTGGGAGTTCCAGAGTTCCCTGGCGGTAATTGTAATCCTTTCCCTCCTGGCCGGCATGATCCTTATCTTCCTTATCTCCCTTCCGGGGCGTCTTAAACGCCGCAAGGAACTTTACGACAAGAACAAACGCATCGCCGAACTGGAGAAACGATTGACCGAACTGGAAAAGACGGCCTCCTCCGCTCAGACCACGGCATGAGTCCGGCCCTGGTAACCATAAAACCCGATTACGGCTATCCGGAAAAGGTCTCCTTGCTGGAAGCCCTTTATGCTCTGGTGGAGGAGGAAGCCCAGAATTATCCCTTTGTGTGTGAACCGGGTTGCGCCTCCTGCTGCACCACCTATCTCTGGGTGACCTCGCTTGAGGCCAGGTATCTTCGCAAGGCCCTGGATCCGGATCTTGAGGCCCGTCTTCTGGCCTTGAAGGATTACCCCCGTCCGGGAAGCACCCCCAACACCATGGCCCTCCTTCTCATGCGCGGAAAGACCCCGCCGGAGGATCATCCCGGAGAGGTCGGGGTCTGTCCCTTCCTCGGCCCGGATAGGCTCTGTTCGGTCTATGAACGTCGCCCTCTTACCTGCCGGCTCATGTTCTCCGTGCAACGCTGCGAACTCTCCGGAGAAGCCCGGGTGCCGGAGGAATTCCTGGCCCTCTCCAGCCTCCTTTTTCAGATCGTAGAGGAAATAGACATCGGAGGTCTTTACGGACATCTGGCGGATCAGGTCCGGTTCCTCAGGGATCTAGAGATGGGGGTAGAGGAAGTTCCGGAGGTGTTGCTCGGCAATCGCGAGGCCCCGGATCTGGCCTATCTTCCCCAGGAAGACAAACTGCGCCAGATACTGGCCCGGCTTTATCGACGTCGGCTACCCTCGGGAAAGACCTTCAAGGAAACCCTGGACCACCTTCGGGAAAATTTCGGTCCCCGGGAGGCCCTCTCTTTCCTCGATGAAATCCTCTAGGCCCCTCCTCTTTCTCCTTTTGCGTCATGAGGAAACCGAAAGCCCCCGCGGGGTCCTTTACGGACAGAGAGACGTGCCTCTCTCCAGCCGGGGTCGCCGGCGTACGGAAAAACTGGTGGAGAGATTATCCCGGCTTCCGGTGGAGGCCGTTTATAGCAGCGATCTATCCCGGGCCCTTTACGGAGCCGAACTCCTGAGTCGGCGCACCGGGGCCCCCCTTTTCGTAACTCCCCTCCTTCGGGAGATAGATTTCGGGGAATGGACCGGCCTTAGCCTGAGCGAACTTTTGGAGATCCCGGAGTTCGCCCAGCGTCTGGCCACTCCGGAAAAAATAAGCCCCCC
>WGAR01000117.1 GCA_015494725.1 Thermodesulfobacteriaceae bacterium | reverse complement strand
TGATACGACCAGGACACACATCTTTCCGCCCCCAGGGCGGTCTTGCTTATTCCCGGATGCGGCGGAGCGGGGGTGATGCCGCAGAGATGAAGATGGGACCATCCGGCCGCATCCGCGGTGCGAAAAATGGACCCCACGTTCCAGGCGCTGCGCAGGTTCTCCAGCACCGCGGAACACGGCGGAGAGAGGGGCTCGGCGGGGTGCTCCGCATCGGTCTCTAACTCCCTTTCCCCCACCTGAACCACCCTGCCTCCGCAGGCCGGACATTTCCCCACCTCTTCCAGGGCCGGGAACCGGAGTCCGCATCCCTCACACCGATAAAACCGGGCCTTTACCGGCATCTGACTATCCGGGCCTCCTTCGCGGGACTTCCTGGAGTCGTCTTTTGGGGTAAATTTTAACCTACACCCGAAGGGGAGACCTCGAGCCCGGGGCTCACCCTGAATTCGCTTGAGGACGAGGAGGAAGAGATGCACATAGCGGTCATCGGGACAGGCTACGTCGGACTGGTCTCCGGAGCCGGAATGGCCGATTTCGGCATGAAGGTAATATGCGTGGATAAGGACCGGGAGAAGATTAAACGGCTGGAGAAGGGGGAGATTCCCTTTTACGAGCCCGGGCTGGAGGAACTGGTGCAGCGCAACATGAAGGCCGGAAGGCTTTCCTTCACCACCGATCTCAAGAAAGCGGTAAAACAGGCCCTGGTGGTCTTCATCTGTGTGGGTACGCCCCCGGCTCCGGACGGTTCAGCGGATCTCTCTCAGGTCCGGGAGGTGGCCCTTTCCCTGGCCGAGGCCCTGGATGACTACAAGGTGGTGGTAACCAAAAGCACCGTTCCGGTGGGGACCAACCGGTGGATCAAAAGCCTCATCGACAAACACAAGAAAAACAACGTGGCTGTGGACATCATCTCCAATCCGGAGTTCCTGCGGGAGGGATCGGCGGTGGAGGATTTCATGCATCCCGACCGGGTGGTCATCGGGGGGGAGAGCGCCTACGCCATCGCCATCGTCAAAGACATCTATCGCCCCCTTTACCTGGCTGAAACCCCGTTTATCATCACCGATCTGGAGACCGCGGAGATGATCAAATACGCGGCCAACGCCTTTCTGGCCACCAAGGTGAGTTTCATCAACGAGATCGCCAATCTCTGCGAGAAGGTGGGAGCGGATGTGACCGTGGTGTCTCGCGCCATGGGGTTCGATCCGCGTATCGGACGGAAGTTCCTCAATCCCGGGCCGGGTTTCGGGGGCTCCTGTTTCCCCAAGGACGTAAAGGCCCTGGTGCATCAGGGACGCGAAGTGGGAAGCCCCATGCGCATCCTGGAGGCGGTGCTGGAGGTAAACGAGCGACAGAAAATGCGAGCGGTGGAAAAGGCCGAGGCCCTGTGCGGAACCCTGAAGGGCAAAACCGTGGCTGTACTGGGACTTTCCTTCAAGCCCAATACCAGTGACGTCAGGGAGGCCCCTTCCCTGAGTGTGGTTCCCGAGCTGGTAAACCGGGGGGCCCGGGTACGGGTTTACGATCCGGTAGCCATGCAGGAATTCCGACGCTGGCTTCCGCACCTCAGGGTGGAATACACCGAGGACCCTCTCTCCGCGGCCCGCAAGGCCCACGTGCTCATTATCCTTACGGAATGGAACGAGTTTCGCTTCCTGGATCTGGGGGAGATCAAAAAGATCATGGCCGAACCCAACCTGGTGGATATGCGCAACATCTACGAGCCGGAGACGGTCAAGGCCCTGGGGTTCCGCTACCTGGGCGTGGGACGAAGCTAGAATTCCTCGTTAAGAAAAGGATTCTCCCGTTTCTCCCGTCCTATGGTGGAGGTGGGGCGATCGCCGTAATCGTGCCCGGGGAAGACCACGGTGTCCTCCGGGAGGACCAGGAGTTTTTCGCGAATGGAACGCAGCATCTGGAAATAGTCTCCTCCGGGAAGATCCCCTCGCCCCACCGCCCCCACAAAGAGGGTATCCCCGGTAAAGAGGAAGCGCCGGTCGTCATAAAAGCATACCGACCCCGGCGAATGTCCGGGGGTATGGAGGACCCGAAGGTGGAAGGGGCCCAGGGAGAAGGTCCGCCCCTCCTGGAAGGTCTCATCCGCCGGAGGATTGGGGGGGAAACCCCAGGAGAGGAAGACCCCGGCCCCGGGACCGTGTACGAAGAACTCCTCGTCGGCCCGGTGCAGAACATAGGGGGCGCCCAGGGCCTGCCGGATTTCACCGGCGGCGGCCACGTGATCGGCGTGCCCGTGGGTGCCGAGGATCCATTTCACCCTCAACCCCAGTTCCCTCACCCGGGCCAGAATCTTCTCCGCCTCTCCGCCGGGGTCGATAACCACCCCCTCCAGGCTCTCCGGGTCATAGACCAGATAACAGCACACCGCCAGCGGCCCCACCACCAGGGTCTCCACCTGGAGATAATCTCCGGCCATCTTTACCCTCCGTAAGAAAGGATCTCCCTTCTTATGCTTTTAACCCGTTTTCGGATCTCCGGCCACAGGTGAAGAACCTTCTCCGGCCTGGAACGGGGACGGGTGCGCGGATGGTCCGGCACAAAGGGACAGGGAGGAAGGTTCCTTCTGGCTGCAGCCGAAAGCCCCAGTTCGCTCAGATCCCGAAAGACCTCCTCCTTGGTGTATCCCAGAAGGGGCCTGAGGGGGTAGGTTTTGGAGGCCCGCACGGTAAAGAGCAGCGCCGGAAGGGTCTGACTGGCCTGCTCTCCCAGGATCTCTCCGGTGGCCACCGCGGAAAAACCCTCCCTGCGGGCCACCTCTTCGGCGATCAGCAGCATACAGGCCTTGCAGAAAAAACACCTTTCCCGCCGGGGAACCTTTTCCCCTATAAATTCCTGGATCTCCCGAAAACCTACCCGGAAAAATTCCACCCGGGCCCGGGGCAGAAAATAGGCCAGCTCCCGGGCCACCGTCTTCACCTTCTCCACTCGTCCGGGAACTTCATCATCAAAGAAAACCAGGGCCACCTCCTGACCCCGGCAAAGGAGTCTCACCGCCGCCAGAAGAGAATCCGGTCCGCCGGAAAAGAGAAGTAGCACCCTTTCTCCGCTTCCCACCGGCAACCCCCCGAGACCTCGCCGGGGCCGAAGCAGGAGAAGGAGGTCCCCCTCCCGGCCCTCGAGATGGATCTCCAGGTGTTCCGGAGGATGGTTATCCCAGTAGGAAAGATACCTGCGGGCCAGATCTCCCAGAATCTCCAGCAGACGACCCTTGAGATGCAGCAGCCGGGAAAGGCTCTCCCGGGAGCGGATCGGAGGGACATACACCACGAAGGTAAAGGGCCGGGGAGGGAGAAGCCCTTCCCAGAAAGACGGCGAAAGCAGTTCCTCGGCCGAGGGCGCGAAAAGCTCGGTTATGCGCCCCAGACCGGGATGGGTCCGGAGGAGACGTTCATGCTCATCCGGGAGCTCCACCCGGAGTCTTCCCCCTTCCCTTTCCACCCGAAGGGGTATGCCCAGGGCCTCGGCCCGGGAAAGGAGCGTCTGCAGGCCCAGATTTTCCAGCTCCCGTCGGGTAGCCGGGGCCTTGACCCCGATCTCTCCGGAAAAACTGACCCGATAACCCCTCAAGACTTCCGGGCCCGACGCTTCTCCGCCAGATAGTCCGCCGCCGAAAGAGCGGCTACGCAGCCCTCTCCCACGGCCTTGGCCACCTGGAAGGGAGGGCCGGTCACATCCCCGGCGGCGAAGACCCCGGGGATATTGGTGGCCTGCCGGCGATCCACCTGGATATAGTGCATATTCTCCGGATCAAGCGCCACCCCCAGAGAGGTGGCCAGTTCCAGAGCCCCCCGGGCCCCTTCCTCAAAAAAGACCCCTTTTACCGAAAGGACCGTACCGTCGGAAAGTCTCAGACCCTCCACCTCTTTCTGCCCCAAGACCTCCTCCGCCTGAGAGCGAACCCATTTTACCCTAGAGGCTGCAAGTTCCTCCTTCAGGGTCTCCGAAACCTTGAGTTCCCGGGCCACCAGAAAGACCTCGGAGGCTATATGGGAAAGGGTCAGGGCTCCATAGACCGCGGCACTCCCCTCCCCCACCACGGCCACGGGCTGTCCGCGGAAGAAGAAGCCATCGCAATCCACACAATAGGAGACCCCCTTCCCCACCAGATCCTCCTCGCCACGGATCTTCTTCTTGCGACGGCTAACCCCCAGGGCCAGAATGAGGGCCTGGGCCAGGATCTCCCGGCCCGATTCCGGAACCACCAGAAAGCCTTCCTCCCGTATCTCCAGTTTCACCACGTCCTCGGTACGGTGTTCGGCCCCGAAACGCAGGGCCTGATCCAGCCCGGCCCGCAGGAGTTCCTCACCGGAGACCTTACCCCGGAGCCCGAAGTAATTTTCCATGTGGGCTCGAAAGAGGGCGCTGGCCTCAAGACGCCCGAAAATAAGGGTGCGAAGCTTGCGCCGGGCCGCATGGATAGCTGCCTGAAGACCGGCCGGACCACAACCCAGAATGACTACCTCAAACCTCTCCACCTTCCACCTCCTCGGCTTCATCCTCCAGGGCTTCCCTGGGTACGGAAATACGATACTCCTCGGAGAGCCAGAGATCCAGATCCACCAGTTTGCACCTGCGGGAACAGAAGGGCCGATAGGGATTCTCTTCCCAGGAAACCGGTTTTCCGCACACCGGACACCGGGTTAGCTTACCAGCCATACCGCACGGTCCTTGAGGGTGGAAATGATCTTGGTGGACACCGACCCCAGAAGGAGTCCCTTAAAACCGCCCCTACCCCGCCGCCCTACCACCACCGTGCCGTACCCCTCACGCCGGGCCTCGCGAAGGATGGCCGAGGCCGGGCCGAAAATGGAGCGTACGATCTTTACCCGCACCCGTTCGGAGGGGAGGCCTTCCTCCTCGAAACGTTTGCGGGCCCGTTCGAAAAAGCCCCGGGTCTCCTCTTCTTCGCTCACCTCCAGTTCGCGGGCCACCCGCTTCAGGGTCTGGGTCCGGGGCTCGGCCCCCACCCAGGGATAAACCACATGCAGCAGGGTGATCTCCACCCGTGGATCCCGGGCAAAGGTATAGGCCACGTGATCCACCACCCGGAATCCGGGCTCCCCCAGATCCACCGCCACCAGCACTCGGTGGTTCCACTCCTTTCCGGCCACCATCCACACCGGTACCCGGGCGTGCTGGGCCAGCTTATAAGAAACACTGCCCATAAACCCCTGGGTAACCCGCGAAAGACCCCGGCGCCCCACCACAATGGCATCGTAATAACCGCTTTCGGCCTCGCGGATGATTTCGTAAGCCAGATCCCCGCTCTGAAGGGAGACCTTGGTCTCCACCGCCTCCGGAGGAAGGACCGAAAAGAGGGCCCTTCCCCTTTCCGCCACCTCCCGGGCCTGGGCCAGGCTCTCGGAGATGGCCCTATCCAGGAGATCCTCCTTTTCCAGAAAACTCTTCCCCCCTCCGGACTGAAGCAGATAGCTGGGAGGCCGACGCGCGATCACACACACGGTCACCCCGAAATCCTCCCGGTGTCCGAAGACCCGATCCAGGTAGGCCACCGCCTGGCGGGAAGGCGTGGTCCCATCGTAGGCCAAAAGTACCTTATGGCGGGGCTCCATACCCGTTGCTCCCTTACGGAAGTGGAAAACACCGACTATTATTAGTTTCATACCAGGCTTTGGCCCCGGGGGCAAACCAGTGCCGGGTTATCTGGATCGAAGACGCCTGAGGATCCGGGAAAGGAGCTCCTTCTGAGCGGCCCGGGTATCCTGCCCCCCGAAGACCTCCTGATAATAGAGTTCACAGAAGGTCCGAAGCTCGGAGGAGAGATCCGGACGCTCGCGGGACACGCGCTCCAGATACTCTCCTAAGGTCTCGGAGGCCCTCCGGGGCCATCCGTACCGGGAGAATTCCCGGAGGAGACGCTCCACCGGGGTAAACCTTCTCCGCCGGAGAAGAAAAACGCCAGCCACCAGGCCCGGCCCCAGGAGAATCACCAGGGCCGGGAGCCGGAGCCGGGGAGGATTCAGCCTCAGGCGGGGCCTATGTCCCAGCCCCCCGGCCAGGTGCCGAAGGAGACGCATCTGTTTCAAGAAATCGTATTCCACCACCCAGTAGTACCAGCGAAATTGCAGGTAATCCCAGAGAAGACGCCATCTCCTGAAGGGAGAGGGGCGGGAAGAGAATCCCGAGGCCGGCGTCGGATCGAAGGGCATCCATCCCTTCCCCTGGATCCAGCCCTCCACCCAGGTGTGAGCGTCTTTTTCCCGCAGGAGATAATACCCGCCGAAGGGGTTCCACTGCCCGCCGGCATATCCCCCCACCACCCGGGCCGGGATCCCCAGGGTGCGCAGCAAAAAGACCATGGCCGTGGCGAAGTACTCGCAATGTCCCCGATGGGAGGAAAAGAGAAACCACAGGAGGGGTTCCCCGGAAGGAGGCCCCGGGGAAAGGGTATAGGTATAGTTTCGACGCAGGAAGGCTTCCACGGCCCGGGCGGTTTCTAGGGGGTCGGAGCGACGAAGACCTTCGGCGAGCCGTTTGAGGGAAAGCCGAATCCGACGGGGGACTCGAAGGAAATCTTCCGGAGGGCTCTCCGCCGGGAAGAAAGGGGTCAGGACCACGGTGAGACGCCAGAGGGACGGTTCCAGCACCTCCCTCTTAAGGACCACCGTTCCCTCCGGACCGGATTCGGCGACAGGTCCGCGCACCGTCTCCACCTTCAAAGGATATCCCGGAACCGGCAGGGCCCGGGTCTCCACCTGGGGCAGGATCTCCACCCTGGCCCGGGGTCCCGGTAAAGACCTCGGTCCCCCTCCCCGGCCCTTCCGGAGAGCGGTCCAGACACCCCGGTGATAGTTTCCGTACACATAGACCCGGAAATAGGGCCGGGCCGGACGGGGCCCGGAGAGCCAGCGCACCCGGAAGGCCACGCTGGGATCCTCCTGAAGGGCGGCGATCTCTCCCGGAGCCACCCGATCGGAAAGACCGGTGCGCACGGTGGAACCAAAGGGCCCGCTAAAGAGGGTATATTGCGGACGGGGGAGAAAGAGAAAATAGAATGCCGTAAGCACAAAAACCCCCAGGGTGGTGAGCACCCCCAGGAAGGCCAGCCGCCGGGCCAGGGCCAGAGGGATCTTCTCCCCCTCCTGGGCGGCAAAAAGAAAGAGCAATCCGGAAATGAGAAGGGCGGTCTCCAGGGCAAAGAGGGCCCCGTAAAGGAGGTCGAAACGCCATACCGCCGCGGCCACCAGCAGGAGAAGCCCCAGGAGATAGATCTGGAGGATGTCCCGCGGGGTCCGGGTTCCCAGGAATTTCACCCCGGCCAGGATCAAAAGCAGATCCGCAAAACGCACCACCAGCGTCTCCAGACGCAGGGTAAGGATGGTCCAGAAAAGGAAGGGCAGGAGCAAGAGGATCTGGTCCCGCACCCCGAGGGGTCGGAGGTCCCCCTGTCTTTCCCGCAGGAAGATCCACAGGAGGACCCCGCCCAGGAAGAAGAGGGCCACCGGGGAAAGATCCCGGTACAGGAAGCCTCCGGGAAGGACCACCGAGGCCACCGCCAGGATCCAGGCCACCTTGAAGGGACGCAGTTCAGGCATAGGCCAGGGCCTCCAGCAGCTGACGGCGCTTTTGCGGCCCCCGTCCCGGAGGAATCTCCTGCCCCTTCAATCTGAGCCCCACCGCATAGCCCTCCCCCAGAGCGCGAAGGATAAGATGGGTGGCCCGGGACAGCTCCTCCTCCGAGGGGGTAGCCCCCAGATCCAGGATCAGGGTTCGCCCTCCGCCTCCCTCGAACTCCTTCATGCGCAGGGTCCCGGTGCGGGCGGAGGCCCGCCAGGCAATCCGACTGGCCGGAATACCCTCCCGGTAAGGGCCCAGGCCGGAGAACTCCTCCGGTTCGGGTGGCCGGAAACGGGCCCCGGAAGAAGGGACCGGAACGGTATCCCGAACCGAAAGGGGAACCCTGCCGGGAAGGGGCCGGGGATAGACCAGAAGACGTATCCCTAACGGCCAGAAACGGGAGCGTCGGAAGAGGCCCAGAGGATATCCGGAATAGATCTCCAGGGGAGGCAGATGGATCTCGCCGCGGCGGGGAGGACGGACCCAGAGAAGAACCCGGCACCTGTCCCGGAGATAAAGAACCCGGCTCTCTCCCTCGAGGAGGCGCACCCGCAGGAAGAACCTGGGCCAGCCCCGGGCCTGAAGATGGATCCCGAAGGGAGAGGGGACTCCGGCGAAGGTCTCTTCCGGGGGTTCGATCCTCACGGAAAGCCCCAGGAGATTGAGTACGGAAAGGAGTCCGGAAAGGGTCATCAGGGCCAGAAGGGCCGAGGCGGAAAGGTACAGGAGGTTGTTTCCGGTGTTCACCCCGGCCAGGGCCACGGCCAGGGTCAGGGCGATGTAGAGATACCCGGCGGTGGTTATACGCACCCGAAAACGGGTTTTCACAGGGGTACCGGGACCTGTTCCAGGAATTCGCGCAGCATTTCCTCCCGGGCCGGAGGCGGGATTTCGCCCCGGGGAAGGAGACGGGGATAGGCCACCGGTACGAACACGGCCTTGACCTCCTCCGGGGTCACGAAGTCTCGCCCCCGGATATAGGCCAGGGCCTGGGCCGCCTGTTTCAGGGCCAGGAGTCCGCGGGTGGAAAATCCGTAACGGAATTCCCGGTGGCGGCGGGATTCCGCGGCCAGCTCCAGTAAATAGGCGAGAAGCCGCTCCGAGACCCGTACCCGGCGGACCTCTTCCTGGAGGGCCCGGGCCTCCTCCGGCGAAAGCACCGCCGGAAGATCGCAGGCAGCCTCATAATAGCCGTCGGCCTGAAGGATCTTCTTTTCCTCCTCCGGATCGGGATAGCCCAGGGAAAGCCGCAGGAGAAACCGATCCAGCTGAGACTCCGGCAGAGGATAGGTGCCCTGAAGGTCCTCCGGATTCTGGGTGGCGATGACCATAAAGGGACGGGGAAGGGGATAGGTCTTGCCTCCCACCGAAACCTTCCCCTCGGCCATGGCCTCCAGAAGGGCGCTCTGCGTGCGGGGGCTGGCCCGATTGATCTCATCGGCCAGGAGAATATGGGTAAAAATGGGTCCGGGTTTGAATTCAAAGACCCCTTTTTCCGGGCGCCAGACCTCGGCTCCCAAGATATCCGCGGGCAGAAGATCGCTGGTAAAGGCCACCTTACGGAAGGCACATCCGGTAACCCGGGCCAGAGCCAGGGCCAGGGTGGTCTTCCCGGTGCCGGGGAGATCCTCGAGCAAGAGGTGTCCGCGGGCCAGAAAACACACCAGGGCCAGCTCCACCTCCTGCGCTTTCCCCCGGATAACCTCCTCCAGCCGGGAACGGACCGAGGAAAGTTTCTCCCGGTTCAGGACATCGCCTCCAGGCGCCGGAAAAATTCCCGGTTCTCGCGCCACCAGCGTTTCACGAACCCCCGACCCAGATAGCGCAGATAAGCCCCGTAGAGATCGCCTCGAAGCAGGAAACGCAGGGCCTCTCTCAGGGAATAGAAACGGCAGTGCAGAAGGTAGGAGAGCTCCTGAAGGCGCCGGGCCGAAAGTTGCGCCGGACGGAAGACCACATGGTGTCCATCGTAAAGATCCCAGGAGGTTTCGAAGATCCTTCCGGCCTTTTGATAGTCCTCAAAGAGCCGGGTCCCGGGGACAGGGGTAAGGATCAAAAACTGGGCCGAATCCAGCCCCACCCGTCGGGCAAACTCCAGGGTGGCCTGGATGGTCTCCTCGGTGTCGGTATCCGCCCCCAGAACGAACATCCCATGGACTCGAATACCGTAACGGTGCAGGGTGCGAATGCCCTCCTCGATTTCCTGATAGGTAATTCCCTTCCGGAAGGCCTTGAGGGTCTCGGGATTGACCGATTCCAGCCCGATATAAACCACAAAACACCCGCTCCGGCGCATGAGTTCCAGGAGCTCCGGGTCCTTATAGATATCGATACGTACCTGAGCCGACCATCCCCCCCGAAAACCCCGGCGCACCAGGCTCTCCAGCAATTCCTTGGTTCGCTTGCGGTTGGCGGCGAAATTGTCGTCGTAAAAGAAGACGTGCTGTCCGGCCTGGATGCGGGAGAGTTCCTCCAGGATCAACTCCGAGGAACGATACCGGTAGCGCCGACCGAACATGGCAATAACCGAACAGAAAATGCAACCGTACGGGCACCCCCGGGAGGTCATTATGGGGTAGATGCGCAATTTTTCGGCTGAAACCCCGGGCACCAGGGAAAAATCCGGGACCGGGAGATCGTCCAGCTCCACGAACCCCTCCCGGGCCGGATTGTGGATCTTTTCCTCGCCCCGCCGGTAGGAAAGGCCGGCGATCTTCTCCCACCCTCCTCCGTTGGAAAGGGCCTCCACCAGATCCAGCACCGTGAACTCCCCTTCCCCGCGCACCACAAAATCCGCATACTCCAGGGCCTCATCCGGACAGAAGGTTACATGCGGACCACCCAGGACCACGGGTTTGCCGTAGGTGCGACGGATGCGCTCGGCCAGGGCATAGGCCCGGGGGGCGGTGGGGGTAATGGTGGAGATGAGCACTAGATCCGCCTCCCGCACCACCGACTCGTCCACCTCTCCCCATTCCTCCAGGAATACCGTAACCCGATGTCCCCGATCCCGGAGCATGGTCCCCAAGAGGGGGAGGGCCAGACGGGGAAGACGAAAGGCGGAAAAGACATGCGTGCGTGTATTTCGGGGTTCTATGCCTACAATATTCATCTTTCGATAACCGTGTTTAGATGATACTGCTCTTACCGGAAAAAGGCAAATGGAGTTTTCCGGGAAGGGGGCTTGCACAGGTCCAAAAGCGGGATATATTTGGAAGCGGTGGGCGGTTAGCTCAGTGGTAGAGCGTCATCCTCACACGGTGGAAGTCGCTGGTTCGAATCCAGCACCGCCCACCAGAGTGATGGCTATTTAACTCCTTGCTCCCGGAGGCACCGGGGGCCGCAAGACCGAGGGGAGGTTAGAGATGCTGGAATATCGTCGTCCCAAGCGTATCCGCAAGTACGAAACCCTTTTCATCATCCATCCCGACCGGGTGGAGGAGCGGCAGGAAGTCCTGGATCGGATCCAGCGCCTGGTGGAGGAACACGACGGCAGGGTGCTCAAGGTGGACGAATGGGGGATGCGCAAGCTGGCCTATCCCATCGAGAAGAAGAAACAGGGCTATTATATCCTGGTAGAATTTTACGGAAACGCCGATCTTCCCCCCCGGTTGGAACAATTCTTCCGCATAGATGAACGGGTGATCCGGTTCATCGTGGTCAAACTGGAAGATCGTTATCAGCCCGAGGAAGAAGAAATCGCGGCCGAAGCGGCCTAAAATTTCGTTTAAGGAGGCCCTCTTATGGCGGATCAGACCACGGTAAGAAGGAGATTTTTCCCCCGCAAGAAGGTCTGTCGGTTCTGCGCGGATCCCAATCTCAAGATTGATTACAAGGAACCCGACGTGCTCAGGCCCTTTCTTACCGAGCGGGGCAAGATCATCCATCGCCGTCAGACCGGGACCTGTGCCTATCATCAACGTCGGCTCACCACAGCCATCAAACGGGCCCGGATCATGGCCCTGCTTCCCTTTGTGGCGGAGCTTGAGCCCGAAGAGATCGTCCGTATGGGAGGCTAACCATGGAGGTGATCCTGCGCACCCATGTGCCCAAGCTGGGGAAACCCGGGGATGTGGTACGGGTAAAGGACGGTTATGCCCGCAACTATCTCCTGCCCAAGGGTCTGGCCATCCCGGCCAACCGCAAGAATCTGGCGGCCATGGAGCGGGAGCGGCAGATCATCCTGGCCAAGGCCGAACGGGAACGCAAAAAACATATGAGCCTTGCGGAAAAGCTGGAATCCCTCACCCTCACCCTGCCTCAGCGGGTCATCGAGGAGGATCGTCTTTACGGTTCGGTTTCCGCCCAGGACATTGTTAATGCCCTGGCGGAGCAGGGCCTGGAGATCTCCCGTAAACAGGTCCTGCTGGAGGCCCCCATCAAGACCCTGGGAGAATACGAAGTCCCCATTCGAATCTCCCCGGAGGTCACCGCCAGGGTCAAAATAAACGTGGTACCGCTGGAAGAATAGTTTTGGCTCGCCGCAAGGAAGCCCCGGCTCTGCTGCTGGACCGGCTTCCGCCTCAGAATCTGGAGGCGGAAAGGGCGGTTCTGGGCAGTATCTTCCTGGACCCTTCGGTAATCCTCAAGGTGGTGGAGATCCTCTCCCCGGACGACTTCTATCGGGAGGCCCATGCGGAGATCTATCGGGCCATGCTGGCCCTTTTCGAACGTCACGAACCCATCGATCTGGTTACCGTACACGACGAGCTTCTTTCCCGGGGCACCCTGGAGGACATCGGAGGAGCGTCCTATCTGGCGGAGCTAGCAGGGCTTCTGCCCACCTCGGCCCATGCGGTTTACTATGCGGAGATCGTACGGGAAAAGGCCCTGCTTCGCCGTCTCATCCGCACCGCCACGGAGATCGCCGCCCGGGCCTACGAGGCCACCGAACCGGTAGAGGATATCCTGGAGGCGGCGGAAAAATCCATCTTTGAACTGCGGGCCTATTCCGAAAAAGAGGGCTTCCAGAGCATAAAGGACCTGGTCAAGGAGGCCATCCGCAACCTGGAGAAACTCCACCAGCGTCC
>WGAR01000116.1 GCA_015494725.1 Thermodesulfobacteriaceae bacterium | reverse complement strand
GAACGTTTGCCCCTGGCGCAAAAGGCCGAAATTCCGGAAGCCCCGGAAACCATCCGTTCCCGACTGGAGGGTTTCCTCTTCCGGAAATTCGGAAAAGGGGAGCTGGGGGTTCGGGACCGTTATCGATGGAGTTACTTCGCGGTCTATTTTGTGCATGGTTCGATCCTCCTCATCGTGGCCGGAGCCCTTATCGGAGCCCTCTTCGGATATCGGGGGTCGATGAGTCTTCTGGAGGGAGAGACCTCCAACAAGGTCTTCCCCTTCCGGCACAAGAAAGGATTCATCTCCCTTCCCTTCAAGATAAAACTGGAAAAATTCGAGATAGAATTCTATCCCAACGGCATCCCCCGAGATTATCGTTCCTACGTAAAGGTCCTGGACGGCTCACGCAGCTTTGATTATCTGATCCGGGTCAACCATCCCCTTCAATATCGGGGGATCAAGTTCTACCAGGCCTCCTATCAGGAGTATGCGGCCCTCAAGGTTCGCATCGAAAAGGGGAACAAGGTCAAGGAGGTATGGATCAAACCCTTTCAGGATGGCCGCTGGCCGGAGGAAAAACTCACCCTGGGTCTCATCCGGTACGCCCAGGCGCACGGTTTTCGCATGGCTCAGATCTGGCTTTCCAAGGACGACCAGCCCCCGCGCATGATGTGGCTTGTCGAGGGTCACAAGGAACAGATTACCCTTTCCCCGGAGACCCTGTCCCTTTCCCTGGTGGCCATAAAACCCCTCTTCATGAGCGGGCTTCAGGTGCGTAAGGATCCCGGGGCCTTCCTGGTATATGCGGGTTGCATATTGATGATCCTGGGGGTCTTTGTGGCCTTCTTCTTTACCCATCGCCGGATCTGGGTGTACGTGGAACCCGTGGGGGAGAAGAAGACCCGGGTCATCGTGGGAGGCTACAGCAAACGCTACCGGGACGATCTCAAGCGGGAACTGGAACACCTCTTGACGAAACTCCAAAGTGGATTAACTTAATAGAGGCTCTCCGAGGGAAGCCCCCCTCATCGTCTCTACCCTCAGACGATACCCACCTCCACCCCCCTTAACCCTCGGAGAGCCGCCTTGTAGTTTCTTGACGGAAGAAAAAGCCCTTTTTACCTTTTAGCCATGCCCAAGGATTACTATAAGATTCTGGGAGTACCCAGAGACGCCTCGCAGGAGGAGATCAAGCGGGCCTACCGGCGCCTGGCCCTGAAGTATCATCCCGACCGCAACCGCGGAAATAAAGAAGCCGAGGAAAAATTCAAGGAGATCAACGAGGCCTACGCGGTCCTTTCCGACCCGGAAAAACGCCGCCAGTACGATCTCTTCGGTTCCGCCGAATTCGAAAAGCGCTACACCCAGGAGGACATCTTCCGGGGGTTCAATTTCGAAAACCTCTTCCGGGATCTGGGCATAGAGTTCGATCTGGGCCGTTTCTTCCACTTCGGGGGAGGAGGGCGTTCCCGGGGGTTCACCATAGATCTTTCCAGACTCTTCAGTCATCTCTTCGATACCGCCAGGGAGGAGTTTCACGAGCCAGGAGGGGTTTCCGAGGAAATGATCCTGGACCTCCCCCTCACCCTGGAGGAAGCCCGCCAGGGCACGGAAAAGGTCCTGATGGTGGCCCCGCTGGGCCGCCCCGAAAGGGTAAAGGTCAAGATTCCCCCGGGAGTGAAAGAGGGGCAGAAACTAAGGCTGGTGGCCAAAGGCCCTCTGGGCCCGGATGGTAAAAGAAAAGACCTCTTTCTCCGGATCCGGATCCAGCCCCACCCCCGTTTCCAGGTGGAGGGATCGGACCTGGTCACCACCCAGAAAGTCCCCTTTACCACCCTCATTCTGGGGGGAGAGACCGAGATCGAGACCCCGGAGGGCAAAAAGATCCGGGTGAAAATTCCTCCCGGCACCTCTCCCGGGACCCGTCTGCGGCTGCGGGGCCTGGGACTTCCGGACCGCAACGGACACACCGGAGACCTTTATGTAAAGGTGGAACCCATTATCCCCAAACGTTTGACCCGGAAACAGCGCGAATTGCTGGAAGCCCTCCGGGAAACCGGGCTTTAACCCCCGGCTACACTGGCCAGTTTAAAGATAGGTAAATAGAGCGAAATGATAATGCTCCCGATAATCCCTCCCAGGAAAACGATCAATACCGGTTCTATAAGGGTGGAAAGGGTATCCACGGTTCGATCCACCTCATCCTCGTAAAAATCCGCTACCTTATCCAGCATCTGTTCCAGGGCCCCGGTGGCCTCTCCCACGGCTACCATCTGGGTGACCATGTGGGGGAAATAGCCGCTTATGGCCATGGGTTCGGCAATGGATTGCCCCTCGGACACACTCAACCGCACCTCCTCCACCACCCTTTCAATAACCCTGTTCCCGGAGACCTTACCCGCAATGGAAAGGCCCTGCAGAAGGGGAACCCCGCTGGCAATAAGACTGCTCAGGGTCCTGGTCAGGCGAGCAATGGCTGACTTGTGGAGCAATTCCCCGAAAACCGGCAATCGCAAAAGGAGCTTGTCTATCTGGTAACGGCCTTTTTCCGTGCGGTAGATCTGTTTGATCAGAAAGATCAGACCCACCACCCCCAGCACAAAGAAGGGAAAGAACCGCTTGGTCAGGTTACTGGCTGCGATCACGATCTGGGTGGGCAGGGGCAGAGCCTGCCCGGCCTCCGCAAACATCTGGGCAAACTTGGGAATGACGAAAACCATGATGATGGAAAGGACCACGATGGTCACCAGGATAATGACCACCGGATACATCATGGCATGTTTGATCTTGGACTTGAGGGCCAGGATCTTTTCCTGGTAGGTGGCCAGACGTTTGAGGATACTGTCCAGATTTCCTCCGGCCTCCCCGGCGTTCACCATCTGGATATAGAGTTCGTCAAATACCTTGGGGAATTCGCGCAGGGCCTCGGCGAAACTGCTTCCTCCCTCCACCGAGGTTTTGATCTTACGAATAACCTCCTGGAAATAGGGATTTTTCTGCTGACTGGAAAGGGCTTCCAGGGCCTGCACCAGGGGAAGACCGGATTCCAACATGGTGGCCAGCTGGCGGGTAAAGATGGTAAGCTCCTTACCGCCCACCTTCTTGCGCTGGAACCGCGCCAGTACGGATTGTTTACGCTCGGTGATCTTGATGGGGATGACCTGAAGACGCCGCAGCCTGGCCTCGACAATCTTTACGTCCGGGGCCTCCATTTCGCCCCGGCGGACCTCACCCGAAAGAGTCTTCCCTACCCATTGATAGATGGGCATTTATCTTCCTATCCAGTAATTGGGGGCTTCCTTCATGATGGTTACATCATGCACATGGCTTTCCCGCAGACCAGCCATGGTAATCTTCACAAACCGGGCCTTGCGCCGCAATTCTTCTATGGTTCGGCAGCCGCAGTACCCCATGCCGGAACGCAACCCCCCCACCAGCTGGAAGATCATATTGGATACCGGCCCGCGATAGGGAACACGACCTTCTATTCCTTCGGGAACGAACTTGGCCGGCTCGGTGGAGGACTGACCATAGCGCTCCCGGGCGGCCTGACCATCCATCATGGCCCCCAGGGATCCCATTCCCCGATAGATTTTGTAGGTGCGCCCTTCATAAAGGATGGTCTCCCCCGGAGCCTCCTCGGTTCCGGCCAAAAGACTCCCGATCATCACCGCATGAGCCCCCACGCCTATGGCCTTCACAATATCTCCGGAAAACTTAATCCCTCCGTCGGCTATAACCGGTATTCCGTATCTGTCCGCCACCTGTGCACACTGATGTATAGCTGTAGCCTGAGGAACCCCCACCCCGGACACGATCCGGGTGGTACAGATAGACCCCGGCCCCACTCCTACCTTTATACCGTCGGCCCCGGCCTTAATCAAGTCCTCCGCTCCTTCAGCGGTGGCCACGTTTCCGGCAATAACCTGGGCCTCGGGGAAATGGGCCTTGATATCCCGGATGGTTTCTATCACGTTCTTGGAATGTCCGTGAGCCACATCCACCACGATTACATCGCAGCCCACCCTGAGCAGGGCCTCCACATGGGCCAGTCGTTCCGGCCCCACTCCCACCGCGGCTCCCACCCTCAGACGCCCCCATTCGTCCTTGCAGGCATGCGGATACTTGCGAATCTTTTCGATATCCTTGATGGTAATGAGCCCCTTGAGACAGAAATCTTCATCCACGATCAATAACTTCTCTATACGACGTTCGTGCAGGATCTTCTTGGCCTCTTCCAGAGTCACCCCCGGAGGAGCGGTGACAAGATTCTCGCGGGTCATAACCTCCTTTACCGGACGATCCAGCGCGGTTTCAAAACGAAGGTCCCGGTTGGTAACGATACCCAGAAGCTTTTTCCGGGGCCCTTCCACCACCGGTATCCCGGAAATTCGATACTCCTCCATCAGCCGCAATACCTCGCGGATAGGGGTTTCCGGCCCCACGGTGACCGGATCCAGGATCATCCCGCTTTCGGACTTCTTGACTTTTTCCACCTCCCGACACTGTTCCTCGATGGTCATGTTGCGGTGAATGATCCCTATCCCCCCTTCCCGGGCCATACTTATGGCCATCCTGGCCTCGGTCACCGTATCCATGGCCGCCGAGAGGATGGGAATGTTTAGCTTGATCTTGGGGGTGATATAGGTGGATACATCCACATCCTTGGGGAGGACCTCGGAATAATTGGGAACAAGGAGCAGATCGTCAAAAGTATAGGCCTCTTCTACCGGAAACGACAGCATAAACCCTCCCTCCTTTATACGCAAAAATTATTTCCAAGACAAGAGAAGCCCCTCCAGGAGGCCCCATTCACTGACCACCATTTCGGAAAGGCGTAATCTGCGGGCCAGTTCCTGAAAGATCAGGAGACCGGGAAGGGCAATATCCTCCCTGCCGGGTTCCATACCGCGCAGGCGTTGGATCTTAGGCAGGGGAAGGCCCCAGAGATAATCCGTGAGTTCCTCCAGACGGGAAAGAGAGATCCTGTGCCCGTGAATCCTTTCCGGCAAATATACGCTCAGGTGCAGGTCCAGGGAAGCCGCCAGGCTGGCGCTTCCGCCACAGCCCACCAGAACCTCACCGGAATCCGGAAACTCCACCTCGGAGAGGATACGAGCCACATGGGTGCGAAGCTGATGGTATTCCTTACGGGTGAGGGGATAGGAGTGAATAAATCTATTCCGCAAACGCACCGCCCCCAGGGGAAGACTCACACTCCATACCCTCCGTCCCTCATGAATCCAGGAAATCTCCGTGCTTCCCCCTCCCACGTCCGCCAGAAAAAAGGAGCCTGCCAGCTTCAGCCCGGAGATCACCCCCCGGGCCACGAGCTCGGCCTCCTCCTCCGGGGAGATGAATTCCACCTCAAACCCGAGATCCCGGGCTTCGGAGAGGAATTCCCCGGCATTGCGGGCCTCCCTGAAGACCGCAGTGCCCACCGCCCTTATCTCGTTCACCTCCAGTTCAGCCAGATGATCGCGAAAGTCCCGGAGGACTCTTAGACCTCTTTCCATGGCCTGAGGCGAGATAACACCGTTTTCGAGCCCCTCTCCCAGGCGGACATTTTCCCGGCGTTTTTCTATCACCCGCAGCTGTTCCCCCTGAATCTTGCCCAGAGCCAGCCGGAAGGTCTGGGTACCCAGATCCAGCACCGCTCGCGGCGGAGAATTGAGTCGCTCCGCAAGGTCCTTGCCCACCCGAAAAACCAGCCTCCTGTTCCCCGGCAGATGATAGACCTTCTGGTTCTGGGGGTTCACGAAGATCCTTTCCTTTCCCTGGTGAACCTCGAAGCGACCGAAACCGCGTATCTCTATCCGCTGAGCCTCCCTGAGGGCCTGGACCATCTCCTCAAAAAAGGCCCCTACCAGGAGTTCTACATCGCTCTTGCGCAGGTCCGGAAAATGCGCCAGCAAACGATATACCAGGTCCTTCCGTTTCATTTCCCTGCCCACCACAGATAAAGGGGACAGAAAAGCACGTTCTCCCAGGCCAGGCTGGTCTTTCCCTTCAACAGGGATAACCACCAACGTTGTTCCCCTTTTCCGTAAACCAGGCGGGGAGTCCCTCTAATCCCGGCCATCCGGGCGGCCTCCTCCACGGCCCGAGCGAAATTCCCCAGCTCATCCACCAGCCCCAAGCGGAGGGCCTTCTCACCGGTAAAGATTCGACCGTCCGCGATCCTGCGAACTTCCTCGATCTTGAGCTTACGGCTCGCTGCCACGGCCCGGATAAACTGTTCATGGATCTCGTCCAGAACTCCCTGCAGGATCTTTTTCTCCTGAGGTCCGGGGGAACGATAATAGGAGACCAGATCCTTGAAGCGCCCGCTTTTCAAGACCACCGGCTCCACGCCCAGCCTTTTAAGGAGTCTTTCCACATTGGGCACTTCAAAGATGACTCCTATGCTTCCGGTAATGGTTCCGGGGGAAGCCAGGATCCTGGTTCCCCCCAGGGCCACATAATAACCACCGGAGGCAGCCACCGAGCCCATGGAAACCACCACCGGCTTCTCCTGCGCGACCCGTTTGAGCTCCTGATAAAGTTCCTGCGAGGCCCCCACCGCTCCTCCCGGACTATCTATACGCACCACCACCGCCCTGATCTCCCGCCGTCGCCGGAAATCCTCCAGGATCCGGATCTTCTCGTCCGCCCGGGTAATGAGCCCCCGAATCTCCACCACCCCTATGGCCGGCCCCAGTAAGCGCCGCTCGGGTTTAAGGATCCAAAAGGATAAAATCAGGCTCAACAGACAGAAAAAGAGAAAAATACCACCGATAAAAGCCAAACCGTATAAAAAAGCCTTCCTCATGGTTCCCGTTTAAAAGCGGTCCGCAGGATTCCTGCCTTTTAGGGCGGTAAAAACGCTCCCGCGCGGCCCTGAAGTAATACCTTCCGATGTGTTTTCATCTTCCCACAGGAGGGACGGCCTCCGGAGATCCTTATTTGCCCATAAGTTCCTTGTTCAGGAAGGCTCCCAGGGTAACCCCGGTTCCCTTGCGATTTTCGATATTTTCAAGATATTCCTGGCGTTCCTTCTCTTCCAGATACCGCCGGATGGATAGAGACATCCGCCTTTTCTCGGGCTCCAGGCGGATGACCTTGGCCTTGACCTCCTGCCCCACCTCAAAATGCCCTACCGGAGATTTCAACTTCTCCGGGCCTATCTCGGAGACGTGGACCAGCCCTTCCAGACCCTCCTCGATCTCCACAAAGAGACCGAAATCCGCCACCTTGGAAATCTTACCCGCCACCACCGCCCCCACCGGATACTTTTCCGGAGCCGTCTCCCAGGGATTGGGATAAAGCTGCTTGATCCCCAGATTGAGCCTCTCCTTTTCCGGGTCTATCTTCAGCACCACCGCCCGAACCACATCGCCCACCTTAAACTTGTCCGAGGGGTGAGCCAGCTTGCCCCAGGACAGATCGGAGATATGGATGAAACCGTCTATATCTTCGGTAACCTCCACAAAGATACCGAAATCGGTAACCGTCTTTATGGGGGCCTCAATCACCGTGCCGGGAGGCATGTTCTCCACCAGGACCTCCCAGGGGTTGGGTTCCACCCGGCGCAGACTCAGGGACAGGCGTCGGTTTTCCGGATCCACCTTGAGCACCACCGCCTCCACCTGGTCTCCCACCGAAAGGAGTTCCCGGGGATGCCTCAACCTCTTGGTCCAGGAGAGTTCGGAAATATGAATCAGGCCCTCCACCCCGGGTTCCACCTCCACAAAGGCCCCGAAGGAGGTTAGAGAAACCACCCTGCCCTTGACCCGATCGCCTTCGTGATATTTTTCCTTCACCTGCTGCCAGGGATCCGGCGTAAGCTGTTTGATCCCCAGTTTGATCTTTTCCTTCTGGGGATCAAAGGAAAGCACCTTTACCCTGACCCGATCCCCCGGACGGAGGAGATCCCCCGGATGTTTCACCTTTCCCCAGGAGAGATCGGAAACATGGAGAAAACCCTCCACCCCTCCCAGATCTATAAAGGCTCCGTAATCCAGTATCCGCGTAACGGTGCCCTCCCTTACCTGCCCTTCGGCCAGGCTCTCGAAGAGGGCCCTCTTGCGGGCCTCGATCTCCTTCTGGAGGGCGTTTTTACGCGAAACCACCACATTATTGCGCTTTCGGGAGGCCGAGATCACCTCCACCTTTATGTTCTGCCCTACGATCTGGTTGGGATCCGCCGGACGCTCCAGATAGGCGTGCGAAAAGGGGAGAAAGGCCCGCACCCCTTCTATTTCCACCGCAAACCCGCCCTTGATGGGCTCGATCACATAGGCCTCCAGTACCTCTCCTTCCTTCTGCGCCTTAAGAATACGTTCCCAGGCCCGGTTTTCCAGAAGCTTGGCAAAGGACAACCTTACCAGACCGTCCTCGCCCCTGATCCGCTCCACCAGAGCCTCGATTCGATCGCCCTCCTTAACCCTCAGAGAACCATCGGCCCGCCGGAATTCCGCCGTGGGGATGAGCCCTTCGGACTTGTAGCCTATATCCACAAAGGTCCAGTCCGGGTTAATGGTGAGGATGGTCCCTTCTATAATGGAGCCCCGCCGCAAGAAACGGGGTTCGGCTTCGGATTTGAGTAATTCTTCAAAAGTTTCGGTTTCCTGCCCTTCCACCATTTTGGCCTCCTCCAAGACTATAGAACTCTTGTTGCTGCTTATACCAGAGATGAGGGGACCCTTCAAGGGTGGGACGCGAAAAGCTCCCTCAGGATGACCTGGAGGACCTCCTGGGGGGAGAGATTGGAGGTGTCGATAACGATGGCCCCCTCGGGTATGCTCAGGGGAGCGGTGGAGCGGGAGGAATCCTTCTCGTCCCGGGCCTTGATGTCCCGCAGGACCTCCTCCTCGGAAACGGGGATCCCCTTGGCCCTCCATTCCAGATATCTCCTGCGGGCCCGAACCTCCGGCGAAGCGGAAAGAAAAAACTTGTAAGGGGCCTCGGGAAAAACCACCGAACCCATATCCCTTCCCTCGGCCACCACCGGCCCTTTCTGAGCCAGACGTTGAAGGATGTCGTTCACCAGTTTCCTCACCTCCGGGATGGCCGCCACCGTGGAAACCCGTCTTTCTACTTCCGGAAGACGCAGCTCCTCCTGCAACCGGCGGGAATCGAATCTTATCCGCAGGCCCTCCGATCCCAGCTCGAAGGAGAAGCGGGGGAGGTGTTCCTGAATCCTATCCAGGATGCGGGCTGGATCCTCGCCGGAAAGGGCCTCCGGGGCCTGCGTCACCAGGAGCCAGGTGAGGGCCCGGTACAGGGTGCCGGATTCGAGCAACCCGTAGCCCAGGTGACGGGCCAGCATCCGGGCCACGGTGGTCTTCCCGCTACCGGCCGGACCGTCGATGGTGATTACCCGGGGCCGTTCCTTCATGCTCGCTCCTTGCGCAGGATCCTTTCCAGGGCCTCCACCAGCGCTCGATTCTCCTCGGGAAGCCCCACCGAGATCCTCAACGCCTCCGGAAAACCGTAAGCCTCCATGGACCGCACTATAAGTCCCTCCCGGAGCAGGGCCTGATAAAGGGACTCCGCCGGCCGGCCGCATTCCACAAAAAGAAAATTGCTCTGGGAGGGGAGGGGTTTCAAGCCCAGCCGGGAAAGCTCCCCGGTCAGATAATCCAGCCCCTGCCAGGTAATCTCCTGGGTACGACGGAGATGATCGTGATCCGAGAGAGCCGCGCGAGCCGCCACCTGGGCCAGGAGATTCACATTGAAGGGCTGACGGATGGCGTTCAGAATGCGGGCCAGATCCTCGGGCATCAGACCGTATCCCACCCGGAGTCCGGCCAGGCCGTAAGCCTTGGAGAAGGTGCGCAACACCACCACCGGAAAGCCCCTTTTCAAAAACTCCACCCCCCGGGCCACCCCCGGATCCCGAATGAACTCCCCGTAGGCCTCATCTATCACCACCAGCACCTCTTCGGGCAGGGCCTTAAGGAAGGCCTCCATCTCCTCCCGGCCCAGCACCGAACCCGTGGGATTGTGGGGGTGATCCAGAAAGATGATCCGGGTACGGGGGGTACAGGCCGCAAGGAAGCCTTCCAGATGATGGCGATAATCCCGCAGGGGGACCCTTTTTATCCGGGCCCCGGCGGCGGCCCCCAGTTTTTCGTACATGAGAAAGGAGGGTTCACTCATCAGGATCTCGTCCCCGGGGGATACCAGGGCCTTGATCAGGAGATCCAGCACCTCGTTGGAGCCGTTGCCCACCACCACCTTTTCCGGGTTCAGATCGAACTTCCGGGCCAGGGCTTCGGCCAGTTCTCGATTAGAGGCCTCGGGATAGCGATGCACCTGGGAGAGATAGGCCTTCATGGCCTCGATGGCCAGAGGGGAGGGCCCCAGAGGATTTTCGTTGGAGGCCAGTTTATATATGGGCCCCTGCAGCCCCAGCTCCCTGCGCACTTCCTCCAGGGATTTTCCGGGAGGATAGGGTTCCAGGGAGGCCAGCCAGGGTTTGTAGCGCATTCCTTAAAGCCCCTGTCGGGCCAGGGCCACGGCCTGATCGATCCTCTTCTGGAGTTCCGCGGGCAGCCCCTCGATCCGCACCGAGAGAAACCCCTGCACGATAAGAGAGGTGGCCTCTTCCTCGGAGAGACCCCGGGCCATGAGGTACTCTATCTCCTCCTGAGCAATCTTTCCCACCGCGGCCTCGTGCGACATGTCCACGTGGGCGTAATAGGCATCGAGCTGGGGTATGGCCTTAATGGCCCCTTCGTCGGAAAGCATGAGCCCCTGACATTCGAGATGGGCCTTGATCTGAGGAGCCCGTCCTATGAGGTGTCCCCGGGCGATGGATTCCCCGCCGGTGCTAACGCTTCGGGAGATAATTTCCGCCCGGCTGTTCGGGGCCTCGAGCGACACCACCGCCCCCAGATCCAGATAGGAATTTCGGGGGGCCACCACCACCGAGCCAAAAACCGCTCGTGCCCCCTCCCCCACCAGACGACAGACCGGCATGGATTGCACACTGGCCACCGGGTGCAGGGTAACATAGGTGGAAATGTAGGTACCTTCCTCCTCCACCCTCACCCCGGTTCGCGGACGAACGTAAGTCTCATCGGCCCAGTTGTGGATCATGGTAAAGGTCAACTTCCCCTTACGTTTCACATAAAATTCGGATACCCCGATATGGAAACCCGAACGCACCCCGGGATGGGTGGTACAGGCGGTGATGAGATTGAGTTCCGCTCCCTCCTCCACGATGATGAGGTTATGGACCTTCTGGACCACCCCCGGCGTCCGGATGTAAAGACAGGTCTGCACGGGATAGACCAGCCGCACCCCCGGAAGGACCCGAATAAAATACCCGTCATCCAGATCCTCATCGGTGGCCCGGGTGTACTCGTCTTTGTCCCGATCCACCGTCTTCCACCAGTATTCCTCTATCCAATCGTATTTCCGCAGGGCCTCGGTTATGGGAAGGAGTTCCAGACCCTCGGGAAGGGTTCGACAGTGGACCACCCGGGCGTCGGCCTGGAAGAATTCTCCCTCGCGCGGGGCCTCGGGTTCTATCCCCACTTCTTTAAGCCGGGCCCATTCCTCCGGGGAAAGCTCCTCCAGAGAGCGGGGAATACGACCCTCTTTGGCCGGACGAAAATCCTCTATCCTGGGTCTTATTCTTCTATCCTTCTCAGACATGATATGCACTCCTCATAGCCGTGTTTTTGGATTCCCTCAAAGATCTCCTGCGGATTACCCTGACAGTAGATGGTGCCGTCTATCATTACGTAACCGAGATCCGCGGGCACGAATTGAAGGATAAAACCGGTATGGGTAATGATGAGCCCGCTTTTGGTGCGCGGCCGATGGGTATCCTTCTGCAGAAGCCGCCGGATCATCCGCCCGATGACCTGAAGGTTCTGCATATCCACACCGGATTCCGGCTCATCCAGAAGAACCAGGTCCGGATCCTGGATCAGGAGTTGTAAAAGCTCGCTCTTTTTCAATTCCCCCCCGGAAAAACCCCGGTTTACGTCCCGGTCCAGAAACCCCTCAAAACCGAACTCCCGGGCCAGTTCCTCGATCCGGATCCCGTTGTCCTTGGCACATAACTTGAGCATCTCCCTCAATTTTACCCCCCGAATGGTGGGAGGACGCTGAAACATGATCCCGATGCCCCGCTTGGCCCGTTCATAAGGGGGAAGGGAGGTGATGTCTTCGCCCTTAAAAAGGATCTGGCCGTGACGAACCTTATAGGCCGGAAACCCCATTATGGTCATAAGAAGGGTGGTCTTGCCGGAACCGTTGCGCCCGAAAAGCGCATGGGTCTCCCCCCGCGGCAGAACCAGACTTACCCCTTTGAGCACCTCCTTCCCTTCCACTTCTACCCAGAGATCCCTTACCTCCAGCCAGGGTTCCTTGCCCATCCCCATAGCTCCTTTTATAGACTTTTTATATCTACAATAGTATCTTTATCTCTGGCACAGGTCAAGTCTCTCACCTGCCCCCTCCGGGGTTCCCTTCCTCCCCGGCGAATTTTACCGGGAAATCGCTTCGCTTACACCCTTATTACCGAATCCTCGCTTCCGAAGGGATTGGGAACGTAATCATCGGCAAACCGGTCGTTTTCCCAGCAGGTTCCATCGATGAGATAACGATAGCGATACTCCCGGCCGGGCTCAAGTTCCAGGGTTACCGTCCAGTCGCCGCTTTTAAGCCTTTTCATGGGAGTGGCCTGTTGATCCCAGTCGTTAAACTCCCCAACTATATAAACCCTCTGGGCTTCCGGAGCTAGCTCCCGGGGAAGCCTGAAGGTAACCTTACATACCGGACGGGTCTTTAAGTATTGTTTTTTGATTCCGT
>WGAR01000115.1 GCA_015494725.1 Thermodesulfobacteriaceae bacterium | reverse complement strand
GGGGCCCAGGCCAGGCCCTCCAAGTGTGAGGAATGTCACCTCAAGGTTACTCCCGGAATCGTAAAGGATTTCCACCGCTCCAAGATGTCCAAGGTGCTGGCCTGTTACAGCTGTCACGGCAAGGACCACATGAGCGCGGACGACGTGGAGAAGGCCAAGCTACCCACCATCGAGACCTGTAAACGGTGTCATCCCAAACAGGCCCGGCAGTACATGGCCGGCAAGCACTTTCTGGGATGGGTGGCCATGGAAGCCATGCCCACCACCCACATGCAGCCCGGTCCGGTGGTCAAGGGGCGCAAGGGCTGCGGAGGGTGCCATTCTCTGGGGGCCACCCGTGAGGCCAAGAAAAACCCCGATTACCCCAAGTACGCCATGGATTGCCAGAACTGCCACACCCGTCATGCCTTCTCGGTCAAGGAGGCCCGGGAACCCGAGGCCTGCATGACCTGTCACATGGGGTTTGATCATCCGCAATGGGAGATGTGGTCCACCTCCAAGCACGGGGCCATCTATCGGATAGACCGCATGCTCGGACGCCCTCTTGAGGATCGCCGCGGCCCCCGGTGCCAGACCTGTCATATGCCCAACGGCGACCACCGGGTGATGACCGCCTGGGGGTTCCTGGGGTTGCGTGTGCCGGAGGATGACAAAGAATGGTGGCAATATCGGGTAACCATCCTCAAGGCCCTGCATGTCCTTACCCCGGACGGAAAGTTCACCAAGCGTCTGGAGGTGGTCAAGGCCGGAAAGGTGGCCCGTCTCAGCAAGGAGGAATGGCAGGCGGAAAGGGATCGCATGCTCAAGATCTGCTCCCAGTGCCACAACACCAATTTTGCCCGGGAACAGCTCCAGCAGGCGGATCAGATGCTTAAGGCCGCAGACAAACTTATGGCCGAGGCCATAGAGACCGTGGCGGACCTGGCCCGCGAGGGGATCATCAAACACCCGGATGGTAATCCCTATCCGGATCTCCTCCGCTTCTACGAAACCCCCTACCCCATCGAGCAGAAGCTCTATCTCATGTTCATGGAGTATCGCATGCGCGCCTTCCAGGGGGCCTTCCACATGAATCCGGATTACTCTCACTGGTATGGATGGGCCAAGATGAAGGAAACCCTGGCGGAGATAAAGTCCATGGCCCGCGAGATGAGGAAGGAAGCCGGAAAGTAAATTCTTCCTTCGGGGAGGGGGGTACCCCCTCCCCACCCTCATTGACACCCGGAAGGTCGAAAGTTAATCTCCAAGGTGTGAAGTTATTGATCCTCACCACCAGGAATTGCCCCTCACGGAAGGTTCTTCCCGCATTGGTGAAAGAGGCCCTTTCCGAACTCGGTCTATCTCTGGAGGTAGAAGAAAGGCTTGTTTCCACCCCGGAAGAGGCCCGATCTTTAAGGTTTTACGGGTCGCCCTCCCTTAAGCTTGACGGTAAGGACCTTGAGCCCGGAGCCGATGAGACCAAAGAGCCCGGTCTGGGCTGAAGGTTATATCTCCTCCCCGGGAAGGGAATGAAACCCTGGCCGGATAAAGAGACCCTTAAGGCGTGGATGACGCGGCTGGTCGGCTCTCGGCTATCTGGTGCACCTTCTTGAAGCACCGGTTCATAATTACCTGCAGACCGGCCTTACGGGCTATCCCTGCCGCCTCCTCGCTTACGATTCCCTCCTGAAGCCAGAGTACCCGGGCCCCCACCTTTACGGCCTCCTCCGCCACAGGGGGTACCTGATCCGGGCGCCGAAACACGATCACCACTTCCGGGCGTTTTTCCTCGGGGATGGAGAGGAGGGAGGGATAACAGACCTGTCCCAGGATCTCCTTCTGGCCGGGATTAACCGGAACCACCTCAAAACCGTGTTCCAGAAGGTACTTCATCACCTGGTGGCTGGGCCTTTCGGGCTTGGGGCTGGCTCCTACGATGGCCAGGCGTCGATATTTACGCACTATCTCCAGGGCTTCGGGCTCCAGCCGGGAATAATCGGGAAGCTCGCAACTGGTGACCGCGGCCAAATCGACCCCCTTTTAGCCGTATTTTACGATGCGGGCAAAGGTCTCCGGATCCAGCGAGGCTCCGCCCACCAGGGCCCCATCCACATCGGGCTGAACCATGAGAGAGGCGATGTTCTCGGGTTTAACGCTTCCTCCGTAAAGGATCCGGACCTCTGCGGCCCGGTCGTTCCCGAAAAGGTCCCCTAAAAGACCCCGGATGTAGGCGTGGGCCTCCTGAGCCGTCTCCGGCGTGGCCGTCCTTCCGGTGCCGATGGCCCAGACCGGCTCATAGGCGATGACCAGCCCCTGAAGCTCCCCGGCGGAAAAACCGGAGAGCGCCGATCGAACCTGGGTTTCCAGAACCTCCATGGTCCGGCCGGCCTCCCTCTCCTCCAGGGT
>WGAR01000114.1 GCA_015494725.1 Thermodesulfobacteriaceae bacterium | reverse complement strand
TTACTGGTACAAGGAACGACGTTTCCCGGTGCCTCTCCGCAAGATGCCCTCATATCTCATTCAGGCCTTCGTGGCCGCGGAGGACGCCCGGTTTTACGAACACAAGGGCGTGGATTTCATCAGCATCCTGCGGGCCCTCATCGCGGACATTAAGGCCCGCCGGGTGGTTCAGGGAGGGAGCACCATCACCCAGCAGGTGGCCCGTTCCCTTCTCCTCTCCCGGGAGAGGACCCTTTCCCGCAAGATCCGGGAGGCCATTCTGGCCTGGCAGATCGATCGGGCCCTCTCCAAGGACGAAATCCTGAACATCTACCTCAATCATATCTATCTCGGGGCCGGGGCCTACGGGGTGGAATCCGCGGCCCTGACCTATTTCGGCAAACATGTATGGCAGCTCACCCTTCCCGAGGCAGCCCTCATCGCCGGTCTTCCTCCGGCCCCCAGTCGCCTCAATCCCCTGGCCGACCCTCAGGCAGCCCTGAAACGCCGGGCCTACGTGTTGAAACGCATGGCCGAGGAGGGTTACATCACCTGGGAAACCGCCCGCAGGGCCGAGAAGGCCCCTCTCCGACTCCATCCCATGGATTTCTCCCCGGATCCCCGCGCCGGATACTTCCTGCAGATCGTACGGCGACGTCTGGAACGCATGCTGGGAAAGGATCGGCTCCTTACCGGAGGATACCGTATCTACACCACCCTGGATCTGGCCTGGCAGGATAGGGTCTGGCCCGCAGTGCTGAAGCGCCTTTCCCTGATCCCGCGCCGTCACCATCGCAAGGATATTCCCCAGGTGGCGGCGGTGTGTCTGGAGAATCCCACCGGTGAGGTGCGCCTGCTCATGGGAGGAAGGGACTTTCGGGAAAGTCGCTTCAACCGGGCGGTCTTTGCCCGGCGTCCTCCGGGTTCGGCCTTAAAACCCTTTCTCTGGGCCCGGGCCCTGGAAGACGATCTCCTGCGCCCGGATTCCCTGGTAGTGGATGAACCCGTGGTCCTTCCCGGAGGAAAATCCGGCCAGCTGTGGCGCCCCCGCAACTTCGATCACCGTTACCTGGGCATCATCTCCCTGCGCACCGCCCTGGTGGACTCCCGCAACACCGTGGCGGTCAAGATCGCCCGGGCCCTGGGTATAGGTGAGGTCCAGGAAACCCTGCGGGCGGTGGAGATCTCGGGGCCCCTTCCCCGCAACCTTTCCCTGGCCCTGGGAAGCGCCGGGGTATCCCCCTGGGAACTCACCCGGGCCTATACCGTCTTCCCCCTGGGCGGAGAACTGGTGGAACCCCATCTGGTGGCCCTGATCCAGGATCGAGAGGGCCAAATCATCTACCGGGCCCATCCCCGCCGGAAGCGCGTCTTTTCCCCGCAAACGGCCTACGTGGTGAATTTCTACCTCCAGGAAGTGGTCCGGGAGGGCACCGGAAGATGCGCCCGGGTGCTGGGAATACCGGCCGGCGGGAAGACCGGCACCACCGACCTCTATCAGGATGCCTGGTTCATCGGGTTTACCCCGGGTTATACCTGCGGGGTATGGGTGGGCTACGATAAACCCAAAACCCTGGGAAGACTCGAGACCGGAGGACGTGCCGCCTGTCCGCTTTGGGTGGAGCTCCTGCGCGGTCTATCTCTTAGCCCGGAAAAGTTCCGGGTCCCGGAGGGAATAACCTTCGTTCCCTTCCGCGATCGTTCCCCCTCCGGACAAACGGAGGAAATCTGGCTGCCTTACCCGGAAGACAAGGTGCCGGAGATCCGGGAGGTGCCCAGGATCAGGCCTCGACCCGGCCTTCTAAGATGGCTGTTCTGGTGGCGCTGACCCGGGGAGACTTCACCCGGCTCACATCGTCCCGGGCCCAGTAGCGCACCCTGTAATTCCGTCTCAGGGCCTCGAGAAGGGCCTGCAGTTTCTCCTCCGGGAGGTCTTTTATGCGCACAAAGACCTGTCTTCCCGGGGAATCGATCCCCTCCCGATAGGTCAGGATGCTGATGATCCTGGCTCCGTGGCTGATAATCAGATGGGTCAGTTCGTCCAGCTTGTCCGAATCCTCGATCTCCAGACCGATCTGGATGGGACCGTAATAGATACCGGTAATGTTCACAAAGACCTTGAATACGTCGGTCTGAGTGATAATCCCCACCACGTGGCCGGCCTCATCCACCACCGGCAAACCGGAAATGCGGTTCTCCAGCATCAGCACCGCCGCATACTCCACGGTGTCCTCGGGCCGAACGGTGATGGGATCCGGGGTCATGATGTCCTTTACCCGCACCTCGGAGAGGAGATAATAGAGTTCATGCACATCCAGGGCCGTAGCCTTGGAGGGGGTGGCCTCTTTGATGTCCCGATCGCTCACGATCCCCACCAGCTTCCCCCCCCGCACCACGGGAATACGCCGGATGTTGTGTTCCTTCATGATCTGAGAGGCCTTCATAATAGAAGCGTTCTCATCCAGGACGATTACTTCTTCAGTCATCCAGTCCTTTACCAGCATTCTTGCTCCTCCGAAAAAAGAAATCTTTCTCGGCCCATTATGCCTCCGAAAGATCCTTTTGACAACCGAGCCGGAAGGGATATAGTTTTAGGATCACGGGAGGTGTGTATGGAGGTCATCACCGTCAAGAGCACGGCCAGGACCCAGTTCATCGATATCACCGAGGAGGTTTCCCGGCGGGTAAAAGGGGTGAAGAGCGGGGTATGTTTTCTTTACGTCCCCCACACTACGGCCGGGCTGGTGATAAACGAGGGGGCCGATCCGGCGGTAGCCGAGGACATCCTGAGGGTCTATGAGCGTCTGGCCCCCTATGAATTCGCCTATCGGCATCTGGAGGGCAACTCCCCGGCCCATGTCAAGGCCAGCCTCACCGGGCCGTGTCTTTCCGTGCTGGTGGAGGAGGGGCGACCGGTTCTGGGAACCTGGCAGCGTATCTTCTTTGCCGAATACGATGGCCCCCGCACCCGCAAGGTCTATCTCAAGGTCCTGGAGGGCTGAAGCATGAGTGTGAACAAGGTCATCCTTATCGGCAGACTGGGGGCGGACCCGGAGATCCGTTACACCGCCGACGGACAGCCTGTGGCCACCTTCCGCATCGCCACCAATGAAATCCGGGTCAAAAACGGGGAAAGGCAGGAACACACCGAATGGCATCGCATCGTGGCCTTCGGACGCCTGGCCGAGATCTGCGGCGAATACCTTACCAAGGGACGCCAGGTCTATATTGAGGGACGCCTGCGGACCCGCTCCTTCGAGGATCGGGAGGGGCAGAAACGCTGGGTCACCGAGATCGTGGCCAGCGATATGCGCATGCTGGGAAGCCGTCGCGAGGAGGGCCCGGTCTCCGAACCCGGACCAAGCCGGGGGGAAGATACTCTCCCGGAGCCTCCCCCTGACGAGGATCTCCCCTTCTAATCCTTCTCCGGAACCCCGGCAGAAAGGATCTCCCTCCACTCCGGGGAGAGGTTCTCCAGATCGCCATCCAGATCGAAGACCCTTCTTACCGTGGTGATGGCCTCCCGCCCCATGCGGTGATACCCCATCTTCAGGTAAAGGATCGGAGCGTGGAGGATCTTGTTCACGATGGCCTCGGTCATCACCTCCAGGGCTTCCTTATCCTCCGGGGAAAGGTTGCGCAACCGGGGAAGGGTGCGGGCCAGTTCCCTCCGTCTTATTTCCTCGGCCTTTTCCCTCAGGGCCTTGATGGTGGGATAGACCTCAAGCTCCCGCAGCCAGCGCTCGAACTTGAGGACCTCCTCCTCGATGATCCGATCGGCCCGGCGGGCCTCCTTGCGCCGGCGGCCCAGGTTCTCTTCCACCACCTGTTTGAGGTCGTCTATGTCAAAGACATAGACGTTTTCGAGTTCGTTTACCGCCGGTTCTATGTCCCGGGGAACGGCGATATCGATAAAAAAGAGGGGCCTCAGGCGCCTTTTTCGCAGGAGGGGTTTTACCGTTTCGCGGGTGATCACATAACCCGGGGCTCCGGTGGAGGAGATCACGATATCGGCCTCCAGCAGACATTCGGGGAGTTCCTCCAGGCTGTAGGCCTCGCCCCGGAACCGTTCCGCCAGTTCCACGGCCCGGGAGAAGGTTCGGTTCGCCACCAGCATCTTCTCCACCCCGGCGGAAAGAAGATGCTGGGCCGCCAGTTCGGCCATCTCTCCGGCTCCCACCAGGAGGGCCTTTTTGCCCCGCAGCGAACCGAAGATCTTCTTGGCCAGCTCCACCGCGGCGTAACTCACCGAAACCGCATACGAGCCGATCCCGGTCTCGGTGCGCACCCGCTTGGCCACGGAAAAGGTACGGTGCAGCAGACGGTTGAGGATCGGACCGGTGGTCCGGCGTCGGGCCGCCTCCCGATAGGCTTCCTTGACCTGCCCCAGGATCTGGGGTTCCCCCAGGACCATGGAATCCAGCCCCGCCGCCACCCGAAAGAGATGCCGCACCGCCTCCCTATCGCGCAGGACGTAAAGATGAGGTTCGAACCGCGATCTAGGGAGCCCGGTCTCCCGCGCCAGAAGGTCCTTGAGCCCGGCGAGGGTCTCCTCCACCTCCTCGGTCACCAGAAGGAACTCCACCCGATTACAGGTGGAGAGAAAATAGGCCTCGCTTGCCTGCGGAAGTTCCTGGCGCAGGATATCCAGGGGATGGGTCCCCTTCTTCTCCAGGGCGAACCTCTCCCGCACCTCTACCGGCGCGGTCCGGTGATTGAGACCCACCAGAAGGAGTCGTTCCCTAAGTCCACCTTCCATAGTTGTGTAACCCCGGGAGTAGAAGATTTACCACGAAAAAACTGATTATCCAGACCACAAACCCCAGCAGGGCCATGATCGCTGCCCTTCTTCCCCTCCAGCCCACGATGAGCCTTTCATGCAAAAGGGCCGCATAAATAAACCACAGGATAAGGGACCAGGTTTCCTTGGGGTCCCAGCTCCAGTAACTTCCCCAGGCCTTTTCCGCCCACAGGGCCCCGGTAATGATCCCCACGGTGAGGAGGGGGAACCCGTATTTGAGGCTCATCTCGTTTAAACGGTCCAGGGACTCCAGCGGCGGAAGACGTCGAAAGATCCCCCCCAGCATCTTGCGTTTGACCTGTCTTTCCTGGAGGAGATACATGAAACCGGCCACCGCCGCCACCAGGAAAAAGGCATAGGAAAGCAGAGAGATGGTGGCATGGAAGGGCAACCATATACTGCGCAGGGCCGGCGGCAGAGGAGCGGGAGCATAGGGGGAAAGGAGAGCCACCGCCACCAGGAGCAACACCACCGGAGCCAGAAAGGTCCCCAGGGTATAGACCTTGGGCCCCTTAAGGGTAAAGAAAAAATAGACCCCCGCCACCGCCCAGGCCAGAAAGGAGGTGGCTCCGTGAAAGGAAATCACCGGTGGGGCCTTCAGGGCCAGGGCCCGCAGGGCCAGACTCAAAGTATGAAGCCCGAACCCGGCCAGAAATACCCACCGGGCCCCCCGCAGGGCCTCGGGTTTTAAGGTGTAAAAAAAGATAAAAAAACCTACCGTAGCAATTCCGTAGAGGATCAGGGCCAGTTTAAGAAAAAAAATCTCCGGCATCGGATCTTAGGTTAGCCTTTGGGCCCGGGAAATTCAAGCTTTAAAGCACCAGACGACGCTCCTTCTTGATCCGGTGATCCAGATAATAGAGGATGGGGACCACCATGCGGGAAAAGAGGGTGGAGGCCATTTCCCCGGACATCAGAGAAAGGGCCATCCCCTTGAAGATGGGATCAAACAGGATCACAAACACCCCCACCACCACCGCCGAGGCCGTAAGGAGCATGGGACGGAAACGAACCGCCCCGGCGTCGATCACCGCATCCTCCAGGGAATACCCCTGGGCCAGCCGCAGTTCGATAAAGTCCGCCAGAATGATGGAGTTCCGCACCACAATCCCGGCCCCGGCGATGAAACCGATCATGGAGGTGGCGGTGAAAAAGGCCCCCATCAGGGCATGGGCCGGAAGTATCCCGATGAGCGAAAGGGGAATCGGGGCCAGGATGACCAGAGGCACGGTATAGGACTTAAACCAGGCCACCACCAGGAAATAGATCAGGATCAGACAGGCGGCAAAGGCCAGACCCAGATCCCGGAAGACCTCGTAGGTGATACGCCATTCCCCGTCCCACTTCACCGCCCACTGCCGGGCGGAAAAGGGTTGATGCCGATAATAGATGTGAATAGGGCTGCCGTCCGGGGCCCGTAACTGATGAAGGGCCTTGTTGATCTTGAGAATCCCGTAAATGGGGGCCTCCTCCCGACCGGCCATGTCCCCCACCACATAGACCACCGGATGAAGGTTCTTGTGGTAGATGGGGTGCGGCACCACCCTCTTTTCCCAGTGAGCGATCTCGGAAAGGGGCACCAGCCGCCCGGAAAGACTCCGCACCTTGAGCTGAGAAAGATCCGGAAGCGAGGAACGCTCGGCCACCGGAAAACGCAGCTGGATATAAACGTCTTCCTTGGCCGAGGGATCGTGGAAGAGCCCCAGAATCTTTCCGGGCAGTGCGGTCTCTAAGACCTCCAGTACCCGCTGAGGAAGCACCCCGGACAGCATGGCCTTGGTCCGATCCACCCGCAGGCGCCACTCCACCTGAGGCTCGGTCATGTACCAGTCCACATCCACCACCCCCGGGGTCCGGGCGAAGATCTCCTTGATCTTGCGGGCCAGCTCGATCTGTTGCTCGTAATTCGGGCCATATACCTCCGCCACCAGCGACTGAAGCACCGGAGGCCCGGGCGGGACCTCTGCCACGGTCACCCGGGCCCCGTATTTCCGGGCCACCGCGGTCACCAGAGGCCGCACCCGCTTGGCAATATCGTGGCTCTGGAGTTTCCGGTGGTGTTTGTCCACCAGATTGACCTGAATGTCGGCCACGTGATCGCCCTGGCGTAGATAATAGTGCCGCACCAGACCATTGAAGTTGAAGGGAGCCGCGGTCCCGATATAAAGCTCCATATCCGTGATCAGAGGTTCCTTCATCAGGGCCCGGGCTATCTCCTCCGTCACCCGGGCGGTCTTCTCCAGCGAACTCCCCTCGGGCATGTTCAGAATGATCTGAAACTCGTTCTTGTTGTCAAAGGGTAGCATCTTCACATAGACCTTCTTGAAATAGATGAGGGAACAGGACAGGAGAAAGAGCACCCCCACGGTAAAGAGAAAGGCCCAGCGCCAGGCCGCACTCCGGATGTAATGCCCCATAATCCAGCGATAAATTCGGGTAATCAGGGTCTCCTTTTCCTCCTCGCGGGCGTGCCTGGGCAGGAAGTGATAGGCCACCCAGGGGGTGATGACAAAGGCTACCGCCATGGAAAGGAGCATGGCCACCGAGGCCCCCACGGGCATGGGCCGCATGTAGGGGCCCATAAGCCCCCGCACAAAGCCCATGGGAGCGATGGCCGCAATTACCGTAAGGGTGGCCAGGATGAGCGGGGCCTGCACCTCCACCACCGCCCCCACGATGATGTCCCGGAAGGATTTACCCCGGTTCTCCGGCAGATGCAGGTGCCGGACGATATTCTCCACATCCACGATGGGGTCGTCCACCAGAATGGTGATGCAGAAGATGAGGGCAAAGAGGGTAACCCGGTTCAGGGTGTAACCGTAGAGGTAATAAATCATCAGGGTTACCGCCAGGGTCACCGGGATGGAGACCAGCACCACCAGACTGGCCCGGGCCCCCAGAAAGATGCCGATGAGAATGGCCACCGAGACCGTGGCAATGAGAAGGTGTTCCAGCAGGGTGTCGGTCTTGTCCTTGGCGGTCTGTCCGTAATTACGGGTTACGGTAACGTGCACATCGTCGGGGATAAGGTCCCCTTTGAGCAGTTCGACCTTGGCCAGGATCTTGTTGGCCAGTTTGGTGGCGTTCCAGCCCTTGCGTTTGGCAATGGCCAGGGTCACCGCCGGATAAAGCTCCCCCGGCTTTCCCTGGATGCCCCGGTGGCTGGCCGCCGGCCCCGGAACCATGAACACATAGGCCTTGGGCTCCTCGGGGCCGTCCACGATGCGGGCTATATCCTTGAGGAAGACCGGGCGCCCGGCCACGGTCTTGATTACGGTGTTCTCCAGGTCCCGAATACTGTGATAGAAGTTCCCCAGCCGCACCACAAAGGAATAATCCTTCCGCCGGTACTGCCCCACCATCCGGGCCTGGTTCTGGGCCTGAATGATCCGGGCCACGTCCACCGGGTCCAGCCCCAGGGCATAGACCCGATCCGGGAGGAGATCGATCCGGACCTCCCGACGAAGACCACCTTTGATGAAGGTCTCCGCGATACCGGGAATGTTCCGGATCTCGTCGTCCACCCGGGCCACGATCTGGCGCAAACGGTAGGCATCGTAACCCTTCCCCCAGAAGGTCAGGGTCACGATAGGCACGTCGTTTATGTCGTGGGGTTTCAGAATGGGACGGGAACACCCCGGAGGGATCCAGTCCAGATGGGCATAGAGTTTGTCATAGGTCTTGACCAGGCTCTTTTCCGGATCCTGCCCCACCCGGAAACGCACTATGGTGAGGGCCCGGCCGTTATAGGCGGTGGAATAGACGAACTTTACCCCCGGGATCTCCCACAGGAGTTTCTCCATGGGATAGATCACCCGTTCCTCTATCTCCTTGGAGGTGGCCCCGGGCATCTCCACGAAGACATCGATCATGGGGACCACGATCTGGGGTTCCTCCTCGCTGGGGGTGTTGATGACCGCAAAGAGCCCCATGGCAATGGTGGCCATGATAAGGAGGGGGACCAGCTTGGAGTCCACGAAATAGTTCACTATCCGGAAGACGAGCTCGCGCATGGGCTATTCCTCTACCCGGTCTCCCTCTTTAAGCCCCAGCGGCGGGTGCGCCACCACGCGCTCCCCGGGCTCGAGTCCGGAAAGGACCTCCACATAGCCCCGGCACTTGGGCCCCTCACACACCGGGACCCACTGCTTCCCCAGACGCCAGTAGGTCTTGCCGATTCGCACCACCCGGAGATAGACCAGCCCCTGCGGATTCACCACGAAGAGGGCCTTGAAGCCTCCGCGGTCCACCAAGGCCTCCCGCGGCACCAGGAGGGTCTTCTCCCGCCCCACGGGCAGAAAGACCCGGCCGTAGGTGCCCGAAGCCAGACGTACATCCTTCGGAAGATCGAACTTGACCGTAAAGGTACGGGTCTGGGGATCCACATCCCGAACGACCTGGGAGACCCGGAGGGTAAGACGAAGGTCGCGACCGGGGATGAATACCCAGGCCTTCATCCCGGGGTGGATCCGACCGAAAAGGGCTTCCCCGGGATGACAGACCAGTCGATATCCGGCCTCCTGGTTTTCCACCTCCAGGAGCGGCTGCCCCGGCCCCACAAAGGTGCCTGGATCCACGTACTTACGCACCACATCCCCGGAAAAGGGAGCCCGCAGAACGGTATAACGCAGAAGGGTACGGACTTCGGACAGACGGGCCTGGGTTTCCCTTATCCGGGCCTCA
This sequence comes from Thermodesulfobacteriaceae bacterium, assembly GCA_015494725.1. Taxonomy (GTDB): domain Bacteria; phylum Desulfobacterota; class Thermodesulfobacteria; order Thermodesulfobacteriales; family Thermodesulfobacteriaceae; genus Thermosulfurimonas_A. The sequence continues at coordinate 1,370 of WGAR01000114.1, read as the reverse complement.
AGGGCTTCCCGCTGGGCCGCCAGGGCCTGGTACTCGGACTTGCGGGCCTCGTACTCCTCCGCGGTGGCCGCCTGGGCGGCGAAGAGTTTGCGGAAACGCTGAAATTCGGCCCGGGCGTAGGCCTCCCGGGCCGAGATGGCCACAAGCTCCCGGCGCAGGGCCTGCACCGCCGAGGAAAGGGCCCGGATCCGGGCCCGGAGATCCCGATCATCAACGCGTAAGAGAACCTCCCCGGCACGGATACGATCGCCCTCCTTCACCCGAACCTCGGTAACGAAACCGGAGACCTTGGAGGAAAGCACCGCCCGCTGGCGAGCCTCCACCGTGGCCGGAAGTTCCCGAAAGAGAAGAACCTCTACCGGAGAGGCCACATAGAGACGGGTCCTGACCACCCTTCCCGCGGAGGAGGATTTCGGATGTTCCTCTCCCCCCTTGCAGGCGGGAAGAATCAAAAGAACACACGCCAGAAGGAAGAGCCACCTAGGGTTTTTCATGGCAGGCCTCCGCCGGGGAAATCCTTTCTCTGCCCATGATACCGGCCGCGAACCGCAGACCGCTTTCCGCCAGGCGCCATCCGTAAAGCGCCTCCAGCCGCATCAGGCGGGCCCTCTTCAGGGCGGTTTCCGCATCCTGGAGTTCCACCAGGAGGGCCAGCCCGGCCTCATATCGCTGACGGATAATGCGCAACCCCTCCTCGGCCTGGGCTACAGCCCGTTCCGTAACCTCGTATTCCTTCTGTGCCGTAAGGTACCGGCTATAAGCCTCCTCCACCTGCTGTTCCACCTCCCGCCGGTACTGACGGTAGCGTTCCCGGGCGGAGAGATACTCGGCCCGGGCCCGGGAAAGACGGGCCTTGTCCCGGAAACCCTTGAAGATATTGAAATCCAGCTGGGCCATGATGGTATAGGCGTCGCCATCGGCACCTCCGGAGAGGGGATCCTCGGCGTTCTTCTCATAGATCCCCCGGAGGTTGAGCGAGGGGAGGAAGCGCCAGCGGGCCTCCTTTACCCGCAGGGCCGCAAGCTTCACCCGGTGTTCCTCCACCTTGAGATCCGGCCGACGGGCCAGGGCCGCGCAGCGCCAGAGGGCCAGCCCCTCCCGAACCCTGGGCAGACCGGAGACCGGGGCCAGCTTCCAGTGGGTGGTGAGGGGCACCCCCAGAACCAGGTCCAGCCTGGTCTCGGCCACCCGGGCCTGGTGTCGGGCCGCGGCCAGGTCTTTCTTCTGCCGGGAAAGAAAGACCTGGGCCTCCAGAAGATCCGATTTCAGGGCCCGCCCGGCCTGAAACCGGCTCCTCACCACCCGCAGATTCTCCTCGGCCGTACGTACCGCCTCCTCCATGACCTGCACCCGCTCCCGGGCCAGAAGCA
>WGAR01000113.1 GCA_015494725.1 Thermodesulfobacteriaceae bacterium | reverse complement strand
TCCACCACGTCGCTCATCTCGTCCACCGTATCGCTGGTCTCCTCCTGGGCCTGCTTCATCTCCTCGAGCTGTTTCTTCAGCGTCTGGAGCTCCTGTTCCAGCTGCTGGATCCGCTGCAGAAGCTCATCCTGCGACACCCCGGTATAGGCCCGAAGCCCTCCGGGCAACACCAGAAGAAAAGCCAAAAGCAACCCCAAATATCGCACCATACTTCTACCTCCTCTATGGAGTTTTCCCGCCCTGCACAGGCTCTTCCCATCTTAATACCAAAAACTTTCTCATGTAAAGCTCCGTATTCTTACATAGGCCTTAACTATCCCATAAAATTCCATTTATTCCCATGCATCCTAATTTTTCCGTATCCAAAAAGCTCCTACTTGGGCACTAGGATTCGCCCGGGAAGCTGAAACACCCGCTTAAAGAGCCCGAAGACCCCTTCCCCTATGGCCTTGGGGTCCAGAGGCAGGATGGTGGGATGATGGTAGGAACCCTTAACCCCGATAGGCACCGAAACCAGCATCTTGTCCCGTCCGGTAAGCACGAAGCCCACCACCGGTATATGGCTGATCAGGGTATCCACGGTCTTAAAGGGAGAGGCCAGGACCACCAGATCCAGACGCCCCTCCGGAAGGAAAATATCTCCCGAGGCAAAGAGGCGCAGCCCCGGTCCCTCCAGTCGCACCGCCTGGAGGTGTAAACGGGAACCGTACAACTGGCCGGTTACCAGGAGGTCCTGGTAGGGGAAACCCTTCTCCTCCAGGGAGGGAATCTGCCCCCGAAAAATATCAATGGGACTCAGAAAACCGAAAATCTTGGCCAGAAGACCGAAACGATTGATCTTTCCCGAGGGGGATTCCAGACGCAGGGTCCCCTTCCCCTCCTCGAACAAAGATTTTTTCCCTCGCAGATACAGATCGGCCTTAAAGGCAAAGGGGCCGGAGATGATTACCTCCTTCTTGCGGGAAAGACAGGGTAGAAGCCGGGCGAAATCCCCCGCCGGCTCAAAGATGGAAAGATGGAGGCTCTTTTGTCGGCCGTAGCTGTAATCTCCGCTCAGGGGAAGGCCACAAAACCGGGCTCGGGAAAAGACCACCTTCCCCGCCCCCGGATAGAGGAAAAGATCCCCCTTAAGGCCCTGAACCTCCCTTCCGGGGCTGAGCACCACCCGGTCGCAGTCCAGGGCAAGGTGCCCGGTGAGAAGGAATCTCTTCTTCCGGGAGCTCCGGGGGGCATAAAGGGTGCGCAAAGCGGGAATATCGAGCCGGCGAGAGCGCAGGGCCCCTTCAAAATGGAAGTTCTTGGGAGCCGCCTCCAGCCGGCCGGAGAGAAGGAGGTCGGAATCCCCGATACGTACGGAAAGCTGATCGAAACGAAAGACCCGTCCCAAACCGCGTACACTGAATCGAAGGATCCGGGGAGACCCACGTACAGGGAGGATGAAGTCGCCCCCTTCCAGAAGACCCTTAAAATGAGAAAGAAGGGGCCGGGAAGGACGAATTCGAGCCTGAAAATGGGCCTTGAAATACCCCTTGAGACCGGGGTTGGTCTCAAAGACGGCGGTGAGCACCTCCGGAGAGATCTCGCCCTCCAGAGCCAGGTCGTATTCCCCGGGGTAACGGGAAAGACCGAACTCCAGCTTTTTATCCCGGTAATTCAGCTTTCCTCCCTTTATCTCCAGAAGCCCTCGCGCCTTTTTCACCTCCGCTTCCACCGCGGCCCCATCCGGCGAAACACCGCGCAGGAAAAGACGCCAGGAACCATCTCCACCCCGGGAAAAGGCCAGTTTTTTCAGACGGAAGGGGGTCTTAAAGTAAAAACGCTGGGGCCAGCCGAACCTCTGATAAAGATGACGCATCAGCCCTGCGGATACCGTCCCCGAGCCCTCCAGGGAAAGCTCCGGAGAAGCCAGGGGTTTGTCGCCGGCCAGAAGAAGGGAGCTTCCCAGGGCCTGGATGGTCCCCGGACCGAAACTCAGGGTCTCCTGGCGATAGGAAACCGGTAAATTCCTGAAGGATAGAGGAAGGGAAAGGGAGGGGAGATAGAAAGTCCCCTTGTCGAGTCGGGCCTCCACCCGCAGATCCTTTTTGAAGGAGGCCCCCACCAGCGGACCGCTATAACTCAAAGAGACCAGCTCCAGACCCTGCAGAGAAAAACGGTACTTCTCGAGAAGTTCTTTCCCGGAAGGATAACGAACCACCAGGGGACGCAGGACCCGAAAGGCGAGTTTCCCCCGGGCCTCCCGAACCTGAAGACGATAGGGACGACGGGAAAAATCCAGACTTGCGGTGAGACGGAGATTTCCCGGGGCACCGGAGACCTGCGCTCCGGCCAGATAGATACGGCGCCCCTTCAAACCGAACTTCCCTCCGGAAACCGTAAGAGACCAGGGAAAAAGGGGAGACTTCAATTCTACCCGGCGGGGTTGAAGGTAAAGTTCCACCCTGGGTCTGGCCCGGGTGCCGGAAAGAAGAAGGGTCCCGGAGACCGGTCCCCGCACGGACCAGCCCTTCAGTCTGTGGGCCACCTTACGACTGGCGGAACAGGCCGTGGCCAGAAGTTCCCGGGCCTCCCCGGAAAACTCGGCCCGCAGAGAAAGGGGAGCAGTACGATCCTTGAGATGAACGTGTACCTCGGCCCGGGAGACCGCACTCTCCGGAAGACGGGCCTTTCCCCGGAAGGTGAGATCCCCCATCACCAAAGTAAGGGTGCCGGTGACCCCGGAGAGATTCAGAGCCGGACGCCGAAGATGGGCCGAGCCCTCCTTAACCCGGGCCGAAAGGATGAAGTTTTCCGGCCGAAAGAGTCCAGAGGGCTTGGGAGAGCGGGATTTGAATTCCAGGTCGCTGAAAACTCCCCCGCGCACCAGACCAAGAAATTTCTTTACCCCCCGATTCTCGGGAAAAAGACGCGTTAAATGCCCCCTCATCTGGGTAAAATTCAGTTTCTTCAGCCGAGCCGAAAGGACATAGGCCTGGGAGGACCTGCTCAGCCTTATCTCTCCCTCCAGCTCCGGTTCCCGAAGAACCAGATTCTTTACGCGGAGGTCCCAGGCCCCCGGACGCAGGGCCAGCTCCCCCTCCGCCACCCCGCAGGAAAAAAGAAGTTCCGGGGCCTTGCGGAAACGCACACACGGAGCCTGGCCCTTAAACCCCACCAGCAGAGAGGAATCCTCGTAGGTATAAGCCAGATCCAGGGAAAGATCGGTCTTTTCGGGATGTAAGGGGAACCCCTTCCAGAAGGGCCAACGGGAAAGATCCACGTGCTGAAGCCGCAGAAGTCCTTCCGCAGCCAGCTTCCGAAGATGCAGACGCCCCTTAAGATGAAATTCCTGGAGAAAAGAAGCCTTTCCTCCGGCCTCGAGCAGGATCTGATGGGGTCGGGTGGCCACCTCCGCCGAGAGATCCGAAAAGGCCAGCAGAGGGGTTTCCTCCCGAAACACCCGGACCTCTCCTCTGGAAAGGCGGGCCTCCAGGGCCGGCAGCGGAGGCAGTTTCTCCAGGATCTTCCGCAGGGAGAAAGGCCGTTTCCTGCGGGGAAGACGTAACACCAGGTGGGGGGCCTGGAGGGAAAAATCGCGGATCACCACCTTGCGATGGAGGAGGGGGATTACCTCGGGATAGAGACGAAGACTATCCACGGTAAGGAGGTAGATCTTTCCCCGGATACGCACCCCCTCGGCCGAGAGCCCGGGACGGGGGAAGACCCGCAAACGCAGGGTCTTCACCGAAACCTCGGCTTTAAGGGTGCGGGAGAGCCTGCGGGTCACCCGGTCCTTCACCGTGGACAGGTTGACCAGATAGGGAAGGAGGAAGCCCAGAATCACCGCCAGGAGAACAAGGCTCCCCAGGACCAGAGCGGTTATTTTAAGAAGACGTTTCATGTTCGCGGTCTCTCCAGGAAACGCCGCATCTCCTCGGCCTCGGGCCCCTCATCGAAGGGAACCTCCACCCGGATTTCCATCCCCTGCCGGCGAAAAAGGACGGGAAGGGCATTGGGAACCGGCACCGTGCGATAGGCCGCCAGGGGAAGTTCCAGGTAATGCACCAGAAGGACCCTTACCACCACCATGTGGGTCACCACCGCCACCACCGAACCCCTTTCCCGATGGAACAGATCTTCCATGGCCCGCACCGCCCGTCCGTAAACCTCGGCCAGGGTCTCGCAACCCGGGAGATAAAAACGGTGCGGCATCCTGGACCAGACCTCGTACTGGAGGGAAGGATCGGCGCGGAGTTCGTATTTAT
>WGAR01000112.1 GCA_015494725.1 Thermodesulfobacteriaceae bacterium | reverse complement strand
TTAAAGAAGTAAAAGAGGGAGAGGATAAGGGCGGTATAAAAGAGGGTTATCACCAGGGCGGCGGAGAGGGTCAGACGACGAAGGGTCATCGGGTCCTGCCTCCCAGCCATTCCGCTGGCACTTTATAGGTTCCCCCCACGGGTTTGCGGGCTCCGATAAAGGAGAAGGCCTCCTCCGGGCTCATGAAGTAATGGTAGCGCCGGAAAATATCCTTCCCTTCCGGGGAGGTAATGAACCGGATGAAGGCCTCGGCCAGAGGCCGGTTGCGGGTGAAACGTGCTACGGCAATGGGCATATATCCCACGCGCACCACCTCCTCCGGCCGCAGGGGGATGGCCTCAAGGTGTTTCGGATCCCAGTAAGCAAAGATACGCCATCCGATCACCGCATCCACCGCTCCCAGAGAGACCGCAGCCGCGGTCTGGGCACAGCTTCCGGTGTAATTGGTAAGCTTTTGCCGAAAGGCGGCCTTTTCCGCAGGACGCAGGGCCCTTTCCAGGATCTCCACCGCGTAAACCCCCACGCATACCCCCTCCGGATTGGCAATAGCCACCCGGATCCCGGGTTTGAGGAGATCGCGCAGGGAGTGAACTCCTTTGGGATTTCCCTTTTTAACGATAATAGCCGGAACCAGATAGGCCACGATCCTTTCGGTCTCGGGGAAGACGGCCTTTTTCCTTTTGGCCAGTTCCATATAGTCGGAGGAACCCGGAAAGTAAAGATCCCCTTTGCGGGAAAGGATCATCTGCGAGAGCACATATCCCGAGCCTCCGAAGACGAGGTCCACCCTGACCCCGGTCTTTCTTTCGAAGGCCCGGGCGGCCTCCTCGGTGGGGGGACGCGAAGCCGCCCCGGCAAAGATAAGAAGCCTTTCCCCGGCCCGGGACACGCCTGTTAACCCCACCCAGAAGAGAAGAAGTATGCCCAGTATGCGTTGCATGGGAACGCCTCCATCGTTATATTTGCCTATATATAACGCTTTCTCCTTCCTCTTGCAAGGGAGGCCCTGGTCGGGAGGGGCTTTATCGGCGGCGGGCCAGGATCTCTCGTACCAGGGCCAGGGCTTCCTCCCGATTCCTTACCCGTCCCTCCACCTGGGCCTCTTCCACCGCGGAGAGAAGCTCGCGAAAAAGGGGGCCGGGCTTGAGCCCCAGGACCTCGATAAGATCGTGCCCGGTAAGGAGTCTTTTCACCCGGACCCTTTCCATCACCTCCTGCGAGAAACGTTTAAGCTCGATAAAGAGGATCCGGAGTTTCTCGCAGGTTTCGGGTTCCGCGGCCGGGCCCCTTGCGGAAAGACAGTCGGAAAGGGCCACCACAAAGAGCCCGGGGAGATCCGGGCAGTCGCGAAGGAGTCTGCGCTTGGCCCGGGCCGTGAGACGCCCCTTTTCCCGAGCCTCCAGCAGAAAAAAGGGGCGCATGTGGTTGCGGATGAGAAGGGAGGCCCTCTTTATGACCTTCTTTTTTATGCGCCACCTTTCGGCCCAGGCGGAAAAAAGGCGCACGCTTTCTTTCTCGTGCTCGTAAAAGGTGATGCGTTCGGCCCGTTCCCCGGCCGGAGAAAAGGTGCGGCTCTTTCCCGCGTCATGGAAAAGGGCCGAAAGTTTCACGGCATAAAGGGCCTCGCGGTCCGAGACCATCTCCCGGATCTCTTTCTCGAATTCGGGATAGTGCTCCGGAGCGGAAAGGATCCCTTCGGCAGCGGAGAGGCTCTCCAGTGCGTGTCCCAGGACATCCAGATGATGATAATCCGGTTGCGGGATTCCGGCTCCTTCGTAAAGCTCCGGAAAAAGCTCGGCCAGAAGACCGTCGGCGAGCATCTCCCGCAGGGTCTCGGAAGCCCGGTGGGTCTCGAAGATGAGGCGCAATTCGTATTCCACCCGCTCCGGGGCCACCCGGTGGATCTCCGGGGCCAGCTCCTGGATGATCCGCCGGGTCTCCCCCTCGCACTTTCCGTAGCCCTGGGCCAGAAAACGGTAGGCCCGGAGGAGTCTCAAGGGGTCGTCCCGCAGGTTTTCCCGGGATATAGCCCGGATGATCCCGGCCGAAAGATCCGAAAACCCCCCGCAGGGATCGATAAGGGGCCAGGCCGAAGGGGGCCGGCTCAGAGCCTCGGAAAGGGGCACCGCCAGGGCATTCAGGGTGAAATCCCGCAGGCGTAAATCCTCCTCGATGTTCCGGGCTCCGGGACGAAGTCCGGAGATGTCCAGGGTGAAACCCTCCCGGGTCACCCGGAAGACCCCGAACTCTTCGTGAAGCGGAACCAGAGCGAAGGAGAGCCTTCTGGCTGCCTCCTCGGCCAGTTGCCGGGGCGAACCATCCACCACCGTGAGGTCGAGATCCCGTACCCTTTTCTTCCGCAGGATATCCCTTACGGCCCCTCCGGTAAGATATATCTCTCGCTCCGGGGCCACTTCCCGGAGAAAGGCCGCTATGGTTTCCCTTTGCGGATGATCCAGCCATTCCGCGAGTCCGTAAGCCATGGTATTCAAACTCTATCCCATCCTCCGGGCTTCGGCCAAGTTTTTGGGGTGCTAAACTCTTGTTTCTCTTGACAGGGAGGGGGTTCCGGGGGTAGCTTTCCGAAATATGGCCCCGGGTGCCCCGGGGCAGAGGCTCCGGGGTGAAACGGGAAGCCGGTGAGAATCCGGCGCTGGCCCGCAACCGTGACCGGGGACGAAAGCCGCTGGGGGTCGGGAATTTTAAGTCCCCGGCTCCTCGCCCGGGCGCTCGAGTCCGAAAGGGTTCCCGGGTGGGTCTCGGAGACGCACGGTCTTCGAGACGACAGGCCACTGGTCAGGCCGGGGTGTTCCCGGTCGGCCGGGAAGGCGCGGCGAGTAGGACGATCCGGAAGCCGGGAGACCGGCCCGGGGCCGTAAAACGGTGGGGTGCGGCGAGGACTCCGACCCGACCGTGGCCACGGTCTATCCTCGCTAAGCCCCCAAAATCCAAATAAGGGGGTAAAGTATGAAGGGACTCGGTTTTGGTGCTCTGGTAGGAGGGATTTTGTTTTTGATGGTGGGTTGGGTGCAGGCCGGAGCCATAGCCTATCTTCCGCTGAAACATCCCAGGCTCCATGAAAAACCGGCTATCGTGCTCTGCGCCTTCGGCACCTCCACCAAGGCCCGGGTTACCTTTGATTATATCGATCGGGAAGTGCGGAAGGCCTTCCCGGATTATGAGATCCGCTGGGCCTTTACCTCCAACATCATCCGGGAGAAGATGAACCGTATTTATGCCCGCAAGGGGATTTCGAAGCATCTGGCCAGTCTGCACGAGGTCCTGGCCACCCTTTATGCCCAGGGATACCGGAAGGTGGTGGTGCAACCGCTTCATGTATTTCCCGGGCTGGAGTACGAAACGGTGGTGCGGATCTGTAAGAAGTTTCCGGACTTACGCATTGTGGTGGGAGAACCCCTTCTTTTCCGCTGGGAATATGTGAAAGAGGTCTTGAAGATGGTTTCCCGCGAGTTCCTTCCTCCGGGGGAGGGGATCAATATCCTGGTGGCGCATGGCACCGATGTCACCTCTCAGGGGGCCAACATTACCTACCTGGGGCTGGACTGGCTGGTCCGGCATAGCTATCCCAACGTCCTTCTGGGAACGGTGGAAGGGGTGCCGGCCGGAGAGGCGGTCCTGGAGGAGGCCCGGAAATATCCGGCCCGCAGGGTGCGTTTCATTCCCTTTATGCTGGTGGCCGGAGATCATGTAATGCATGACATTATGGGTAAAAATTCGGGAGAGGGGGAGAAAAGCTGGCGGGAGATTCTGGAGGAGGCCGGTAAGGAAGTGGACTGTGTAACCACCACCGTGGAAGGGAAGACCTATTATCGCGGGCTGGGGCTTTATCCGGAAACAGGGCAATTCTTTGTGCGCCAGATCCGACGATCCCTGGAAATCCTGCAACGTTATTAAGGAGAGCCTTTTGTCCAGGCCAGTACTTTACGGGGTGGGGGTTGGACCGGGGGATCCGGAGCTTCTGACCCTGAAAGCGGTGAGGGTCCTCCGGGAGGCGCGGCACATTTTTGTGGCTTCCTCCAGCAAAAACGAACATTCGCTGGCCCTCAAGGTGGCCGGAAGCCATATACCGGAAGGGACTCCGGTGGAAAGACTTCCCTTTCCCATGACGCGGGAGCGCCGGGTGCTTGAGGAGGCCTGGGAGGAGAACGCTCGCCGGGTGGCGCGGGTTCTTTCCGAGAAGAACCAGGCGGCCTTTCTCACCCTGGGAGACCCGGCGCTCTTTTCCACCTTCGGTCATCTGGCCCGGAGATTGAAAAAACATCTTCCCCGGGCCGAGGTTCGGCTGATACCCGGAATCACCGCGGCCCAGGCCGCTGCGGCCCGCCTGGGACTCCTTCTGGCCGAAGGAGAGGAGGCCCTGGTCATCGCCAGCGGCCTGGCCGCGGACGAGGTACTACAAAAACTCTCGCGGGAAGCCTCCAGCCTGGTCCTTTATAAGGTTTATCGCCGAGCCGGTGCTATCCTGCGCCTCCTGGAGGAAACCGGACGTCTCCCGGAGACCAGAGCCATCTCCTTCTGCGGGTTTCCCGAAGAGAAGATCTATCCGGATCCGCGCGAACTCTCCGATTCAACCCCCCCTTATTTCACCCTCCTTATCGTGGGAGGGAAACCCCTTGACTGAGTAATACGTATTTTTTAAAAATAACACAAACTAACCAGGAGGGAGGTATGAAGAGGGTATGGTTATGGGTGGTGGTCTGTTTGGTAATACTCGGTAGTTTGGGCACGGGTGCGGCCCTGGCCGCCGACCCGGAGGTGGAGGAACTGAAGAGGATGTTGCGGCAGGTCCTGGAGGAGAACCAGCGCCTGGCCCGCAAGGTGCAGGAGCTGGAGAGACGCCTTAATGCCTACGAAAAAAGGGAGAAGAAGATGGAAAAACAGCTCCGGGTGGAGGCGGTCCCCTCCGGTGAAAAACCCTGGTATCAGCGCCTCGAGGTAGGCCTCCAGGTGGCCGGACTGGTGCAGGGAGCCCTGGGGGTGGACAAGGACCTGGCCAATGTGCATGCTCACGCCGGAAGGGAGCCTGCCGGAACCACGGATCTGGTCCTTACCGACGAAAACAAGGCCTACGGTGCAGCTTCGGTGGATCTGGATTTTACCGCCGATTTTTCGGATCGGGATCGGGCCTATCTCCTGCTGGAGATGGGCTCCGGGAAGAATCCCGACTCCGAGATCCCCAGCTTCTCCGGTATCGTGGATGAGGCCCTTTCCATGGTCCCGGTGGAAACCGAAGACGGGGATGTACGCATAAGTGAGGCCTGGTACGAGAGGGAATGGCCCCTTTACGGCGGAAAGTTCCGTTTCCGGGCCGGAAAGATAGACATTACCACCGAGGTGGATCAGAACGAATACGCCAACGATGAAAACGCCCAGTTTATGAGTTCGGCCTTTGTGAATAATCCGGCCGTGGAATGGGCTTCCTACAGTTTCGGAATGGTGGCGGCTTATGAGGCCTCCCATTGGTCTCTCACTCTAGGATACGAAGATGCGGATTCCAGCTGGGATAACCTCTTTGACTATCCCTTTCTGGTGGCCCAGCTGGCCATGAATACGAAGTTCCGGGGGCGTCCCGGCCATTACCGGTTTTACGTGTGGTATCAGGGAGAGAAACATCTGAAATGGGACGATCTCAAGGATTATTTGGCCCGGGGCACCGAACCCGAAAACGAAGATTCAGCCTGGGGGTTCGGGGTTTCCTTCGATCAGGAGCTGGCCGAGGGGGTAGGAGTCTTCTTCCGTTACGGCTGGCGAGGGGACGATCTGGTGGGTTACTGGAATACCACCCTGGATGATCTCGATTTTTCTTACGGTTTCGAACAGGCCGTAAGTGTGGGACTTTCCCTTTCCGGTGCCCTGTGGGGTCGGGCGCAGGACGAAATAGGGCTGGGATGGGCCTGGTTTGTGCTGGACGATGATTACCGGGATTACTGGGAAGGAAAGGGGGTTTTCGCCGCCAGATTAACCCTTCCCGGGGAGATTCGTCACGATACCGCGGATGAGTTCCATATGGAGGTTTATTATCGCTTCCAGGCCGGAGAGCACCTGGCCCTTACCCCGGATTTCCAGTACACCTGGAATCCAGCCGGGCTGGAGGATGACGGTTTCTGGGTCCTGAGCCTCCGGGGGGTCTGGGCGTACTAATCCGGAGAAGACATTCTACGGATCCAGCGGATTTTCGCGGTGATGGCGAGGGAGGCCGGTGGAGACCGGCCTCCCGGAGATGGTTAGATTTCACAGGTTTCGGTAGGGGCAAGCCAGCGGTAAAGGGCCGGAAGAAGGAAAAGCGTATTCAGGGTGGCGGTGAAAAGTCCCCCGATGACCACCGCGGCCAGGGGGCGCTGGATTTCACTTCCCGTTCCGGTGGCAAAAAGGAGCGGAAGGAGCCCCAGGGCACTGGTTAGGGCGGTCATCAGAACCGGTCTAAGTCTCATGGCTGCTCCCCGAAGAGCCGCTTCTTCCGGTGACAGCCCCCGGTTCTGGAGCTGACGCACGCAGGTAACCAGCACCATGCCGTTTTCAAGAGCGATCCCGAAAAGGGCGATGAATCCCACGGAGGCGGGCACCGATAAATACTGACCGGTAAGCCATAGGGCCACCACGCCTCCCACCAGGGCCAGAGGCAGGTTGGCCATGATCAGGGCCGAGAGCCTGACCGACCCCAGACTCATGAAAAGGAGGAGAAAGACCAGCCCCAGAGTCGCCGGTACCACTATTCGGAGTCGGCGATTGGCTTCCTCTTTGAGTTCGAATTCTCCACCCCAAGTGACCAGGTAACCGGGAGGTAGTTTGAGTTCTTGCGAGAGTCTTTCCTTGGCCTCGGTCACAAAAGAACCGATATCCCTTCCCGATACATTACACTGTACGGTGATGAAACGCTGAATATCTTCCCGGGTGATCTGTCGCGGCCCCACGATCTCCCGAATCTCAGCTACCTCCCGCAGGGGAATGGATTCTCCGCCCGGGGTACGGAGAAGAAGATTCCCTATGGCTTCCGGGTCTCTGCGATACTCCGGTTTCAGGCGCACGAAGATGTCGAAGCGTTTGAGTCCCTCGAAGATTTCTCCCACCGTGGTTCCCCCCACCCCCACCTTGACCACTTCCTGCACATCGGCCACGGATAACCCGTAGCGGGCCAGTTTTTCCCGGTCTGGACGGATGAGAAGCTGGGGGGTGCCGGAAATCTGATCCACCTGCACATCCACGGCCCCCGGCACCTGTCTTATGATCTCCGCCACTTGATCTCCCAGACGTTTCAGAGTGTCCAGGTCCTCGCCGAAGATCTTGATGGCTATCTCCGCCCGCACGCCCTCCATCAGTTCATCCACGGTCATCTCGATGGGTTGGGTGAAGTTGGTAAGTACTCCCGGGATTTTTCCCAGTTCTCTCCGGATAAGATCCACCAGTTCCTCCTGATTCTTAACCCGCCAGGTTTCTCGGGGATGGAGCAGGATATACATCTCGGCGCTATTTACCGGATCGGTATGGGCTCCTACCTCCCCGCGTCCGATGCGAGACACCACTCCCCGTACTTCCGGAATCCGGAGTAGGCGGCGCTCGACCAGCATGGTGAGCCGTTTACTTTCCTCCAGAGCGATGGAGGGGGCCATGGTGAGACGCAAAACGATGGTGCCCTCCTGAAGCTTGGGCACGAATTCCGAGCCCAGTCTTGAGCCCACCAGGCCTCCGATGCACACCAGGATCAGGGCTACCGAAAGAGCCACCCGGGGGCGCTTAACGAAAAAAGTCCCGAGGGGGAGATATAACCTTTCAAGCCCCCGGATAATCCTGGCGGCCAGACTTCTCGAAGGATCCTCCCCGGCTCGCAGGAGATAAGAGGAAAGGGCCGGAGCAATGAGAAAGGCGTAAATCAGGGACCCCACCAGGGCCAAGATTACCGTATAGGCCAAAGGACGGAAGGTCTTTCCCTCCACTCCTTTAAGGGAAATGATGGGCAGGAACACCAGCGAAATGATAAGCAGGGCGAAGGCTACCGGGCGCCCCACTTCGGTACAGGCCTCGTAAATCACTCCCAGGCGATTCTTTTGGGGATTTTCCCGGAGCTTACGATCTACGTTTTCCACAAATACGATGGCCCCATCCACCAGCATTCCGATGGCGATGGCCAGTCCCCCCAGGGACATAAGATTGGCCGAGAGGCCAAACCTGTACATTCCCAGGAAAGCCAGGGCGATAGAGAAAGGGATGGCCAGGGCCACCACCACACTCGGCCTGAATCCCCCGGTAAATAACATCAGTACCGCGATCACCAGGATCATGCCTTGACCCAGGGCGGAGGTCACCGTAGAGATGCAGGCCTCAACCAGGCTTTTCTGCTCGTAGTAGGGAACGATGCGTACCCCTTCCGGAAGGATGCGGTTGATTTCCCGAATCTTCTCCTCCACCCGTTTGATGACCGTGGAGGAGTTTTCCCCATAGAGCTTTATTACCTGTCCGGCCACCACCTCGGTCTTCCCGTCCTTGGTCTGAAGTCCCCGACGAACGGCTCCCCCGATTCTGACCTCCGCCACCTGGGAGAGATATATCGGGGTTCCGTCCACCGATTTCACCACGATACGCTTAAGATCCTCCAGACCGCGAGCCAATCCCACGGAGCGCACGATGAATTCCTCGCCGTGTTGAACCAGGAATCTCCCTCCAACGTTGAAGTTATTACGCTGCAGGGCTCGGGTAATGTCGGAAAGGGTGAGGCCGTAGCGCCGCAGGGCCTCGGAGTCCACCAGCACCTGATACTGTTTTTCGAATCCTCCGATTCCCAGTACTTCGGTCACCCCGGGGACGCTCATAAGATGGGGTTTTATGATCCAGTCCTGGAGGGTGCGGAGATCCGTAAGGGTGTACTTTCCGGTGCTGTCCTCCAGATAATAAAAAAGCACCAGCCCCATGGAGGTGGAAATGGGGCCGAGCTGGGGAGTGCCAAAACCCTCGGGAATAGAATCCCGGGCCTCGGCTAAACGCTCACTTACTACCTGTCGGGCAAAATAGATATCCGTTCCATCTTTAAAATAGAGGTTTACCAGAGAGAGTCCAAAATTGGACACCGAGCGGATCTTTACCAGCCCCGGAAGACCGTTCATAGCCGTCTCAATGGGGTAAGTTACGTACTTTTCCACCTCCTCCGGAGCCAGTCCCTGGGTTTCGGTAAAGACCTGAACCAGTACCGGAGTTACATCCGGGAAGGCATCGATGGGAAGCTTTTTGAAGACCATAAAACCCCCCACTATGACCCCGGCGGCTAAGATCACCATGAGCAGTCGGTTACAAAGGGAGAAATGGATGAGTCTTTCCCACATAACTTCCCTCCTTAATGAGAGTGTCCTTCGCCCAGATTTTCCCTTTCCAGTTCCGCCCGCAGGGTAAGAGCGCCCCGGGCCACATAGATTTCTCCGGGGGAGAGTCCGGAAAGGATCTCTACCCAGCCTCCCTCCCTGGGTCCGATTTTTACCGGACGGGCCACGAATCCCTCCTTTTCCCGCACAAAGATCACGGTGCGTCCGTCAAGACGTTGCAGGGCGGATTCCGGCACGGCTAGCACTTTCTTTCGGCCTATTTCGATCCTGGCCCGGGCCAGAAGTCCGGGGCGGAGTCTTCCGTCAGGATTGGCCAGCCTTATCCGGGCCCGGGCGGAGCGGGTGTCCTCCCGGAGAATAGGGTTTATATAATCGATGCGCCCCTCCCGCGAAGGGATTCCGTGCCCGAAATCCACCTGAACCTTCTGCCCCTCACGCACTTCGGGAAGCCAGTCTCGATATACGGAAACCAGCACCCATACTTCGGAAAGATCGGCGATCTGGAAGGCTATCCGGGAAGGGGTGGCCATCTCTCCCCGGGAGAGATGTTTTTCTACGACGATTCCGGAGATAGGAGAGCGCAGTTCGTAACGTCCCAGGGGTTGCTTTCCGTTCTCCAACTCACCAATATTTTCCGGAGAGAACCCCAGGGTAAGGAGTTTCTGGGTTAGAGTCTGGACCTGAATCCTGGCCAGTTCCAGATCCTGTTTGGCTCGAAGGAAGGATTCTTCGGAGGTGATTTTCTTTTCCCAGAGCATCTTTTCCCGCAGGAAAAGTTCCCGGGCCAGGCGCAGACGCGTACGCGCTATGAGGTAGGAAGACTTGAGATCCGCTAGTTCCGGGCTATCGAGAACAGCCAGAACCTCTCCGGATCTAACCCTGTCTCCCCAGCGTTTGAGGGTTTGGCGTACGAACCCTGCCACTACCGGCACCACATGGACCACCCGGTCGGGGTCCACCACCACTTCTGCCGGGAGTTCCACCACCCGGGGCATGGAGCGTAACCGGGCCCTTTCCAGCCGGATCTCAAACTCCTGTAAAATCTGCGGAGAGAGATGGACGGTTTTTTCTCCGGCCTGTCTCTCTCCGGCCAGGGCCGAATGGAAGCTCATTCCCAGGATCCCAAGGAAGCAGACTATCCAGGCTATCTTTTTCATGGTTTGTACCTCCTCTAAAAGAGATCTTTTTCTATGCGGGCCATAAGAAAGAGGGCCTCGGCCTGTAAGCGGTGATAACGTCGGTAGGCTTCAAGCCGGGAGAGACGTAGCTCAAAAAGGGTGCGCTGGGCGTCAAGTACTCTTAGAAACTCGGTCTTGCCCAGCCGATAGGCCTCAAGATTTCGACGATAGATATCCCGGGCCCGGGGCAGAAGTTGCCTTTCCAGGGTCCTGATTTTTTCCTCCGCGCGGCGAAGTTCACTCCGTACCCGCTCCATTTCTCGGCTCAGGTTCCATCGCTCGGCCCGAAGAGCGAGTTTGGTAGCGGTGATTTTTTGCTGGAGGGAGGCCATCCGATCCAGATTGCGATTCAGAAGGGGAAGCGGAAGGCTCAATCCGAAAACAAAGGCTCGTTCGTCGCTTTCGTTGTAGAATCTTACTCCGGAGGAGAAAGTAATCTCCGGAAGGGCCTCAGCCCGGGCTCGCTCGATTTCTTTTTCCAGACGCTGCATCTCGGCCCGGAAACGCTTAAGTCGGGGATGGTCTTTCGGGAAGGCCCTAAGGAAAAAGTCCTTCCGCCGAAAAAAATCACCCCGCACATCCGAAGGCGGGGTTCCGCCCCAGAGGCGGGCCAGCCTGCGGAGGGCGCTCCGGTAGGCTTCACGGGCGTTCCGCAAACGGGTTTCGGTATCTGCAACCACGATTTCGGCCCGAATTTTTTCGGTTTCCGGGATCTTTCCCGCCAGGAATTTGGCCTCGGAGACCGCAAGAAGCTTGCGGGAAAGGCTCAGAAGTTCCTCGTAAAGGGTTGCCCGGTGACGGGCATAGAGGGTCTCGATGAAGGCCAGGGCGGTCTCCCGGAAGAGAAGAAGCCGGGCCTCCTCTCCGGCCGCCTCAAGCACTTTTTCCCGGGCCAGTATAGCCTCTCGCCTCTTTTCCCTCTGTCCGAAAAGGGGTAAGGACTGGCTGATCTCCAGGGTGGTTTCCGAAGACCGCATCCCGGAGAACTCTCCGCTCCCGAAGACATCCTCAAAGGTGAAAGAGAGTTCCGGATTTTTCAGACGGGAGGCCTGTGCAGCCTCGAATCTTACCGCTTTTTCCCTTTCCCTGAAGGTCTTAAGGGCAGGGTGTTGGGCAAATACCAGCTCCAGGACCGCCGGAAAGGATAGAGAGGAATTTTCCGTACCCGCGATCCCGGAGCGGATTCCCGGGCTCCAGAGCAATAGTAAGACCAAGAATACCACCGTATTTCGGCGCATATTCATCCTCCTGACACAATTTTTGAATTGACGCGAATTTTTGGGTCAGATTAGAGGTGTGGAGGTGAAAGGAGGATTAAAAGAGCAGTCTTACATAAAGCAAAGGATTGGTGCTAAGAGGATTTGATTCTACAGACTCCCGGTCCCGCTTAAGGGTAAATACCGGGGGGCTCTTTTTTTCCGAGGGATGGATTCCTACCGGAGAAGGAAAGGGGAGAAGATGAGGAAACACCCTTGGCAGGGAAATTTCCTCCTGGCTCTGTTTACACACCGAGGGACACTGACAGCCGGTAAGAGGATTTTCGAGCTTGATGCCGGTTTCAGGAGAAAAACAGTATATCTGAGGACTGCTCAGGGCGAATATCCCCAGCACTAAAAAGGCCGCCAGTGTCCACTTTAAATAGACCCGCATAGTCTAGAATAATAAACGGCTAAGATTTTTCGTCAAGACGAGGAGCTCAGGCGGTTTCCCCTCGCCATTCGATTTCTATCTCCAGGGAATGTTTGCTCTTTTCCGGCTTGACCTTGCGCTCGGCCTTGATCTCCAGGATCAGGTTCTCCGGAAGGTTCAGCACCACCTCCCGCTCTCCCTGGGTCAGGGAAACCACCCCGTTTTCTACCTTATCCGCTATCTGACGCAGAAAGGCCGCTATTTCTCCCCGGGTTTTGTTTTCTTCACTTTTGAAAAGGACTTCCTTTTCCGCCATCTTGGACCTCCTTGGTTAACGATTTATCGGGGCAGTCCGGAGGGGACGATCTTGAAGATCTGGGTCAGGGCTCCGGAGAACCCCTCCAGGATCATCTGCACCGCCACCACTGCCAGGATCAAACCCATCAAACGGGTCATGACTCCGATCCAGGAAGGGCGTAGCCGCTTGGTGAGGGCCTCTCCGTAGATGAAGCACAGGTAGGTCAGAAGACAGATAACCGCAAAGACCAGGATTACCGTAAGGATCTTGAGAGGGTCGGTCTTGCGGCCCACCAGGGAGAGGGCGGTGGTGATGGTGCCCGGGCCGGCCAGGATGGGAGTGGCCAGCGGGGTGATGGCGATATCCTCGGCCTCCTCTTCTTCCTCGGCGGTGGGGTGATGTTGATGGGACCGTTTGGCCCGCACCAGATGGTAGGCGATCATGAAAAGAAGGATGCCTCCGGCGATGCGGAAGGCCGAAAGGGTAATCCCGAAGAGCCGAAAGATGAGATTTCCACCCAGAGTGAAGGCCGTAACAATAAAGAAGGCCCAGAGGGTGGCGGTGCGGGCTATGCGTATCCTTTCCTCGTCCGTAAAATCCTCCACCAGAGAGACGAAAATAGGAGTGTTGCCGATGGGATTCATGATGGCCAGGAAACTCACCGCGGTCTGAAGGATAAAAGCCGCTTCCGGCATGGTTCTCTCCAGTTTAATCTCTTCGCCCTCTCTTGAGAAGTCCCGGAAAACGTGGTATGGAAGCCCAAATCTCCTCCGGAGGCCTTTGATGGAGAGGAAGATCCGAAAGATCCTGGTAGCCAACCGGGGAGTGCCTGCGGTACGCATTATGCAGACCTGCCGCGACCTCAAGATCCCCACCGTGGCTGTCTATAGCACCCCGGATCGTCTGAGCCTACATGTTTTCATGGCCGATGAGGCCGTACATATCGGGGAAGGCCCTCCGCTTAAGTCCTATCTCCATATGGATCGCATTATCGAGGCGGCTCTTAAGACCGGGGCTGACGCGGTGCATCCCGGATGGGGGTTCCTGGCCGAGAATGCGGATTTTGCCCGCCGGGTAATCGAGGCCGGGTTGGTCTGGATCGGGCCCCGCCCCGAAATCATCGCCCTCATGGGAGACAAGAAGGCGGCCAAGGAGATCGCCAAGCGGGCCAATGTACCCACCATCCCCGGAATAGAAGACCCCAAGAGCCCGGAGGAGGTTCTGGAGTGGATGGAGCGCTCCCGGATCACCTTTCCCATCATGCTCAAGGCCGCCCTGGGGGGTGGCGGCAAGGGGATGATCAAAGTGGAGAATGCCCAGGAACTTCCCCAGAAGTTCTCCCACGCTCAGTCCGAGGCCTACAAGGCCTTCGGCGACGCCAGTCTCATCGCCGAAAAGTATATCGAACGGGGGCGCCATATTGAGGTTCAGGTGGTGGGAGACAAACACGGACATGTGGTGCATCTTTTCGAGCGGGAATGCACCATCCAGCGACGCAACCAGAAGATCATCGAGGAAACCCCTGCACCTTCTCTGGATGATGATCTTCGCCAGGAGATCTGCTTTACCGCGGTGCGTCTCATGCGGGAGATCGGCTACGATTCCGCCGGTACGGTGGAATTTCTGCTGGATACCGCCACCCGTAGATTCTATTTTCTGGAGGTGAATACCCGCCTTCAGGTGGAACACGGGGTTACCGAACTGGCCACCGGACTGGATATCGTGGATCTCATGATCCAGATCGCCGAGGGCAAACCCCTTCCCTTTCACCAGCGGGATATTCAGAGTAACCGCTGGGCCATAGAGTGCCGTCTTACCGCCGAGGACCCCAAGACCTTTGCCCCCTCCTTCGGCACCATTACCCGGCTCCAGATCCCGGACGGTCCCAATATCCGGATCTCCACCGGGGTTTACGAGGGAGCCGAGATCCCACCCTACTACGACTCCATGTTCATGCTTATCATGAGTGCCGGGGCGGATCGCGATCAGGCCATCCGGGTCATGGACCGGGCCCTTTCCCGGGGGCTGCGGGTGGATGGGGTGAAGACCATTGCTCCCCTTCTCATAAGCATTATTCGTCACCCCCGTTTCCGGGCCGGCGAATTTTCCACCCGTTTCATCGAGGAACACCTGGAGGAACTTATTTCCACCTTTAAAGAGTTCGACCCGGATGAGGAGGTCCTCAAGATCGCCCGTTACGTGGCCGAGATTTCGGCCCTGGGTCCTCAGAGCTGGATGTAAAGGAGGAGAACCATGGAGATCATTCGCATTTCACCCGGGACCGAACCCGCCCGGATCGTGAAACTTCTCCGGGAAACGGATCGTATATTCTTTACCTCCACCTCCCTGCGCGATGCCGGCCAGTCGGATTACAAGAACCGGCATCGACTGATCGATCTCAAGACCCTCTGTCCCCTCTATAACGAGATGGGGCTCTTCAGTGCGGAGTGTCACGGCGGGGCCCGCTGGCATGTGGGGATTCTCAACCGCAGGGAGAGCCCCTTTGAGGAATTGCGCACCTACCGTCGCACCATGCCCAACGTGCTGCTTCAAACCCTGATCCGGGAAACCAATCTCTGGGGATACCGTCCCTACCCCCGCAACGTCATCGAATACGTGGTCTCCAGGGTGGATATTGATCTGTGGCGCTGTTTTTCCTTTCTCAACGATGTACGGAACATGCGCACCGTGGCCGAAGTGGTAATGAGCCGGGGCAAGCTTTTCGAGCCGGCCATCTCCTTTACCGACGCCGACTGGGCGGACAATGCCTATTACCTGAGGGTGGTGGACGAGATCGTGGCCCTGTGCGGAGGAACCGACGAGATCATCCTGTGCATCAAGGATATGGCCGGGGTGGGCAGCCCGGAGCGTATTCGCAGTCTGGTTTCCGCCATTAAGGACAAGTACCCGGACCTGGTGATCCATTATCACCGACATGCCACCGATGGTCTGGCCCTTCCCGCCTACCGGGCGGCGGTGGAGGCCGGGGTAAAGATCGTGGATGTGGAGGAGGATTCTCTGTGCCGCTTCTACGGGCAGCCCCCTATGCTTTCGGCCTACGCCTATCTCACCGAAGCCGGTTTCAAGGTGAACCTCAATGTGCGACTGGCGGAGCTTGCGGTGCAGAAGGTTCGGGAATGGATCAACCATTACGACTGGGCCGAGTCACCCTTCAAAGGGTTCGATTATATGGTGGTGAAACATCGGATGCCCGGCGGGGCCTTCCCCTCCTCCTTCGAACAGGCGGAAAAGAACGGATTTCTCCATCTCATGCCCTACATCCTGGAACTCATGTCCTATTACAACCGTATCGTTAAGTACTTCGATGTTACGCCGGGTTCTCAGATCACCTGGGTGACCTGTTCCGGAATCGTCAACCGTTACGCCAAGGAACACGGCGAAGCCGGGGTACGGCATATCCTGGATCTCCTGCGGCGTTTCGTGGAGGAAAAGGGGTGTGATTTTTCGGCCATGAGTGAGGAGGAGCAGGAAGAATTGCTCGAACTTTTCAAGACCGCTCCCGGAGATTTTAAGAATCTCATCCTGGGTAAATACGGGAAATTACCCGCCGGCTGGCCGGATGAATGGGTCTATCGCAGTGCCTTCGGAGAGGAATGGGAGAAGAAGCTGGCCGAACGCACCGAGAAGAGCCCGCTGGAGACCGTACCCGAGCTCGATCTGGAGCAGGCCTTCCGGGATCTCAAGGATAAACTGGGGCGAGAACCCACCGAGGAGGAGTTTATTATCTATCTCATGCACCCCAAGGACGCCCTGGACTTTTTCGAATTCTTCGAAAAATACGGCAAGGCCAGTTATGTCCTGCCCACGCCGGTTTTCCGCTACGGCCTGCGCAAGCCCGGAGATAAGGTGGAATTTACCTTTCTGGGTAAGCCTTATACCATTGAACTGGTCTCGGTGGGGGCCGAACACGACGGAGTGATCCATGTAGTGGTGAAGGTCAATAACAAGACCCGGGTCTTCGAGGTGGCCACCCCCAGGGTGAAAAAGAAGGAAGTGCGCATGGCCAAAGGTCCCAACGAGATCGGGTCCCCCATCAAAGGGAATGTCTGGCGGCTGGGGAACCCCAAGCGGGGAGAACTCAAGGTGGGCGATATCTATCACAAGGGCGAGGAGATAGCCAACCTTGAGGCCATGAAGATGGAGACCCCGGTCTATGCGCCGTTTGATTGTGTGATCGAAGAAATATGCGTGAAGGTGAACGAACCCGTGGTGGAAGGTCAGTTACTCTTCGTAGTGAGGCCTCTGGAGGAATATACCCCCAAGGAAACTCCTACCAACCTGGGGGAGGAGGTCAAGGATTAATAGATATTCCGGAGGAGGTCGGAGAGCATGGCCCGGGCCACCTTCTCCGGGGGCACCTCGTAATTTCCGCTCTGGATCTTCTCCCGCAGGGCCGCTACCTTTTCCTCCCGTACCTCGGGAACCTCCCGCAGCCGGGTGCGGGCCTCTTCGATGATCTTACGGGTACGCAGCTCCACCCGGTCCTCGTTCTCCGGTTTGCGGGCTTCTCCACCGGCTCCGGAACGTGCCGCCCTTTCCGTGCGCCCCCGGTCGGTCTTCTCCACCCCCTGGGCCGAAGGCTTTACATAGGGTAAGACGTTTTTGATCTTCATGGTTTTTCTCCTTGCGGCAATTGATGCCCTCTATAATATTCTAAACATCCCTTCCCGCCTTGGGAAGATGATCAATATAGTCTTCGGTTGTTCCCGGCCCAAACTTTAATCCCTCTTTACTTATTTAGCAGAATGTTTACCCCTTTTAAAGGGCCGGAGAAAATCTTTTGGCGGCTGGTTATTTTCCCAAAGACGGGCTATAAAATCCTCCGAAAGGGGGGTGAAAGGGATGCGGGAACTGGCTCGTTTCGAGGATCCGGTAAAGAAACAACCCCTCAAACTGGCGGTGTTCGATCTGGAGGAGGTGCGGGTTCCTCCCTTCCAGCGGGATATTTCCGATGGACTCAAGAAGCACCTGGAACTGGCCATAGAGAAACTGGGTTTTATTACCCCCATCGTGGTCTGTCCCCACGACGGTGAATATTACGTGGTGGATGGCCAGCACCGGCTGGAAGCCCTCAGGGACCTGGGGGCGCGGGAGGTTCTGGCGGTGGTGGCCCCGGAGGATCTCTATCTTCACATCCTGGAGTTCAATACCGAAAAACCCCCCAATGTGAAGGAAAAATCTCGACAGGCCTACCGCCTCTTTCAGGAATTCCTTCACCAAACTCCGGAGACCATCGAGGCCGATCTTTTCACCTACTTCAAGGAACCCCAGTTCATTACCCTGGGATTCGTGCTGGAGGAATTCGAAACCCGGTTTCCGGCCAGTTTCTACGAGAATCTCCTTTCCAAGATCGATCGATTCCTGGAGGAACCCCTTTCGGAGGCGGTGGAGGAAAGAAGACGTCGGGCCCGGGCCCTGGTGGAACTCAACCAGGAGGTGAACAGCAAATACGCCGAAATGGGCTGGACCAATGCTCTGCTTAAGGGAGAAATCGTGCGCAAGGCCATCCAGCGGGCCTACGGCGTGCGGGTACGAACCATAGAAGACGAGTATTATGACGCTCTAGAACGGGTGAAGGAGGCGGTAAGGGAGCTGGGGCCGGAGGACTTTGGGGGGATGGAATGAGTCCGGCCTTCACCCCCCGTCTGAGACCGCTTGAGGTCCTGCCCCTCAACTGGCAGGGGCGTTCCTCTCTCCTCCTGCGCGATCCCCTGGGCTACAGCCAGGAGACCCTGGTGGTGCCCCAGGTCCTGGGTCCGGTACTGGCCCTCATGGATGGACATCACGATCTTCGCGATCTTCAGGCCGCAGCCACCCGGGTGCTGGGGCGGTTGGTCCTTCTGGAAGAGATTATCCATCTGGTGGAAAAGCTTGACCGAAGCGGATTCCTGGAGGGAGAGAACTTTGAACGACTCCGTCGGGCCGCGGAGGAATCCTGGCGCAGGGAACCGGTTCGTCCCCCGGCCTGCGCCGGACAGGCCTATCCCCAGGATCCGGAATCTCTGCGAAGGTTCCTGGATGAAATCCTCTCTTCCTTTACGCCGCAGCCCCGGAAACCTCCCCGCATACTCATCGCACCCCACCTGGATCTCCGTTCCGGGGCCCGGGGGTTTGCCGCGGCTTATCGGGCCCTTGAACTTCCCCCGGGAGCGAGGGTGATCCTGCTCGGCACCGGGCATCAACTGGATGCCCCCCTTTCCCTGCTCCTCAAGGATATGGACACCCCTCTGGGAAAGGTACGGGTAGATCGAACGCTAACCTCCCGGCTGATGGAGGCCCTTCCGGTTTTTCCGGATCATTTTGCTCACCGTCGGGAACATTCGCTGGAGTTTCAGACCCTCTTTCTGCGCCATCTCTTTTCCGAATTCAAAGTGGTACCTTTTCTGGTGGGATCCATGGAGCCTTATCTCCTCCGCGGAGAGGATCCTCTCGAGGCCCAGCCTCTTTACCGAAAATGGGCGGAGGTGCTTCGAAAGCTCTGGGACGAGAGGACCTACATGATCCTGGGGATAGACTTTGCCCACCTGGGGAAACGGTACGGAGACGCCTTTTTCGCCGGTCCGCAGGAGGGGAGCCGGGCGGTGGCCCGGGATCGACAGCTGATGGAAACCCTCTTTCGGGGGGACTACCGGGACTTTCTGGAGGAGGCCCGCCGCAGTCTGAGTTTCAAGATATGCGGTCTTTCCTCGCTGATCCTCCTCCGTGCCTTTCTCGAGGGATACCCGTTCACCGGAGAGATCTATTACCAGGAGGCCGTGCCCTTCGGACCGGGTTCCCTGGTTTCTATTCTTGCCGCCGGAATATGGTGGTGATGCGGCTGGATCGTTTTCTGGCTGAGGCCGGTCTGGGGAGCCGCCGGGAGACCAAAAAGCTGATCCTCAAGGGGCGGGTTAGGGTGGAGGGACGTCCCGTAAGGGACCCCTCCTACCGGGTGCGGCCCGGGGAACGAGTGGAGGTGGACGGAAAACCGGTGGGTTCTCCTCCGGACTATCGCTATTTTCTCTTCTATAAACCCCCGGGATACGTAACCTCCACCCGGGATAGACTCCCCACGGTCATGGAGTTCTTTCGGGAGGTGCCCCGTCACGAGCGTCTTTTCCCGGTGGGAAGGCTGGATCGGGATGCCGAAGGGCTGCTGCTTGTCACCGACGACGGGGAGCTGGCCCATCGTTTGCTCCATCCCAGGTACCGTCTTCCGCGGGTCTATGAGGTAGAGGTGGAGGGGGAATTCCCGGAGGAACTTCTTCCCCGCCTGGAGGAACGTTTTATCCTGGAGGGCCGGCTCACCCTTCCGGCGCGGGCTCGTCTCCTTTACGGGTCCGCGGATTTCACCCGGCTGGAGATAACCCTTTATGAGGGGCGGCATCACCAGGTGAAACGCATGTTTTCCCGTCTGGGGTTTCGGGTGGTCCGCCTCAAACGCCTCCGTTTCGGCCCCCTGGAACTGGGCTCCCTCCGTCCGGGAGAATTCCGCCCCCTG
>WGAR01000111.1 GCA_015494725.1 Thermodesulfobacteriaceae bacterium | reverse complement strand
GGAGATAAAGAACTACTTAATTTAGGCAAGTTTGAAGGCGTAGAGATTCTTTCTACCAGGGAATTCTGGAAACGATTGAAAGAGGAAATCTAATTGGGGACGGGACTGTCCGGGACCGTCGCGTTGTCCGGGGGTTCACATTCTTATTCCTCTCATGCTACACTTCAAAAGCCCCGCCAACGCCAGAATGATCAACAACTGGAGGATTTCGGCCGGTCGCCCCCGAAGGATGAAATGTCTCAGGGTCATGTGATAGTTCCCGGCCATAAACTCTCCCACAAAGTCCCCGATTCGCCACCCTAAAAGAAGAACCAGCACCCCGCTCCACACCCAATTGAAGACCCGCGCTCCCTTTTTCAACGCCTCCTCCTAGGGATTTGTTTCCCCAAGATTACCACCGAAAACCCCTTCGGGCAGAACCTCCGAAAGATAAATTTCTGAAGACCTAAATGGATCCTTTTTCATATTCTCGATTTGTTTCAAAAATAGATCATAAAAGCAAAAGAAAGAGCAAAAGAATTGATCTTAAGAAAGAATTGACTTTTGTTATTGGCTATGTTATGAAAATTTTGGATTCTTTTTAAAAAGACGGGGGTATTTAAATGCGAAAGGTCGGTATATTTTGGTTGCTTTTTTTGCTTCTTACCTCCGGAATTTCCCGGGCCCAGGAAAAACCGTCGCCACGATCCACGCCGCTGGAAGAGACCCTTCTTCAGGAAAAGGGCGGGGTTCTCGTTCCCCGGGGGGTATTGGTGGTGGAGCCCTCTATACAGTACTCTCATACCTCAAGGGCCTTTATCGCTATCAGTGGCTTTACCATCCTTCAGGCCATCGTCCTGGGGGAAATAAAGACCGAGGATGTCAAAAAGGATGTCTTCACCGCCTCGTTGAATTTCAGATACGGTCTTAGCCAGGGACTTCAGGTGGACCTCAGTGTCCCCTATCTTTACCGCCACGATCGTTACGCCTTCAAGGAGGATTCCACCACCCAGGAAAAAAGGGTGGATGACTCCGCCTTCGGGGACATCACCTTCGGGGCCTCCTATCAGATTCTCTATGAAAAGGGGAGCCGGCCGGACCTGGTCCTTAACTTCAAGGTTAAGAGTCGAACCGGAAAGGACCCTTACGGACTCAAATATGATGCCCAGGGTCGGCCCAAAGAACTGCCCACCGGAAACGGACACTGGGGGGTATCCCTGGGGCTTTCCTGGGTGAAGAGAAGCGATCCCGGGGTACTTTTCGGAAGCGTGGCCTACTTTTACAACTTCAAAAGGACCATCGGGGGAAGGGATTATAAACCTGGAGATAGCGTGGAATTTACCCTCGGGGTAGCCTACGCCCTTAATGAAAAACTCTCCCTGAACACCTACCTCACCGAGCGGGTCTATTCTCGCACCGAGGTGGACGGAGAAAAACAACCGGATACCGACTATAATGTGGGTATCCTTTATTTCGGCTCTTCTTATGTGCTTTCCTCCCGCACCTCCCTGAACTTTTCGGTGGGAGTGGGGTTGACCGACGACGCTCCGGACTTCAGCATCGAAATCCGGTTACCGTTCAAGTTTTAAACCGTGTTTCTTGATCAACTTATAAAGGGTGGGGCGGCTCACACCCAGCTTTCGGGCCGTACGGGAGACATTGAAATCGTTCTCCGAGAGGAGACGATAAAGGGCCTCCCGACCCAGATCCCGGACCTTCATCCCGGAGGGACGGGTTCGTTCCTTCTCCAACGTTCCGTTTGAAATCAGACCCAGATCCCCGGGGGTTATTTCCTCGCTTTCGGAGACAATAATGGCCCTTCTGATCTTATTGATCATCTCCCTCACATTTCCCGGCCATTCATACTCCAAAATGGCATTCTTGGCGGCTGCCGAAAACCTCCGTTTTACGCGGTATTCCATGGAGAACTTCCGGAGGAAATAATCCGCCAGGATCAGCTTATCCTCTCCCCGCTCCCGCAGCGGGGGCAATTCCAGGGTAAAGACGGCCAAACGATAATAAAGATCCTCCCGAAAGGCTCCCTCCTTCACCGCTCGGGACAGATCCCTGTTCGTGGCCGCAAGGATCCGCACATCCACCCGGCGGGGCCGGAGCTCGCCTATACGCTGCACCTCGCCCTTCTCCAGGAAACGTAGCAGTTTGGCCTGAAGGTTGAGGGGAAGATCGCCGATCTCATCCAGAAACAGGGTTCCGGTATGGGCCAGTTCGGCCTTACCGATCTTGGAGGCCGAGGCCCCGGTAAAGGAACCCTTTTCGTAACCGAAAAGCTCGGCCTCAAGCAGGGCTTCCGGTATGGCCGCACAGTTTATGGCCACAAAAGGATTGTTGCGCCGCAGGCTCCTTTCGTGAATGGCCTGGGCCACCAGTTCCTTTCCGGTTCCGGATTCCCCCAGGATCAGGACCGGAACGTCCAGAGGGGCCACCTTTCGAATCAGGGAAAATACCTCCAGCATCCGGGAACAGGAGCCCACAAATTCGATATCCGGCTTGTAACCCTGTTTGCAGAGGGTCAGCCGGTTCAGCAGGGTATAGACCCGCAAGGCCTCGCCGGAGGCCAGAATCCGGGCGTATTGCCCTACCCGCAGAGGGAGGGTTTCGGCCATATGTTCATATATGTATGTACTTTTCTTTATGTCCACCAGAAGACGACAGGAGGAGCAGCGCCCCTTAACTACCACTCCCCGATTACAGTAAGGACAGGCCTTGCCCCAGTAGGGAGACAACCTGCTCAGGATAAAATTCCAGAGCTTTAAAAGACTCTGTTCCTCGGCAAAAAGGAACCGTACCGCCGTACCTCTCTCGTCCTCTCTAACCTTCTGGGCCGAAAGCTTGAGATCCTCCAGTTCGGGCAACTGAATCTCCAGAATGGCTTCTCCTACCCGAACCGGAGGCCTCAGATAAGCCCCGCTTAGACTGAGCCCTTCCAGAATTATCTCCTGCGGATGAGGATTCTCTAAGAGAAGACCTCTTACAGGAGTAGCGAGACGAATATCCATGCGCATTTAATAACCCACCCCCTTTTTCTAGCAAATTAATCATGATTCAGAAATCGCGCAAGATGGAAATATTTTTTAAGTTTAAGGAAGCAATAATCTATTTATAGACTGATAAACAGAGCTTTTGGGGGATTTTACCGGCTGATTCAAGAGATAGATGTTGATGATGAGGCCGTTTCTTACGATATTTCCGGACCCCGGAACCTGGTTGATCTGAAAGATACCCCGGCCTCCCTTGAACCCTCCTAGAACGGCCGTGCTTCTCACCTGAGGGGACACCGAATCCTCGTTCGAGGAAGATTCTACCGTGGTGGGGGAAGGATTATCGCCGGAAACAAAGGTCCGGCCGGTGTTTCCGAAGTTTCCCTGCACATTTACTCTGGCCCACTGCCGTCCGGTGGTATCCCAGAACCCCTCAAAGACCACCTGAAAAAAGAACCCCATATATCCTCCCCGCAGATGTCCCATGGTCTCCTCCTTTACGGGTACCGCTCCGAGCTCTTTACCTACAAAGGGAACGGACCGGGCCTGGACCTGTGATCCCCAGACCAATAAACCAAGCATCGTTAGTACCAAAAAGATAGATCTCTTCATGATCTTTACCTCCCTTAAGGTTTGATGGAAAAAGGCTGATTCAGGATCAGCTGACCTATATTTATCTGCTCCAGGGCCCAGATCCTTTCCTTGGGCACCGCCAGGGCCTTAAGCTTCCACGGCAACGGACGCTCGGGGCCTAGGATAGCCAGAAAGATGCGGTTCCAGGAGCGAGAAAATTGACTCAAGGACATGGTTCGATGGCCATACACCGGATCCGCCAGAAAGACCGTGTTTCCTCGCACGCCCTTGAGGACTACAAAATGGCGGTAGCCGTTGAGATCCAGAAGCACGATTACCGGAAGGTGTAGAAGATGCAGTCGGTCCGGCGAAAGTTTGTAGCCCGCGGCCTTGAATCCGTATCGTTCGGCACACAATTTGAGATCCAGCATGGAAAAACCCCGGGAACGAATCTTTTCGGGATCCCCATGGCGAAGGATGTCCCTGATGATGGCCTCTTCGGTAACCTTCAGACCGTAATAGTAACGAAGCAGGGTAGCCAGCGCGGCACTACCGCAACTCAAATCGTATCGCTGGCGCACCAGATAAGCGAATCTCCTCTCCCGGATACTCATGACCTGTTTCCGGAAAAAGCCCCCCAGAGCGCCCACTCTTACCTCCACCGTACCGGCCTGAGCGGCGGAAAGAAGGATCCAGAAAAGACTCCAGGAAAGGAGAAGCGGCGATTTTAATCTCATACCTTCCTCCCGGAAAGAAGGAGGGGGCCGAAGCCCCCTCCCGGAGAAACTTATTCCGTACCACCACCCGGGGTAGGAGTAGGAACCTGGGTAGAGGTAGCCGGCAGGGCCACCACGGAAAGGGAGTTGGCCTGAAGGTTGTTGCTTCCGGCCGCAATATTAACCCCGATGTTCCCCACCGCGTTCATCAACACCTGGCCGCTGAGAGAAGCGGTGTTGATGGTG
Organism: Thermodesulfobacteriaceae bacterium; assembly: GCA_015494725.1. GTDB lineage: Bacteria > Desulfobacterota > Thermodesulfobacteria > Thermodesulfobacteriales > Thermodesulfobacteriaceae > Thermosulfurimonas_A. The sequence goes on along the minus strand of WGAR01000111.1, from coordinate 2,241 downwards.
TCCACCCGGCGGACCATCACTACCGGAATGTAACCGGTAACCGTACCCGTCAGTCTGACCCTCTGGGCTCCGATGGTGCCTCCCAGCCTGCCGCCTTCCTTACCGCTGTACTGTCCGTTAAGAGAATGGTAGTTGTCGAAGGCGATCCCGCCCACACCCTGCTTAAACGGGTTCGGAACGGCGCCCTGGATCTCGTTGTCTAGATCCACATGGCCGATCTGGGTCCCGGAGGTATGAGTGGATCCGGTCCAGATGTCCGGATAAAAGTTGTTGGACTGATAGCTATGACCGTTAACGGTCCCGGTAACCGTGCCGCCCTCGGCACCGGAATAGCTCCCGGAGAACCGGGCTCCGGAGGTGGAACCCGCAGCGGAAAGTCCCAGTCTTACCCGATAGAGCCGAACAAAACGCTCGGTGATGGGTTTGTTGCTGGCGGTATTATAGAGGCCCTTCTGCTGCACATAAGCCACCGCCGCACCCACGCGAGCCGTCCCCACCGCAGCACCCAGCTGGTTGGTCTGGGCATTGTTGGCCCCGGCGGCCACATTGAGCCCGATGTTACCCTTGGCGTTCTTCAGGACCTCGTCGCCCGCGGAGGCGGTGTTCTGGGTCCCCCGGTTTCGGCCGAAATTGTACATGGACTTCTGAACGCTAAAGGTCTTGGATTCCACCAGAGAGGCTTCCTGCTTGCCCGCGGCTATGGCGGCTATATTACTCTGGGCATTGAAGTCTCCGGCAGCCACGTTGGCCCCGATGTTCCCCTGGGCGTTCTTGAGGACCTCGCCCGCCAGGGAAGCGGAATTCCGGGCAGCCCGATTTCTCTCCTCATTGAACATGAGAAACTGATCGTTTTTGCTCAGGGCCCTTACCAGCCCGGCCACCCGCATCTCGGGATTCTTCACGTCGATCTCGGTGCTTACCAGGGTGATGTAGCCTTCTAGATCCGCCACCCCCATGACCTGGAGGGTGAGATCCAGGTTGCCGCTCAATTCACCGTCGTAAGCAAAGGAGCACTCCCCGCAGGGCAAATCGATCCCTATACCCGGATCTATGCTCTTTGCGCCCGCTCCCACCGGGGCCAGTAAGGCCGCGGACATGGCCAAAGCCCCGATCCATTTACCTTTCCCCTTTACCTTCCTCATCAACCTTTCAAACATGACCTACCTCCTTTTAAGTGTTTTTAGTTTCTAAGGGACCGGTCCCTTAAAGCCCAAAGAAAATTGGTTGGAAACGGTATTAGCCAGGCCCGAAGACTGATTGACCTGCACCAAGCCCCTGGCACCGGCAAAGGCCTCGCCGGAGATCACATCCGCAAATTCTCCGCGCCCGGGGAGTCTGGACCTCACCGTGGCTCCGGTATTCCGAGCCAGAAGATGGTTCCCCACCTCCTGTCCCAGAGAAATGGCCACCAGATTGGCCTCTTTATTTCCGAAACCCGCGGCCTGATTCACGGAAAAGATGCCCCGCAGGTGAGAAAAGGCCTCGCCGGAAATCAGATTGAGGGCCCTTTCCGGCCAGGAACTTATAAGACAGGGGCCTTCCTGTTCGGCCAGGGAATAAGCCGGAGCCCCCAGGGCAATGCTCCAGAGATTTAGTTGAAGATTTGCCTCGCCGGCCGCCAGGTTTATGCCTCCCAGCCCCCGAGCCCCGGAAAAGACCCTGTCCTCAAGAGAGGTAAAATTATAAAAACCCTCCCCGGCCCATCCCCTTCCGGCCAGGATAAACCCTGTGAGCAGCAGGAAAAGCATCCCGATGGTTCGCTTCCGAATCCTGAGCATCGTCTCTCCCCTTATGGCCACCGCTGGGTGGTCAATCCCTGTGAAGCCGTGTTTCCCGAACCGCTCTGGTGCACCACATAATCGCTGGTGGTGACCGAGGGTTCATCCCAGAGGATCACCCTCCCGGGTTCCAGCAGAAAGCGGAGCCGGGAGGCCGCCCCACCCCGAACCCTTTCCAGCCCGGCCGAAGAGACTACCTCAAGCCGAAGAGAGGATCCCTCCCCCAGGGCCGGAACATTATTCGAAGCGATTATCAAAACTCCGAGAAGACCGATTAGGGTTAAAAAAATTTTTCGGCTCATAGTACTGGATAATTAAGCAAAGTGCGTGCCAAACCCGGAAATCAGCCATTCTCAACAAAGGAAGGGAAAAGTCGTTACCAGGGGATGTAAAGTTTTACGTCAAACGTATTGTAAAGATGTAAAGCCTCTCACCAGGGGTCGAAGCCTGAGGAGGAAAGGAG
>WGAR01000110.1 GCA_015494725.1 Thermodesulfobacteriaceae bacterium | reverse complement strand
GGAAAGGGTGGATCTTATCTTCTCGGCCAGGGTGAGGATTTCTTCTTTCGCCAGGTACCCTCCGGGAAGATCCGGATTCAGCCGGGGGACTTCGGGCAAAAATTTCTGGAGGGCGATCCTCTTTATGCCCTCAAGATAGGGTATCATCTCGGAGAGCTCTTTTTCGGAAACCAGAGCCGGGACCACGGTAATGCGCACCTCCGCCCGGTCGTCAAGCCCCTTTAAGAGCTCAAGGCTCCGTTTTACCGGCTCAAAACGCCCGCCGAGTTCCTCGTACCTGGAGGGGGCGGTCTTGAAATCCAGCGCCAGGTAATCCACCAGCCCTGCCCCAAGAAGTCTCTCCAAAAGCTCCGGATTAGATCCGTTGGTATCCAGCTTGATCTCAAGGCCGGTCTCATACCTGATGCGCTCCAGAAGCCCCCGCAGACGGCGTCCCCAGATGGTGGGTTCGCCTCCGGTAATCACCACCCCTTTGATGAAGCCCTCGCGCCGGCGAAGCTCAGAAAGGACCTCCTCCTCCGAGAGGTCCGGAAGCCCCCGGAGTCTTTCCGGAAGCACCAGATCTACATTGTAGCAGTACGGACAACGCCAGTTGCAGCCCCCGAGGAAGATCACCGAGGCGATCTTCCCCGGGTAGTCCACCACACTGGTTCCGCGAAACCCCTTAATCATTTACGAACCGCAGCAGGCCCGGCGGGCGAGCTCCCGGAAGGAATCAAGCTTTACCGTCTTACGCTCGGAAAACTCCTGCTGTTTCCCGGCGTTCCAGTTCTGGACCGGCCGAAAGTAACCCACCACCCGGCTGTAGATCTCACAGGGCACCACCTTAACCTTTACCTTTTCCATGCCGCACCTCCTAAGACATATTTTCCTCCGGAGAGGCTTCCAGAATCTGATAGGCCTCCCCGGAAAGGCTCCTCAGACCCTCCAGGGTTATCTCCACCTCGCGCCCGTAGCGGGCGAGGTCCTCCTCGGTGTGGGGATAAGGACAGAATTCGTGCTTTCCGGGAAGATAACCGTGCACCGGACACACCGAGAAAGTGGGGGTGATGGAAAAATAAGGAAGCCGGAAGTTCTCCACCACCGCCCGCACCAGCTCCTTCACTATCTGGGTGTCCGGGATCTCCTCCCCCACGAAAAGGTGAACCACCGTGCCCCCGGTAAAGAGCACCTGGAGATCGTCCTGATGGGTAAGGATCTCAAAGATGTCGTCGGTATAGCCCACGGGAAGGTGCACGGAATTGGTGTAATAGGGGGTCTTTTCCGTGCCCGCGGTCTTGATGCGCGGGAACTTCTTTTTGTCCAGGCGCGCCAGACGATAGCTTGCTCCCTCGGCCGGGGTGGCTTCAAGGTTATAGAGGTTTCCGGTCTCCTCCTGAAACTCGGTAAGCTTCTCCCGCATGAACTTGAGTACCTTAATAGCCCATTCTTTGCCCTCGGGATGATAGATAGGCACCCCCAGGAAATTGAGACAGGCCTCGTTCATCCCGATGATCCCGATGGTGGAAAAGTGGTTGCACCAGTACTGGCCGGAGCATTTCTTAACCGGCTCAAGATAGACCCGGGAGTAGGGATATAGGCCCCGCTCGGTGAAGTCTTCGATGACCTTGCGCTTGATCTCCAGCGAGGTCTTGGCCAGCTCCATGAGATCCGTGAGTCTCTCGAAGAACTCCTCCTCGCAGGTGGAAAGATAGGCCAGGCGCGGGAGATTGATGGTCACCACTCCTATGGAGCCGGTAAGGGGAGAGGCCCCGAAGAGCCCCCCTCCGCGACGCTCAAGCTCGCGGTGGTCAAGCCTTAAGCGGCAGCACATGCTGCGGGCGTCCTCCGGGCGCATGTCCGAGTTCACAAAGTTGGCAAAATAGGGAATGCCGTAGCGCCGGGTCATCTCCCAGAGGGGCTCCAGATTGGGGTTATCGTAGTCAAAGTCCCGGGTGATATTGTAAGTGGGGATGGGGAAGGTGAAGATACGACCCCGGGCATCCCCGGCCAGCATCAGCTCGCAGAAGGCCCGGTTGATCATATCCATCTCCTCCTGGAATTCAGCGTAAGTCTCCTCGCGCTCCATCCCGCCCAGGATGACCCGATGATTCCGAAGCGTCTCCGGGCACTTGAGATCGAAGGTGAGGTTGGTAAAGGGAGTATTGTGAAAAAGGAGGGCCCCCACCCCTCCCACGAAGTTTTCGGTCTCACAGTCCACGGAAAGGTCGTATTCCCACTCGTAGGGATACTCCTCCTCCTGAATCTCATAGACCGGAACCGCACAAAAGTCCCCTTCCCTTCGAGGTTCGCGTTTCGGTTCCGGATACCAGAAAAGGGTATAAACACCGGTCCGGGGATCCTTCCGCGAGAGCACAAAATGGTAGCCCAGCCGGCAGAGGATAAGGCTCACTCCGGCCATAAGTTTCTTCGAGCAGGTGAAGAAACCAAAACGCCGGTGCTCGGCGTCATAATAGCCGTCTCCCTCCACCAGGGCCCAGAGGAACTTCTCCAGCAAGGAAGATTCAAGCTCGAAGACATACCAGGGGACACACTTTTCCCGGGCCGAAAAACCCGCGGTCTGTTTGATAAGGTAGGAGAGAACCCCCCTTACGGAGATTACGGCCACGCGCCTTTGGGTGGGTTTGCGGGTGACCGAGGACCACCCGGTATGATGGGTTTCAAATCCCCCGGCCCCCAGGATCTCCACCGCTTTGCGGATTACCTCCGCGTTCTCTTCGGCCTGCGAAATAGTGAGGTTGCTTCCCGAGGCCTTGCCTTCGGTAATATAAAAGGCCAGAAGGGTCAGGAAGGCCTCAAGCCTCTCTCCGGAAAGCCTGCGGGAAACCCGCTCCCCGGGATAGTTCCTAAGGCTGAAGGAGACCTCGTCCTCCGGATCTCCGTAGCGCTCCCAGAAGGAAAAGGGGACCATCCCCTTTTTCCGCCACTCGTAATAAAGGGTGCGGTCGAAATATCCCAGTTCATAAAGGGCCTGCTTGAGGCTCTTCCGGCGCCGGGAAAGATTTTCCTCTATCTTTTCCCAGCCCGAAGGAGTGAGATGGACATAAATGCGGGACCTGGCCTCACAGGGAAGCCTTCTTATGATCTCCGCCAGATCAAGCTCCCTGAGATTCCGAAAACATTCGGAAGGAACCCGCGAGAGGGCCACCACATGGTTCTTTTCCGTGATCCGGGCGTTGGGACGGGCGGTTTCAAGCTCCGAGGGCTTTACCGGACGGATACCCCCTTTTTCGTCAAAGGCAAAAAGGGAATGGGCGGGAGAAATGAAGGTTTCGCCGCGGCCGGTACGGATACGCACGAAGCGTTTATGAGGCACGCGATGGCGCACCAGGGCCTTGACCCTGAGCCAGCTCGCACGTCCGTTCCGCCACCCCAGGACCTCAAGTTCCCCCTTTACCGGAAGGGCAAAGGAATCCGTAGAGGGCCTTCCGTAGCCATCCACATTGGGTAGGGCTCGATGCCCCTCGGTGCGGAAGGCCTCGTCCACCAGCTCCCCGATAGGGAGGATCTCCACCCGACCCTCCCGGCGCACCACCACCGGCTCCTGCCAGGCCAGCGACTGAAACCCCACCCGCGTGGGAACATTCACGTTAAAGATAAACTCCTGGAGACACTGTTTGACCTCCTGGTAGGAGAGACGATCGTAGCGCACGAAAGGCGCGAGCAGGGTGTCGAAGTTGGAGAAGGCCTGGGCCCCGGCGGCCTCCCCCTGAAGGGTATAGAAGAAGTTCACCACCTGGCCCAGGGCGCTGCGGAAGTGTTTGGGCGGGGCGGATTCCACCTTTCCCGGCACCCCACCGAAACCGCGCTTCAGGAGATCGTAAAGATCCCACCCCACACAGTACGGCGCAAGCACTCCCAGATCATGGACATGAAAGTCCCCCTCGAAGTGGGCCTCGCCCACCCGGGCCGGATAGAGTTTGTTCAACCAGTAGCGGGCCACCACCGAGGAGGAGATGTGAAAATTGAGACCCTGAAGGCTGTAATTCATATTGGAGTTTTCCTGGACCCGCCAGTCCTCCCGGGTAAGGTACTCCTCGATGAGATTCACCCCGTCAAGAAGCGCCTTCCCCAATTCCCGGGCCTGGCGACGCTTTTCCCGGTAGAGGATGTAAGCCTTGGCCGCCTCGGGGAAGCCCTGCTCCATGAGGGTCTTTTCCACCAGGTCCTGGATCTGCTCCACATGGGGCACTCCCCCGTGCTTGAAAAACTGCCGGTAGAGCTTGACCGCCACCGCATCGGCCACCTTTTCCGCCGCGGCCCGGTCCTTACTTCCCACCGCCCGCAGGGCCTTGAAAACCGCCCGCACGATACGATGCCGATTGAAAGGCTGAAACTTTCCATCCCGCTTACGTACCAAAGGCTCCATCCCCTACCTCCTCTCCGAAAACTGCTTCTAGGATATATCTACACTATATGGGGTGTCAAGGCGAAAGATATAACAATATATTGAGAAGTTGAGGAACGCTTCCGGGAGGGTCTTTTCCCCAAAAGTAAAGGGGGAGGGTTAGCCCCTCCCCCGATCCGGAAAAAGAAAATAGAGGGTGGATTAACCCAGGCGCGGCAGATTCCGCAGGGCCAGTTTCAGGAGACCACGCCGGCTGCGGGCCCCCACTTCCACTTCCTCCCAGGTCCGCTTACGCGGGGCGAAGTGCTTGAAGAGCAGCTCCAGATTCTTTTCTTTGCCCATAAAGTACACGTTGGGACCGATCTTTACCTTACTGGACTCCAGCCGCCGGGCCTTTCCGCTTCGTACCAGTTTGGAGACCTCGGAATTGGGATCGGAAAGATCCCCGAAGATCCGGGCATCGGCGATACAGGTCTTCACACAGGCCGGAAGCTCGCCCCGGATCACCCTCTCGTAGCAGAAGGTGCATTTGTCGGCCTTGGGTTCCTCCAGGGTGTCGTTGAGATACCGGGCCCGGTAGGGGCAGGCCTCCACACAGTTCCCGCAACCGATGCAGCGTTCCTTGTCGATGAGCACCGCCCCGGTAAAGGGCTCCTTATAGGTGGCCCGGATCTCCATGGTCACGGTCTTGCCGGTCTTATAGCACTTGAAGGTCCGTTTCTCCACTTCCACCGGGCACACATCCACGCACACCGGATGATCGCAGTGATTGCAGAGACCGGGATAAAAGGTGAAGGCGATCTCTCCCTTGCTGGTGCGTTCCGGCCCCAGACGGAGGACCCAGTTGCGGCGATAATCCCCCCCTTCGGCCGAAACCACCCCCAACCATTTATCGTAATCGTCTATGAACGAATAGCCATCGTATTGGGAATTCACCGGGACCCGCCATTCGGCCCGGCAGGCCACCGCACAGGCATGACACCCCACACATCTATCCAGATCTATAACCATGGCCCATTGTGCTTTCATTTTCGACCTCCTTTAAACTCGAACTTTAAAATTAACATCCCTCAATGGTCACCTTATGGTGATGGGATTTCCGGTGCCTTTTCCTCCGTCCTTCCCCGGCCGCGGCTGCGGAGGCAAGTTTGAACCGCGGAATCTCCGGCGGCAACGGACGCAGCTCCGGGATATCCAGAACCTTCCCGTTCTTGACCACCCGGACGAAACTGGTCCGGTGGCTCGAGGCCCCCATGAAGGGATCCTGAACATAATGGGAGATCATGAACTGGTCGCTGGCCCCCTTCTTATAAGCCCGGGAGAGCTTGGGAGAGCGGCTTCCGAAGCCATGGGGCACATAGATGCAGTCCGGACGAATCCCCGGGGTGACCTTGACCTTGATGGGGAAGGACCGTTTGCCGTCCTGGTTCTCCAGGATGATCTCCTCGCCGTCCTTGAGGCCCAGCCTCTTGGCTACCTCGTCGTTGATCCAGGCATGGTTTTCCGGCCATTCATGGTGGAGCCATTCGTTGTTCATGGTTCGGCTGAAGGTATGGACCGGTACCCGACCGTAGATGAGACGGGCAAACCCCTTGGGCGGAGCCGGGGTAGGTTCATACACCGGAACCGGAGAGAAGTCCTCGTCAGCAAAATCCTCCACCGCAAGCTTGACCTTGAGGCCCTGGCCTCCGGCAAAGTTCTTACGATCGTAGGCCCCCTTGGCCGGAAGGACCATCAAACCTCCCTGGCGATTAAGTTCGGCCAGCGAGGTCCCCAGCCCTTTGAGTTTCTCGTTGATAATCTCCACCTCGCTTTCCGCAAGGAAGATATCCAACCCCAGACGCTTGGCCAATTCCTTAGCCACCCAGTAAGGAGGACGGACCTCGCCCAGAGGCTTTACCGCCGGCTGACGCACAGTCACATAACACTCCGGCAGCCCGTCATAAACATAGACATCGTCATAACGCTCCAGATACACGGTATCCGGAAGGACGATATCCGACCACAGGGCCGTCTCCGTGGGGTACATCTCGAAGGAGAAGATGAAGTCGAGTTTTTGGATGGCCTCCATGGTCTGATAGGGATCGGGAATGGTCTGGAGGATGTTGACCCCGCATATACCCCAGGCCCGGATGGGATAGGGCTTACCGGTAAGGGTGGCCCGGATGATCTCGTGCGTGGGACTGCCCGGGAAGGGATCGGAAAAGGGATATTTGTCCTTGAGCGGGGTATCCGACTCGCCGGGTTCCACCTCTTTGATGGAATGCACCTTACCCAGGGAAATGGGGGTGGGGAAGTAAAGGCCTCCCGGGGTTCCGATGGCTCCGAAGAGGGCGGCCAGAGTGGCCAGGGCCTGATGACGATAAACATCGTCCCTGCCATACCAGGCCGAATGCCGCCCGGGATGAATCACCACCTGCGGACGGGCCTGGGCCAGGATCTTTATAGCCTCTTCTATCTTGTCCTTGGGAAGGTCGCAGATCCGGGCCGCCCGATCCAGGGTCCATTCCCGGACCGATTTTTTCAGGGTCTCAAAGCCCTCACAGTATTCGGACACGAACTTCTTATCGTAAAGTTCGTGCTGGATGACGTAATTGATCCAGGCCAGAAGCAGGGCCGTATCGGTGCCCGGACGGATGGGAAGCCAGATATCGGCCTTGCCCGCAGCCACGGAGAAACGCGGATCCACCACCACCAGCCTGGCCCCTTTGGAAAGACCCTCGATGAAATCCATCACGTGGGAGACGTGTACGTTTTCGCCGATATGGGAACCCACCAGCAGGATGGCCTTGGCGTTGGCCATATCCGTGTATTGCATGGTGCAGGAGGCCAGGTAGCCTATAGTAGAAAGAAAGGCCACCATTACCGGACCCACGCACTGGAAAAAGGCCGGTTCATTGGAGTAATTCTCCGTACCCAGAGCCTTAAAGACCTCCCGCAGGGGCTCGGCCGAGGATCCGTGATCGAAGAAGGCCAGGGCATGCGGACCATATTTTTCCTTGACCTTCTTTAAGTTATGAGCTACCTCGTCCAGGGCCTCATCCCAGGAGATCTTCACAAATTTGCCCTCGCCGCGCTCCCCTACCCGTTTGAGAGGGTATTTGACCCGATCGGGATCGTAAAGAAGCTTGATCCCGGAGTTGCCCCGGGCACAGACCCGGGCCTTGTCCCCGCGGCCATTGGTGGGGCTCTTGGGGTTGCCCTCGATCTTTACCACCTTTCCGCCCTTTACCTTGGCCACGATGGGACACCGCCAGAAACACATCTCACACACCGAGGGGATGTCCTTGGCTCCGAGGCTTCCCGGAAGTTCCTCCCCGGGCACCGGGGAGGCATAGGCCTTCCGGAACAGTCCCTCGGAGCGCAACCGGAGACCCGCCAGAGCCAGAGAGGCCCCTGCCGACAGTTTAAGAAAGTCCCTCCTTTTCATAGGTAACCTCCTCCCGTAATCTATTGGTAAGACCCAGCACCAGATCCCCCAGGGCCCGATAAAAGGGCCCGGGGCGGGCCTGCTTGAGCACGGTCAGAAACCGCGGATACCACCGCAAAAAGTGACGCTCCAGAAACTCTCTAAGCAGCTCTAAATTTCCTTCTTCCAGTAAAAGGGCCACAAAGGCCAGTTCATAGGAGACATGATCCGCCAGTTCCCCCTCCTCCACCGGCTGATACCCGGCCCGACGGTAAAAATCCAGGGCCTCATCGTACCCCTCCCCTTTGAGTCGCCGATCGGAGGAAAGATAAACCGAAGCGTAGGGCGGAGCCGGAGTTCGATAGGGAGAGGTAATAAAAAGCCGGGTGTACTCCACCTGTAACTCCTCCAGGTTGTTAACCCGCAAATCCTCCTCCAGAGCCAGAGATAACCTGCGCGAGAGGGCCTGAAGGTAAGAGATCAGGCCCAAAAAAGAAGCATCCTCGGGATAGAGGAAAGCTTCAGCCACGGTACGAAAATCCCGGCTCTCAAACATCCCTTATCTTTTACTCTCCACCTATAAAATTTACAAGATCGATTTCACGCTTTTTTGGAATGATTCCAGATGAATATAGCAAATTTCAGCTAACTATAGTCTTCTTACAGGCAATTTCCTCACTTCTTTAGCTTTCGATCTTTGTGGAAATTAAAATTTCCTATTTTCTGGAAGTTTTTGTTTTCAGAAAGGGGGATCTCCCGGAAGGGGATAGGGAGAGAAGAAACCCCTGAAATTCCGACCGGATCAGCGGTACGGAGAAAGGGGATTCAGGATGCGATTGGCCACCCAGCGGGGATCCAGCCATTCCATGGGATTCACGAAAACCCCCTGTACCAGAACCGAAAAGTGGAGATGGTCTCCCCCGGCCAGCCCGGTAGTATCGGTATGGCCGATAATTTGTCCGGCCGAAACCTTCTGCCCCGGCTGGACTTCAATTCCGGCCAGATGGGCATAAAGGGTATAGAGCCCCAGACCGTGATCCAGAATAACCGTATTACCGTAAATGCCCAGATAGTCCGCAAACACCACCTTTCCGGCTGCGGCAGCCGGAACCGGACTGTGGGCCACCGAGGCCAGATCCAGGCCCAGGTGCCAGGCCTGGGAAACCCTGCGCCCCCGGTAATAATAGAAACGGTGTTCCCCGAAATCGGAACGTTTGGCCGAATGCGGCAGGGCCTTAAGGGGCCCCTGCAGGGTGAAGGAGATTTCCGAGGGACGGGAGGTGATCTCCGCGATCTTCTGGTTATTGCGTTGACGTAAGGTCTGATTCACCCAGAGGAAGGTCTTAAGGAGGTCTTCCTTCTGGGCCTCGGGATAACGGGAAAGAAACTCCGGCATCTTGCGTTGCAGGAAACCGTCGCTGATGCGCATCCGGACCCGGGGATACCTTCGCCGCTGGAGATAAAAATTCACCGGAATCTCCAGGCGATTACCCGCCTCGTCCTCGGCGAAGACCAGAAACTCGCGCACAGTGGTATCGCTCACCGGAAGGGCCACCAGGGCCGCATAAATCCCCCTCTTCAGGGGATATCCTCGAAAGACACGCCCGTTAAGACGCACCCCGCTGCGGGCCTTCTCTCCCACCCGATAAAGGACCAGGGCCGAACCACCCCGGGCTATATAGACCGTGGAGGAAAGGACGGTTATGCGCGGCGGGGTAAGATCCAGAGCAAAAGGGAAGGCCTTCCGGGACTGGTTGCCCTTGAGCGCATTGCGCCAGGAGGCATCCCAGGCCTCCACCACCAACCGGGCCGGCCCCTCGCCCAGCCCCTTTTCCAGCGGGGAGATCGTGAAGCGGTAGGATACGTTCTTAACCGAGGAACCCTTCCAGAAGGAAAGAGGATAGGTTTCCTCCCGAAGGAGGAGATGCTTTCGCCCCTGCAGCAGAAGGACCCTTACCCGATGAAGACCGGACCCGGAATCCCGCAAGCGCACGGTAAAGGATAACCTGCGGCCGGCCAGCTTGGGCAGACCCTCCACGGAAATCTGCGGTGCCGCCCCTTCCATCCGGGTAAAGAAGAGATACCCCGCCACTCCGCATAGGGCCAGAAAAAAGAGGAGAATCAGGGTCTTGAAAAAGGTTTTCATGTCTGTCCTCCGCTTTGCACGGTGCGGATTTTTAACTATAACAGAACTGATGCCTCGACCCAAGCCAAAGCTGATCCCTCTACTTCTGGTGGCCCTGCTGGGTACGGGTTTTTCCTTTTCTCTTCCTCATTTTCAGCTCTCCCCTTACGCCCGCTATCGTCTCTCGCACTTACCCCTTATCGGGCGCCTGATCAAACCCCCGGTTCCGCCCGAAAAGGAATACCGCGCCGCCCAATCTCTCATGGAAAAACTTCGCGATCAGGAGGCCGATCGATACGCCCCTGAACTTTACGCCCGGGTGGAAAAGAAATGGGAACGGGCCCGGACCTATTATCGCACCGGCCATTACGACTGGGCCCGGATCTATTTCGCTCAGATCCAGGACCTGGGTAAAAAAGCCCTGGAGGAGGCCCGCAGGCGCCGCGAGGCCCTAAAGGCCCGGGCCTATAAAACCTTAAACCTCCTGCGCCAGAGCTACCGCAAAAAAAGCCGGACTCTTCCGCCGGAAAAACGCCTTCAGATCACCCTGGCCCTCTGGCGGCTGGAGACCCTGATCCAGCTTGAGGACTTCGAAACCTTTAAAAAGGAGGCCCTGGAGGTACGCCGTAACTACGGACTCTGACCCCGGAGGCCCCGACGCAGAATGCGTTTGTCCCCCACCCGCAGGGTGACTTTGGTCCGATCCAGATACTCGAGGAGAGGAATCAGATACTTGCGCGAGGCCCCGCCGGTAAGCTTGCGAAAGTCCCCCACTCCCATCTCCCCGTGACGACGAAGATAATCCTCCGCCAGGCTCCGGGCCTTTTCCAGAATATGGCGATGGAAATAAAGCTTTTCGGAAAGTCGGACCAGAACCCCTTCCTGCACCAGCACCCTGAACATATCCAGGGCCAGCTGAGGCCGATCCCGGAAACGAGAAAGGGCCTCGTCCGGGTCCGGAGGGGAAAAACCGGCGGAAAGGAAGATCTTCTCTATCTCCCGTTTCAGGGCCTCGGCCTCCTCGGGAAGGACCACCCGGTGGGAGGAGAGACGCAAAAACTCCCTCTCCGCCACCAGCTGCCCCCCGGAAAGAAGCTCCGAGACCGCGGCCTCGAAGACCCGCAGCGGAGCCCGATCGGAAACCCGGGCCCGCAATTCCTCCTTGGTAAGCCCGGGTTTGAGGGGAAATTTCTGATGAAACCCCTCTAGCGCCCGGAGGATCTCCTCCTTGAAGGCTTCCAAAGCCCTCCGGGAAAGGAGGATCTCTTCCTCCTCTCCGGGGATACGTACCACCTGGGAGGAAAGGGATTGCAGCAGATCCTCCCAGGCCCTTCCGAAGACCGAAACCTTGAACTGGAGAAGGGAGGCCTTCAGCCCACCCTCCCGGGCCTTTTCCAGATGATAGAGAAGGACCTCTCTGTCTCCGCCGCGGGCGAGGAGTTCCAGTTCCTCCCGTTCCCAGGGTTTGGTGCGCTTACGGCGCCGGGCCAGGGGGTTGAGCACCCTCCCTCCGCCCAGGGTGACCAGGGGAGAGCCGCCCCGGATGACCGCCCGATCCCCGCGCAGACAGACCACCGGCTGGGACAGACGGACCTGGACCACGTCTCTCTCTCCGGGTTCCAGGCGATCCCTTCCGAAGAGGACCACCTCACCCAGGAGCTCCGCGGTCCCCAGATGGAAATGGACCTTCTCCAGGTTCCTGAGGGGTCTGGGGGCACTGGAAAGATACTGCAGCTCCAGGTCCAGGATGGTGGAGGGGCGCAGCAGTCCGGGCGTAGCCACCACGTCGCCACGGGACACCTCCTCCCTTTCCACCCCCTGGAGATTAAGAGCGGTGCGCATCCCTGCCAGGGCTTCCTCCCTTTCCTCCCCGTGACTCTGAATACGGCGCACCCGGGCCCTTATCCCCCGGGGATAAATCTCCACCTCCTCCCCTACCCGGAGCCGGCCGGAAATGGTGGTGCCGGTAACCACGGTGCCGAACCCCTTGACCGTAAAGACCCGATCCACCGGAAGCCGGAAAGGCCCGGCAAGAGAACGGTCCGGAACCTTCTGTACCAGTTGATCCAGGACGCGGATAAGCTCCGGAAGCCCCTCCCCGGTGACCGCGGAGACCGCTACCAGGGGCGCCCCCTCCAGGAAGGTGCCCCTGAGGAACTCGCGAACCTCCTCGGTCACCAGATCCAGCCATTCCTGATCCACCAGATCCTTTTTGGTGAGGATCACCAGCCCGCTTTTTACCCCCAGGAGCTCGCAGATCTCCAGATGTTCCCGGGTCTGGGGGCGCACTCCTTCGTCGGCAGCCACCACCAGGGCCACCAGGTCGATCCCCGCGGCCCCGGCCACCATGGTGCGCACGAAACGTTCATGCCCCGGAACATCCACAATCCCCACCCGCACCCCGGAAGGAAGATCCAGCCGGGCAAAACCCAGTTCAATGGTGATCCCGCGTTCTTTTTCTTCCTTGAGACGATCGGTGTCCACCCCGGTGAGCGCCTTGACCAGGGTGGTCTTTCCGTGATCCACATGCCCGGCGGTACCCAGAACCACCCGTTTCATAGCGGTGCATCCTCGGCCTTAAGAAGTTTCACCCTCCGGCCCAGGAAGATACGGGCAATGTCCTCGAAGGCCGGGGTAAGGTCCGAAACGAAAATAAGGGGTTCTCCGTCTTTTTCAAGATCCACCGCCGGGGACCCCCCCTTCCGGGAAAGAAAGGCCCTTACCTCCTCGGCCACCTCCTCGGCCGGATCCACCAGAGTGATACGCCGGCCGGCCTTCTCCTGAATGATCTTTCGGAGCACCGGATAATGGGTGCACCCCAGGATGAGGGTATCGATCCCTTTCATCCGCAGGGGCAGGAGGCATTTTTTTACTATCCTTCGGGTTTCGGGTTTCTTGAGCCAGCCCTCCTCCACCAGCGGAACCAGAAGCGGGCAGGCGTTACCGTAAACCCGCACCTCCGGGTCCCTTTCCCGCAGGAGCCTCTCGTAAATCCCGCTCTGGATGGTGGCCCGGGTACCGATCACCCCGATTACCTTCCGCCGGGTTACCTGGAGGGCCTTCTTCACCGAGGGAGTGACCACCTCGAAGATGGGTACTCCGGGAAAGCGCTCCTTCAGGGCTTCGGTGGCCACCGAGGAAGCCGAATGGCAGGCCACCACGATGATCCGTGCCCCCCTCCGCAGGAGAAATTCGGTGTCCTCGATGGCATAACGAATGATGGTTTCCGGACTTTTGGTTCCGTAAGGTGTGCGAGCCGTATCCCCGAAATAGACAAAACGATACCCCGGAAGCCGGCGCACCAGCTCCCTCAGGACGGTAAGCCCTCCTATGCCCGAATCGAAGACTCCGATCAAGGGGCTGCTCGGACCTCCCCGCGGACCAGGTGAAGCATCTGCAGACGCATCCGGCACTGCGGACAGAAATCGGTGCCCTTGAGATCGAGTTCCATCAGGGAGGAAGGGGGATGCATTACGCACAGGGGATCGGGACAGGACCCCAGCCCCAGGAGATGCCCCAGGGCCCGAATGGACTCCTTGCGCAGACGTTCCACCAGAAGCCTCTCCGGCTCGGTCCCGAAGAGAAATTCCTGGAGGTTACGGGCCGAAACCAGGGCCGAACGGGAGGAAAAACTCACCTCCACAAAGACCAGGGGACTCCTGGGGGAATAAAGCTCCTCCCCGCAAACCCCCAGCACAAAATCGACCTCCCCGGAAACGCTACGCAGAAATTCTGCCACATAAGGGGCGAAAAACTTGCGCAAACGGGGATGAAAGGCCGCAGCCGGAGGGGTAATGGGCCGGGAAAGCTCTACCTGGACCCGCCAGAACTCGGAAAGCTCACGCAGGAAACGCTCCAGCCACGGACCGAACACCCTGCCGATGGGAACCACCAGAACACGCCGCATCTCAAACATATACTACCACAAACCTCCGCCCCCCCAAACAACCTCCGAACGATACCGCTTCTCAAGGCCAAAGTTTCCGGATATCCTAGGCTTATGAAACGGCTGCCCCTGGATACCTCCTCCTTCAAACAGATCCGGGAGCGGGGCTGGGTCTATGTGGACAAAACCCCCTGGATCCACCGCCTGGTAACCGAGGGCATCTGCTACTTCCTCTCCCGCCCCCGAAGATTCGGAAAATCCCTTACCATCAATACCTTGAAGGAACTCTTCCGCGGAAACCGCAAGCTCTTTGAGGGGCTTTATATCTACGATAAGTGGGACTTCGCCGAACACCCGGTCCTCATCTTCGATTTTAACGAAATCTCCCATGAAAACGCCGAAAATCTAAAAAAAGGACTCCATTATCGCCTCACAACTTATGCCGAAGATTACGGCGTGGATCTTCCCGAGGGAGATCTCCGGGAAAGATTCGACCGGTTGATTAAGGCCCTTTACCGGAAGATGGGCCGCCCGGTGGTGATACTCATCGACGAATACGATAAACCCATCCTGGACCACCTGGGCCTGGGCGAAGAAAGGATGAACATCGCCCGCCAAAACCGCGAGGTCTTAAAGAATTTCTTCGGGGTGCTCAAAGGCACAGGGGTGGTGGATGAACTGGCCTTCGTCTTCGTCACCGGCGTCTCCTACTTCACCAAGGTCTCCATCTTCTCCGAATGGAACAACCTGGTGGATATCACCCTGCATCCCGAGTTTGCCGACTTTCTGGGCTACACCGAGGAGGAAATGGTAAGGTTTTTCCCGGAGCACCTCGACCGGCTCGGTGAGGAAAAGGGCTTTAAGAGCCGCGAGGAATGCCTTTCCGAAATCCGCCTCTGGTATAACGGCTATCGCTTCAGCCCCCGGCGCGACCTCCGGGTCTATAACCCCATCTCGGTCATGTACTGTCTTTCCTGGCGAAGCTTTGAAAACTTCTGGTTCAAGACCGGAACCCCCACCTTCCTGGTGAACTGGCTTAAGGAAAAACCCTGGCGTATCCCCGAACTCGAACACTTCCGCGTCTCCGACAACTTCCTTCAGGCCTTCGACCTGGAAAATCTCACCGTGGAAGCGGTGATGTATCAGGCCGGCTACCTCACCATTAACGAGGTCAAGGGCCGCACCCTGACCCTGGGCTACCCCAATCAGGAGGTACGCGAAAGCTTCCAGGAGGTCCTCCTCCAGGGACTTTC
>WGAR01000109.1 GCA_015494725.1 Thermodesulfobacteriaceae bacterium | reverse complement strand
TCTCCACGTCGTCCGCGCTCATGTGGTCCTTGCCGTGACAGCTGTAACAGGCCAGCACCTTGGACATCTTGGAGCGGTGGAAATCCTTTACGATTCCGGGAGTAACCTTGAGGTGACATTCCTCACACTTGGAGGGCCTGGCCTGGGCCCCCAGGGGCCAGAGAACCAGAGCCACTAAAACTAAACCCCATTTTAAAAGACCTTTTCTCATACCCATCCCCCTCCTTTACAGATTTTCTCCCCTTGCTTTAACATAAGACCCAGTAAGTACGATTTGACCTAGGTCAAGATGCCTCCTTTGGAACCCCTGGAACTGGATCGAAATCTGCTGGAAAGGGTAAAGGCTCGCCCTCTGGAGGTCCTGGAGCTGGACCTGTCTCTTCTGACCCGCTCCTATCTGGCCCGGCTGGATCAGTTTTTGTCCCAGGGGCTGGACCGGGCCTCGGAATTCCTCCATCTCACCTCCTATCTTCTCTATCTTAAAAGCCGTTCTCTTCTTCCCGTGGAATCCGAAGCGAAGGAGGAGGAAGGTACCCCTCCGCTGGAAAAAAAGGAAGAACCTCTTTCGGGATGGGGAAGGGTTCTGGAGGGGCGGGAGAAACTGGGATGGGACGTTTTTTGTTCTCCGGGCGAGGATCCCCCTCCGGCCGAACTCCAGGGAACTCTGGAACAACTGCTTCTCGCCCTGGCCCGGGTGCTGGAGAGAGAATCTCCACCTCCTCTGGAACTCACCCGGCTCAAACCCCTTTTTCAGAAGATGCGTCGTCAGGTCCTGGAGGAATTAGCCCGGAAAAGAAAGACCTCCTTTACCGAGCTTTCGGCCCATCTTACCGAGAAACTGGAGATCGCCGCTCTTTTTCTGGCTTTGCTGGACCTTTCTTTTCGTCAGGTATGCATTCTCATCCAGAATCTTCCCTGGGGAGAGATCGAAGTCCTCCTCCGGGGGGAAGATCGTTAGATCCGGGGAGAAAAACCCCACAAAAAGGGGAAATATTCTCCGAAAGGCTGGAGAACAAAGGCTGTTCAGGGTTGACTTTTTTTAGAGGCTTGGGTTTATATAAACCATGCCCTACACGGTAGTTCATAATTCCGAAAAATGTGACGGTTGCGCTTCCTGTATTTCAGCCTGTGCCGAAGCCCACCAGGGGGTTTCCAACTGTCGCATTCTTAAGGCCGGTAAGGCTTTTGTTTATTTTTCCTGTATGCAATGCAAGCGGCCCCAGTGTGCGGCGGTTTGCCCCACCGGGGCTATGCGTCGCGAAAATGAAGTGGTCTTTGTGGTGGAGGATCTGTGTGTGGGGTGTGTCAACTGCGTCTATGCCTGTCCCTGGGGGGTGCCGGAGTTCAATCCTCACACCGGAAAGATCAACAAGTGCGACCTGTGTAAGGATCGAGTAGCCGGAGGGGAAAAACCCTATTGTGTGGCCGCCTGTCCCAACGAGGCGCTAGCGGTGAAGGAGGTGAAGCCTCCGGCCAAGAAGCCCGCGGCCAAGAAGGCGGCTCCGAAGAAAGAGGCCGCCGCCAAGAAGGAGGGGTAGGGTGGGGGAAACGGTACTGGCAGCCAAGTATTTGCCGATCCTTATTCTGGCCATACTGGTCTTTATTATCGGTCTTTCCATGACCATCGCCAATCAGATCCTGGCCCTACGTCGCCCTTATTCCGAGAAGCTGGTGCGATATGAGTGCGGTCTTCCCCCTTCGGGTGAACCCCGTCATCCCTTCTCGGTAAAGTTTTATGCCATTGCCATCCTCTTTGTGGTCTTCGATGTGGAGGCGGTGTTCCTTTATCCCTGGGCGGTTTCCTTTGGGCACCTGGGGGCCTTTGCCTATGTGGAGATGATCGTTTTCATCGCTCTCTTGCTGGTAGCCTATGTCTATGCCTGGATCAGGGGGGCCTTTCAATGGGAGTAGAAAAAGACACCGTAGAGATAGCTCCTGGCGTAAGGCAGATTCCGGATACGCCGGCCTTTATCACCCCGCTGGACAAGCTTATTAACTGGGCCCGAACCGGTTCTCTATGGCCCATGACCTTCGGGCTGGCCTGTTGCGCCATCGAGATGATGGCCACCGGGGCCAGCCATCACGATCTGGATCGCTTCGGGATCATCTTTCGGGCTTCCCCGCGTCAGGCGGACGTGCTTATTGTGGCCGGTACGGTTACCAAAAAGATGGCTCCGGTGGTGCGCCGGGTTTACGATCAGATGCCCGAGCCCCGGTATGTGATCGCCATGGGTAGTTGTGCCTGCTCCGGAGGCGTCTTTCGCACCTATTCCACGGTACAGGGATGCGACGAATTCCTTCCGGTGGATGTATATATTCCGGGGTGTCCGCCCCGTCCCGAGGCCCTGATGTATGGCCTGATGAAGTTGCAGGAAAAAATCCGGCGGGAGGCCGGTCACTGGGGGTTCTGGAGATAGTCATGAGCGTGGTGGAGATACTCAAGGAAAAGTTTGGGGCAGCCATCCTGGGGGAAGAGACCACCGCCGATCAAATCGGGATATACGTTTCCCGGGAGGTCCTTCCGCAGGTGATGCGTTTCCTGCACGATGAGCTTGACTTTAAACACCTGGCTGATCTTTGCGGGGTGGATTATCTGGGGTGGAAGGGCAAGAGGAAGAAGGCCGAACGTTTCGAGGTGGTTTATAATCTCTATTCCCTTTCGCGGCGTGAACTCCTGCGGATAAAGGTTCCGGTTCCGGAGTCCGATCCCCGGGTTCCTTCGGTAACCTCCATCTGGCGGGTGGCTAACTGGTTCGAAAGGGAATGTTACGATCTTCTGGGGATCCGTTTCGAGGGGCATCCGGATCTGCGGCGTCTTTTGATGCCGGAAAACTGGTCGGGTCATCCCCTGCGCAAGGATTATCCTCTGGAGCCCGAGGAGGAATGGAAGGATTACGCCGAGTTGCGGGAAAAGGCCCGGGAGCTTTCCCGTTATGAATGGGGGGATCGGCGGGTAAGGGGAGGTTAGGATGGCGCCTACACTGGAACTTTATACCCGGAAGATAGGCCATCCCGAGTGGGAGGAGCCTTTTGTGGTGAATATGGGGCCGCAGCATCCCTCCACCCACGGGGTCCTGCGGCTCTATCTGGAGCTCGACGGTGAGACCGTGGTCCGGTGTGATCCCCGCATCGGGTATCTCCATCGGGGGCTGGAAAAGCTTTCCGAAAACATGACCTATACCCAGGCCATGGTCCTTACCGATCGGCTGGATTACATCTCCTCGGCAGCCAACAATACCGGTTACTGTCTGGCGGTGGAGAAGCTTCTGGGGCTGGAGGTTCCCCGTCGGGCTCGCTTGCTGCGTACCATCGTCTGTGAGATGGCCCGTATCTCCAGCCATCTACTCTGGCTGGCCACGCATGCCCTGGATATCGGGGCCATGACGGTCTTTCTCTATTGTTTCCGGGATCGTGAATGGTTGCTGGATATCTATGAAAAGATCTGCGGGGCCCGGCTCACGGTAAGCTATCCTCGCATCGGAGGGGTCCGGCTGGATTTCACCCCGGAAATCATAGACGAGCTGTATCAATTTACCGAGGAGTTTCCCACCCGAATTACGGATTACGAAACCCTTATCGATGTAAACCGGATCTGGCTCCGGCGAACCAAAGGCATTGCGGTGGTCCCGCCGGAGAAGGCCCTCAATATGGGGCTCACCGGGCCGTCTCTGCGGGGTTCGGGGGTTCCTTACGATGTGCGTAAGTTCCGACCCTACGATGCTTACGACGAGGTGGAATTCGAGGTCCCGGTAGGGAAGAACGGAGACACCTACGATCGGTACCGGGTGCGCATGGAGGAGATGCGCCAGGCCAACCGGATCATCCGGCAGTGTCTGGACAAACTGGCCCAGACCGAAGGGGAGCCGGTGGTGGCGGAGGGGGCGCCGGATCTGCTTATGCCCGAAAAGAAGAAGGCCCCCCGGGCGGTACCCCATCCCAAAAAGGGGTTCATGGTCAAGGGTGAGGAAGTGCCGGTGGTTCCCGAGGGAGAGGTGTATGTTTCCATCGAGGCCCCCAAGGGGGAGCTGGGGTACTACATCGTGAGCGATGGTTCGGGTAAACCCTGGCGGGTGCGGGTTCGGGCTCCGTCCTTTGTCCATATCTCGGCTATTCCCGAGATGGTAAAGGGGCATATGGTGGCGGATATTATTGCCGTTATCGGTACGCTGGACGTAGTGCTCGGGGAATGTGATCGGTAGGGGGGAGAGTATGGAGGCCATCCTTAAAGCGGCCCTGCCGGGGATTATCCTGATCGTGGAGGCTCTGGTCCTGCTGGTGGTGGCCCTCCTGCACGTGGCCTATACCACCTATGCGGAGCGAAAGGTTATCGGGCACATGCAGCAGCGACTGGGGCCGAACCGGGTGGGGCCCCGGGGGTTGCTTCAGCCCATCGCCGACGTGGTAAAGCTTCTGGCCAAGGAAGACATTGTTCCTCTGGGGGCGGACAAGGGGCTTTTTTACCTGGCTCCTTTTATTTCCCTGGTGGCCGGGGCGACCAGTCTGGCGGTAATTCCGATCTGGAACCGTTTTGTGCTGGCGGATGTAAACGTGGGGCTTCTGGTGATCCTGGCCCTGAGTTCGCTTTCCTCTTACGGGGTGATCCTGGCCGGGTGGTCTTCCAATTCGCGTTATGCCTTTCTGGGGGGGTTGCGGGCCTCGGCGCAGGTGGTGAGTTACGAGGTGGCCATGGCCCTCTCCCTGGTTGGGGTCATGCTTATGGCCGGGTCCATGAACCTTTCCGAGATCGTGAAGGCCCAGATCTCCAGCCCTTTTAAGATTTATGCCCTTCCCCAGATCATCGGTTTCTTTGTTTTCATGGTTTCGGCCATTGCCGAGACCAACCGGGTTCCCTTTGATCTCCCCGAGGCGGAAACCGAGCTGGTAGCCGGATATTTTGTGGAATACAGTGCCATTCGCTTTGCTTTGTTCTATCTGGCCGAATACTTCGGCATGGTGGTTATGAGTGCAGTGGCGGTAACCTGTTTCCTGGGGGGGTGGGCCGGTCCCTTCGAGGTGCCCGGGCTGCCTTTCTTCTGGTTCCTGATCAAGCTCTATGCCCTGCTTTTCTTCTATATCTGGGTGCGGGCCACCTTACCCCGTTATCGATACGATCAGCTCATGGGGTTGGGATGGAAGGTACTCATTCCTCTGGCCTTGCTCAATATTGTGATCACCGGAGGGTTAAAGCTTTGGTGGTAGGAGAGCGGGAATGAATCCGATCAGAACCATATTCCTTACCGAGATAGCCAAGGGTCTCTGGCTTACGCTGCGCAAGATGTTTTCCCGTCCGGTTACGGTCCAGTACCCGGAGGAGCGCAAGCCGGTGGCTCCGGGGTTCCGGGGGCGACATGCCCTGGTAAGAGACCCGAATACCGGGCGCGAGAGGTGCATCGGCTGTTTAAGGTGTGCCAAGGTTTGTCCTTCCAGATGTATTTATATCGAGACCGAGCGCGATCCCGAGACCAAACGTATGGTGGTCAAGCGCTACGAGGTGGAGGCCTTGCGTTGTGTGTTCTGCGGATATTGTGAGGAGGTATGTCCGGTAAACGCCATTGTGCTTACGGAATTTTACGAATATGTGGGCTACCGGCGGGAGGATCTTTACTTCGATAAGGAGCGGCTCCTGGCCAACTGGGACGAGTTTTTAACCACTCAGAAGCGTCCCTATTTCAATCCTTACTGGAAACCCAGGGGTGTGCCGGAGAAGATGCTCCCGGCCCCGAAAAGGAAGGCCGAGGGGGTATAGGGTATGGAGAAGCTGGTTTTCGGGTATCTGGCATTAGCCATACTGGTTTCGGCCCTACTGGTGGTTTTTTCGCGTAACGCGGTCAAGGCCGTACTCTGGAGTCTGGTGCTTTTCCTGCACCAGGCGGTGCTTTTCCTGACCCTGCAGGCGGAGTTTCTGGCGGCTATCCAGATCATTGTATATGCCGGTGCGGTCCTGGTCCTCTTCCTCTTTGTGGTCTATCTCATCAATCTGCGGGAGGAGATTACCTGGCCTCGCTTCCTGAGTGCTTATCCTCTGGCCTTTTTGGCCATTCTGTTCCTTCTGGCCCTTTCCGGAGCGGCGCTTTCGGGTTTTCGGCCGGCACCTCCCAAGGGGATCCTTACCGCGGGGGCTCTTCTCGCTCAGGGACATACCCGGATCCTGGGCGAACATCTATTTCGGGAATATGTCCTGGCCTTTGAGGCCGCCGGAGTCCTGTTGCTGGTGGCTGTACTCGGAGCGGTGGTTTTAGTAAGACGCATCAGGGAGGAGGGGCGATGATACCCTTGCAGTGGTACCTTTATCTGGCGCTGGCCCTTTTTGCGGTGGGGTTGTTTGGCTTTGTAAGCCGTCGGAACGTGATCATTGTGCTCCTGTGTGTGGAGCTCATGCTTAACGCGGTCAATATAGCCCTGACCGCTCTGGGGACGGCCCTGGAGGATGTTACCGGACACATCGTGGTCTTTTTTGTAATCGCCGTAGCTGCAGCGGAGGCGGCTATCGGTCTTTCCCTGGTGGTTCTCATTTATAAACGTTTTCGTGAGGTACATCTGGACGAAGTAAAGATGCTTAAGGGGTAGAGCTATGCATGCGGAAACCGCTAGATACGCGAGCGAGGCCCTACATTATGTAGTCTGGGTTCCGGGTTTACCCTTACTGGCTTCGGTGATCACCCTCCTTTTCGGGCGGCGGTACATCAGGGATAAGGCCCACTGGCTCCCCTGTCTGGCGGTTTTCGGGTCTTTTCTCCTTTCCCTTAAGGTCCTCTGGGCGGTGATTCACGGTACCTGGGCCAATTTTGATCTTTTCACCTGGATGGCGGCCTCCGGGATCAAAGTGGGGGTGGGATTTCAGATCGATCCGCTCTCGGCCATGATGCTGGCCATGGTTACCTCTCTTTCCTTTCTTATCCACGTCTATTCCATCGGTTATATGGCCGATGATCCGGGATATTATCGATTCTTCTCCTACATCTCTCTCTTTACCTTTTCCATGTTGATGCTGGTTTCGGCCAACAATTTCCTCCAGCTTTATTTCGGCTGGGAGGCGGTGGGTTTATGTTCCTATCTCCTCATCGGGTTCTGGTACGAGAAAAAGAGCGCGGCCGATGCGGCCAAGAAGGCCTTTATTGTCAACCGTTTCGGTGATTTCGGATTCGCCCTGGGGGTCTTTCTGGTCTTTGTCTTCTTCGGGAGCCTTTACTATCAGGATGTCTTTGCCCGGGTACATGAGATCGCGCATGCCCGGCTGAATCTGCTGGGGCATTCGGTGGCGGTGCCCACTCTGATTGCGCTGCTTCTTTTCTGCGGGGCGCTGGGTAAGAGTGCTCAGTTTCCGCTTCACGTCTGGTTGCCGGATGCCATGGAGGGTCCTACGCCGGTTTCGGCCCTTATCCACGCTGCCACCATGGTTACCGCCGGGGTCTTCATGGTGGCCCGCTGTCATTCCATTTTTGAATTGTCCCCGGTGGCCATGGCGGTGGTGGCCGCAGCCGGTACCATTACCTGTTTCATGGCCGCCACCATTGCGCCCACTCAGTTCGACATCAAGCGGGTGATCGCCTATTCCACCCTCTCGCAGCTGGGTTATATGTTCATGGCCTGCGGGGTGGGGGCCTTTGCGGCGGGTATGTTCCATCTTTTCACGCACGCTTATTTTAAGGCCCTTCTCTTTCTGGGGGCCGGAAGTGTGATTCATATCATGCACCATGCCCCGGATCCCAACGATATGCGTTACATGGGCGGGTTGAAGCGATACATGCCCATCACCTACTGGACCTTCCTCATTGCTTCTCTTTCCATCTCGGGTATTCCCGGTTTTGCGGGCTTCTTCAGTAAGGACGAGATTCTGGCTTCGGCCTTCTTTTCCGCCTATCCCTGGGGTCGATGGGTATGGTTTGTGGGGACCTTTGTGGCCTTTCTTACCGCTTTTTATTCCTTCCGGGTGGTTTTTATGGCCTTTCACGGGGAATTCCGCGGGCGGGAGGTCCTTCACGGGAAGGAACCTCATGAGTCTCCCTGGGTAATGACTATCCCCCTGATGTTGATCGCCATCGGGGCGGTATTTTCCGGATGGGTAGGGATTCCGGAGGTCCTGGGGGGAAGCAATCACTTTGCGCGGTTTATGGCTCCGGTTCTGGGGCATCCGGAGGTACACGTACCGGAGGGGATGGCCCTTTCGGAGAAGACACTGGAGTTTTTACTTATGAGCATTTCGGTCCTGGCCGGTCTTCTGGGGATCGGGCTGGCCTGGCTGGTCTATATCAAGAAGCCCTCGCTTCAGACCCTTCTGCCGCGCCGGGTTCCGCATTTCTACCGGTATCTCTACCGGAAATGGTACTGGGATGAAATCTATTATTATCTGATTGTCAGACCCACCCTGTGGGTGGCGGAAACCTTTGTGGGTCTGATTGTGGATACCTTTGTCATTGAGGGCACGGTGAACGGACTTCCGGCTACGGTGCGAGTGGTGGGAAGCGGGCTTCGGAGGTTCCAGTCCGGGGTGGTCCAGTATTATGCCCTTTTTATCGCTTTCGGGGCTCTGGCGCTCTTTATATTGTTACACTATTACTTTTAGAGTGGGGTGGGGCCTATGGTGGATCTCAGGTTGGCTGATTTTCCGTTGCTTTCGTTGATTATATGGTTGCCGGTAGCAGGGGCGGCCCTTCTCTTTGTGATTCCCCGAAGTCAGGAAGCCCTGATCAAGATAGTGGCCCTGCTCGTGGCCCTGGCGGATTTCGCGGTGAGCCTTCCGCTCTGGTTCCATTTCGATCGGCATTTTTCCGGTTTTCAGTTTGTGGAAAAACACACCTGGATAAAGGCCCTGGGAGCGCATTATTTCCTGGGAGTGGATGGGATAAGTGTATTGTTTATCCTGCTTTCCGCTCTTATTACCGTCCTGTGTATCCTCATTTCCTGGGAATCCATAACCGATAAGGTTAAGGAGTTTTATATCGCGCTGCTCCTCACCTCGGCGGCCATGATCGGGGTATTTTGTGCCCTGGATCTCCTGCTCTTCTACGTCTTCTGGGAGGCTATGCTCATTCCCATGTATCTCATTATCGGGATCTGGGGAGGTCCGCGTCGCCTCTATGCCACCATAAAGTTCGTGCTCTATACCCTGCTGGGCTCGGTCTTAATGCTCATCGGTATCATCGTGATCTATCTCAAGATCGGGACCTTCGAGGTCCCCACCCTCATGCGCATGGGGCTCCCCTACGGTTTACAGGTCCTGCTTTTCCTGGCCTTCTTTGCGGCCTTTGCGGTAAAGGTTCCTATGTGGCCG
Organism: Thermodesulfobacteriaceae bacterium; assembly: GCA_015494725.1. Classification (GTDB taxonomy): domain Bacteria; phylum Desulfobacterota; class Thermodesulfobacteria; order Thermodesulfobacteriales; family Thermodesulfobacteriaceae; genus Thermosulfurimonas_A. The sequence goes on along the minus strand of WGAR01000109.1, from coordinate 5,693 downwards.
GTGCATACCTGGTTGCCGGATGCCCACACCGAGGCTCCCACCGCCGGCTCGGTTATCCTGGCCGGGATCCTCATCAAGATGGGGGCCTACGGATTCCTGCGCTTCTCTCTCAGCTTTTTCCCTAAGGCCACCCTGGCCCTGGCGGTGCCCATGCTGGTGCTTTCCATTATTGCCATTATTTACGGGGCTCTGGCCTGTCTGGCTCAGACCGATCTCAAGCGCCTCATTGCCTATAGTTCGGTGAGTCACATGGGGTTTGTGACCCTGGGGATCTTTTCCCTTACTGCCAACGGGGTGGAGGGGGCTATCCTCCAGATGATTAACCACGGGGTGGTTACCGGGGCACTCTTTATGTGTGTAGGGATTGTCTATGATCGTACGCATAGCCGTGAGATTTCCTATTACGGGGGGCTGGCCACGGTGATGCCCATTTATGCGGCCTTTTTCATGGTCTTCACCATGGCCTCCATCGGGTTACCCGGCACCAACGGATTTATCGGTGAATTCTTGATCCTTCTGGGGACTTTTCAGGCCAAGAAGTGGGCCACGGTGTTTGCGGCCACCGGGGTCATTCTGGGGGCCTGCTATATGCTCTGGTTGTATCAGAGGGTCTTCTGTCAGAAGGTCAACCCCAACATTGCCGGACTTCCGGAGATGAAGCTGCGGGAACTTGTATCCTTGCTTCCCATGCTCATCCTGGTGCTCTGGATCGGGATTTATCCCAAGTCCTTCCTTTCCTTTATGCATCCCTCGGTTAACGGGTTGCTTCAGCATGTGCAGGCTGCCGGTCCGGTCACTTCCATAACTCAGCTTATAAAGGAGGGGCTCCATGCCATTCTCTTTGCTTAATTTCAAGGCTCTCGCCCCGGAAATCTTTCTGGTGCTGGTGGCTTCGTTCATGGTTCTGTTCGATCGGGCCATTCGGGCCAAGGATTTCTTTTTCTGGACGGCCCTTTTAGGGACCCTGGTGGCCTGGTGGTTGTGTCGCACCAGTCTGGGCATTTCCTTTGGAGAGAGTTACACCGCGGACCATTATGGCTTTTTTCTCAAGACCATTTTTCTCCTGAGCCTGTTTTTGAGTATTCTGATTTCTCCGGTCTATGCCCGGCGGAGGGGGTTTCATTTCGGGGAATACTACGGACTCTTATATTTTGCGGTCTGTGGCATGATGCTGATGGCCTCGGGTACGGATCTTCTGCTCATTTATATCGGGCTGGAGTTGATGAGTCTTTCCATCTATGTACTGGTAGCTGTGGATTGGAAGGATCCCCGGGGCCTTGAGGGCGGGCTCAAGTATTTCCTGCTGGGTTCGCTGGCTTCGGCCTTTCTGATCCTGGGGCTGGCGATAATTTACGGTCGTACCGGGACCCTTTTCCTGGCCAAGATTCATCAACACCTGTCCGTTGATCCGGCGGTGCTGGCGGGGATCGCCTTTTTCCTGGTGGCCCTGGGGTTTAAGGTGGCCATGGTCCCCTTTCACATGTGGGCCCCGGATGCCTACGAGGGGGCTCCCACCCCGGTTACGGCCTTTATGTCCGTGGCGGCCAAGGCGGCGGGATTTGCGGCTCTGGGGCGGATCTTCCTGCTGGCCTTTGCCTCGGCCCATCCCATGTGGATCAAATTACTGGTACCTTTTGCCGTGCTGACCATGTTTGTGGGGAATATCCTGGCCGTGGTTCAAACCAACATCAAACGCATGCTGGCTTACTCCTCGGTGGCTCATGCCGGCTATATCCTTCTGGGAATCGCCGCCGGGACGCGGGAGGGGCTTTCGGCGGTGCTGCTCTATCTCCTTATCTACGCCTTCATGAACATCGGGGCCTTCGGTATAGTTACCCTGCTTCAGCGGGAAGGCGGGGTAGGAGAAAGCATTTACGACTATCAGGGTCTGGCCAGACTCTATCCCTTCCCGGCGCTCCTGATGCTTCTTTTCATGTTTTCCCTCACTGGAATCCCTCCCACGGCCGGTTTTATGGGGAAGTTTTATCTTTTCCGTTCCGTGGTGCATGCCGGGCATCCCTGGCTGGCGGTGCTGGCGGTGCTGGCCAGTGTTATCGCTGCCTATCCCTATCTGCGCATCGTGATGTTCATGTATATGCGGGAGCCCGAACGTGAGCTCCGGCCGGCGTTTTCTCTTTCCCTCTGGGCGGCGCTGGGAATCTCGGCCCTGGGAGTGTTGATCATCGGATTGTATCCGGGTTCTCTCCTCCATGCGGTTATGGGAAGCGTGTTCTGATCGTTCACCCTTGTCAGCCTTCCGGAAAAGGGGTAATAATCTCTGGCGATCTTAAGAGGAGGCCGGCTTTATGTTTACCGTGTTGGTGGTGATTCAGGTTATTCTGGCCCTTTTTCTTATCGCCATTGTGCTGGTCAATGTGGGAAAGGGTTCAGAGGTGGGGGCGGTTTTCACCGGGAGTCAGGCCATTTTCGGCGGGGCCGGGCCGGGTACCTTTCTGAACAAGGTCACGGCCCTGCTGGCCATCCTCTTTTTCGCCAATTCCATCTTTCTGACCTACCTTGCCGCCCAGCGGAACAAGGCCTCTCTCATGGAAAAGGCCCCGGTGGTGGAAAAGACCAAGCCCCAGGAAAAACTACCCACCCCTCCGCCTCTCCCGGTGCCTCCTCAGGGCCAATAAGTTAAGAACCTTCGGGCGGCTCAGGAGGCCTTTTTGTCCTCCTTGCGGAGGAGATATTCCTTGTCCCGCAGGTAGATCTCGCAGGTCTCACACTTTTCCATTTTCTTGCAGGTGGAGTTGACCAGCTGCCAGCAGGGCTTGGTGCGGTCGCGATAGGCGGTGCATTCCTTCCGGACTTCCTCCGGACAATTCTTGATCACCCAGCAGGGGGTTAATTCCAGAAGTTTTTTGATGCCGGGAATGCTGATACCTTCCTCATGGATAAAGGAACGCAGGCACTTGAGCCACTCGATATCGTTATAGGAAAAATAACGTTTATTGCCCTTTTTTACCGGTTTAACCAGCCCTTCCTGTTCGTAGATTTTGAGGGTTCTGGGATTTACACCCAGGATCTTGGCCGCCACCCCGATAGGAAATACCGGCTCGTCCTTTTCCGGGATCATCTTCTTTAAGCGGTCAGCCATAAGCCCTCCCTGATAGGATCTATGAAGTTCTTAGTAACAATTTAACACGCTCTTCGGGATCTGAACAAGTGGAAGGGATTATTTGCACTTCAAAGAAAAAGGGGGGATAACCCCCCCTTCAAAGGAGACCTTAGAGAAAGGGATGCTTACTTCTTCTTATGGCATCCGAAACAGGCGGTGGGGCCGGTCTTCTTGCCTTCCTTCTTCATGGCCTTGTGGCAGCCCCGGCAGTTGATGTGCATGGCATTCTTTACACTCCGCAGTTTGGGATTGGGATGCTGCTTGTTATGACAGGTCTCACACTTCTGGATCTTCATCCCCTTCTTATAGGGAACCTGTTTCCAGTCCGCGGTGCGGCTATGATGGCACTCACCGCAGTTTCCCTTAAGTACGTTCTGGTGCATCCAGTGAGGGAAGACCACCGTGGTGTGGGCCATCTTGGGGGCGGGTAATTTGATTACCTTGGGCCCTTCGTTACAGCTCCCCGTGCCTACTCCGTAAACACCCAAAATTAACCCCATCACACCCAACATAACGACCCATTTACGCATAATCCTCCTCCTTTTTCGGTTTTTAGATAATATACTCTGAGGTAGGGTCCGGGTCAAAGGCCTTAAAAGGTTTTCTAAGCTTTTTCCGGTTACTTGGGGACAGTTAAGACCGATTTTCATATTTTTTTAAAATATTTTAGCTAAAACAAAACCCAATTCCAGAAGGACGTAAAAACTCAGAAAAAGGAGTATCTGGGAAAGAAAGTCTCCGGGGACCAGAAAGAGGGCCAGAAGATAGATGCCCCCCAGGAAATACCATTTTTTGCGGGAGAAAAGGCCGCGGGAGAGGACCTTGACCTTGACCAGGAGGGCCACTCCCAGGGGAATTTCGGCCACCAGGGCCGAGACCAGAAGGGTTTTTCCCAGAAAGGCGAGGTAATTCTGGACCCGAAGGTTGGCCTCGAAATGGGCGTAACCGAAGCTCAGAAAGAAGTGAAGCAGGACCGGAAGCCAAACGAAGTATCCCAGGGCCAGACCGAAGAGCATCAGGAAGAAAGAGAGAATAAGGAGTCTTTTTCCCACCCGTTTTTCCTGGGGATAGAGGCCCGGTGAGATATAGCTCCAGCCCTGATAGATGGCCAGGGGAAGAGTGAGAATAAGAGCCAGGAAGAAGGTGGCCTTGAGGGCGGCCATGATGCCCTCGGGAAGGGTGGTAAACACCAGGGGGATCTTCCCCTGTCCCATGGCCCGACGATAAGGCCAGAGGAGAAAAGGGGTGAGATGGGGAAAGAGTACGAAAAGGAGACACCAGAGGAAGAAAAGAACCGAGATAGTAACCAGGAGGCGTTTTCTCAGTTCAGCCAGGTGAACTTCAAGAGGAAGACGGGGAAGATCCCGATGAGGAAGCATCCTCCAGCGGCTCCTTGAGTTCCTTTTTCATCTTTTGCCACTCTTCGCGGGTTTCCTCGATTTCATCCAGCGCCAGTTCGCGTTTAAGTTCCTCGGTGGCCCGGCGGAATTCCACGGTTAACCGGGCCAGAGCCCTTCCCAGCTCGGGAAGCTTCTCCGGCCCCAGCACCACCAGGGCCACCAGGAAAATGACCACCATTTCCGGAAAACCGATGTTAAACATCTCGATACATCCTGGGAATTCGACGCCCCAGAGCACAGAGGAGTTCGTAACTGATGGTGCCGGCGAGATCGGCAAGTTCGTCCACCGGGACCTCCTCCCTGGGGCCTCCTAGGAGAATAATCTCCTCTCCGGGCTGTATTCCCTCCACCTCGGTTACATCCAGGGTGAGACACCGCATGGATACGGCCCCCACCACGGGCACCCTTCGTCCCCGAACCCAGGCGAAACCCTTGTTGCTCAGGCTGCGGGGGTAGCCATCGTCGTAGCCCACCGGAACCAGGGCTATACGTCTTCGGCTGGGGGCCCGGTAGAGGGGGCCGTATCCCAGGGCCTCCCCGGCTGGTAATTCCCGGAGTTCCAGAATTCGGCTCTTAAGGGTCATGACCGGTTTTAGTTTAACACGGGCTCGGGCCCGAAAAGAGGGGTAGCTTCCGTAAAGGGAGATCCCCGGACGGACCAGGTTGCCTCCGGCCCCGCGCAGAAAGATAATCCCCGCGGAATTGGCCGCGTGAAAATATCGCAGGGAGGGGAGGTGGCCCTGTAGTTTTTCCCTGAGACTATGGAAGGTCTCGAGCTGTTTGTGAGTGAGAGGATCCTCCGGTTTTTCAGCACAGGCCAGATGAGTCATGAGTCCTACCGGGCGTAATTGGGGATTTTCCTTAAGGATTTGCAACAGGAGGGGGATTTCCCGGGGTTCTATCCCGTAGCGATGCATACCGGTATCCAGCTTAAGATGCACCTCCAGGGAGACCCCCTTACGCCGGGTGAACTCTGCCGCTGCCTGGAGCATGCGCAGGGAGGTGATGGCCGGGATGAGACGGAGCCGGATCAAATCCGGAAGCCAGTCGGTCTCGAAGCCGGAAAGGAGAAGGAGGGGAAGGATCAGGCCGGCCTTCCGTAATCTTTCCCCTTCCTCGGGTTCGGAGATTCCGAATCCATAGATCTTTTCCCGGGCCAGGATCCTGGCTAC
>WGAR01000108.1 GCA_015494725.1 Thermodesulfobacteriaceae bacterium | reverse complement strand
CCGAAGAGCAGGAGATAGAGTGCGGTATAGAGGCCGCTGAACATCACCGCATAGGTCTTGGGGAAGGCGGCGAAGGTGGCCCCACCGGCGGTAATGAGCCAGACCTCGTTACCGTCCCAGAAAGGACCGATGGCCTGATAAACCGCACGCCGTTCGATCTCGTTGCGGGTGACACAGGGAAGAAGGATACCGGCCCCCAGATCGAACCCATCCAGGACAAAATAGCCCGCCCACAGCACCCCCCAGAGAATAAACCAGATTATCTGAAAGATATTGTGTCCCATGACTCAACCCTCCTTACTTTAAATTTCTAGGCTCTTACCGGCTCAGGGCCTTTACGGGCATAATGGGCCAGCAACCAGAAATCGATCACCCCCAGCACGGTGTAAAAGATCACGAAGGCCACCAGGGTGGCCGTAACCTGGGCCGGAGAGAGATGAGAAACGGCCTGAGCGGTCTTCATGACCCCGTAAACGATCCAGGGTTGACGCCCCACCTCGGCCACCATCCAGCCGGCCTCGATGGCCAGATAAGGAAGGGGTATGGTCCAGATCAGGGCCCGCAAAAGCCAGGGGGAAGCCAGGGGGTCTTTCCGGTGTTTGAAAGCCCAAAGGCTGGCCAGGACGAACCAGATCCCCAGAAAAACCATGATCCGAAAGCTCCAGAAGGTAAAGGATACCGGAGGACGATCCTGAGGCGGGAAGGCCTTGAGGCCTTTCACCTCGGCCTGGGTGGAATGGAAGGCCAGGAGACTCAGGACCTTGGGAATCTTGATTTCCACGATATTACGCTCGTTTTGCGGGTCGGGAAGGGCAAAAAGGGTCCAGGGAGCACCGCGCTGGGTCTCCCACAGGGCCTCCATGGCCGCAAGCTTGGCGGGCTGGGTATGCGCCACCTCGGTGCCATGGAGATGCCCCTCCACAAAGACAAACAGGGCGAAGATTACCGTCCATACCGCGGCCACCCGGAAACTTTTGCGGAAGAATTCCACCTCGTTCTTCCGGAGCAGATGCCAGGCCGAAACCCCGAGCACGAAGAAACCCGAAAGAATATAGGCCGCCGGAACGGTGTGCAGGAATTCCAGCCAGGCAAACTTATTCAAGACCACGGCCGCAAAACTCTGCAGCTCGGCCCGCCCGTGCCGGAGAACATAACCCACGGGATGCTGCATCCAGCCATTGGCCATGAGGATCCAGAAGGCGGAAATATTGGAAGCCAGAGCCACCAGCCAGATGGCCACACAGTGAAGCTTGGGAGAAAGCCGGTTCCAGCCGAAGGCCCACACCGCCACAAAGGTGGACTCCAGAAAAAAGGCCAGCGTGGCCTCGATGGCCAGAAGAGACCCGAAGATGTCTCCTACGTATTCGGAATAATACCGCCAGTTGGTCCCGAACTGGAATTCCAGAGTGATGCCTGTAACCACCCCCAGGGCGAAATTGATGAGAAAAAGCCTTCCCCAGAACTTAGCCGCCCGGCGATAGTCTTCATCGCCGGTCTTTACATACAGGGTCTCCAGAATGGCGGTGAGAACCGAAAGCCCCAGGGTGAGAGGAACAAAAAGGAAATGAAAGGATGCCGCTACGGCGAATTGCAATCTCGAGGCCCATAACACATCCATCTTCAACCTCCTTTTCGGAAATTGACCAGATACATTAAATAGATAAAGAATTTAACTATTTTGAGAGCCGAATTTTCATTTCATGGTTATCACCCCCCTTAATCAGGAATGATGAGCCTTTTTCCGACGTTTGTCAACCAGACAGATCTCCTCCCGGACCAGCTCGGCAAAGGTGGTCTGCTGGAGCTTGTTCCGCACCATCTCCACCAGTTCCTTCCACTTCAGGTGCACGGGACACAGGGGCTGACGCTTACAGTTGCGGGGATCCAGCACGCAGGGACTGAGGAAGAGCTCCCCGGTCATGGCCTCCACCACCTGGAGGAGAGTGAGTTCCTCGGGAGGGATGCGCAGTCGGTAGCCCCCCTTCCGGCCCCGGATGATGTCTATGATCCCGGCCCGAGCCAGATCCTGCGCAATCTTGGCCAGAAAGGGTTCGGGAATGTCCATGGCCCGGGCAATCTTCCAGCGCGGCACCACCTGCCGCGGATACTTGGCCAGATATAACACACACCTGATACCGTAATCCTCGGCCTGCGTGATCTTCATGACCTCAACCCTCAAAAATTTTTGGAGTATGTTACTCTAATTAAATATTTTTGTCAAGGAGACCAAGGAAGGCACGATTCGGGCTTGCCCGGTGGGTGGGAGGGGGGTAGAATTGCAAAATTGTAAATTTTATGGGAGAAACGGTGTGAGGGGGATGACCCAGCATAGCCTTGAGGAAATAACCTGTCTCTACGAAATTGCCAGCACCCTGGCCAGCACCCTGGAGCTGCGCGAGGCCCTGGAGAAGACGCTGGGGGTGCTTTCGGAGCGTTTCGCCCTCAAACGGGGCACCATCACCATCTTCAACCCCCGCACCGGCGAGATCCAGATCGAGGTAGCCCACGGTCTCTCCGAGGAGGCCCGACGGCGGGGACGCTACCGTCCCGGGGAGGGGATCACCGGAGAGGTGGTGGCCACCGGCCAGCCCATCATCGTCCCGCAGATCAGTGAGGATCCCCGTTTCCTCAATCGGACCCGGAGCCGGCGGGAGGAGGAAAAACGCAAGCTCTCCTTCATCTGCGTGCCCATAAAGAGCGGGGGGCAGGTGCTGGGGACCCTTTCCGTGGATCGACCCGCCGCCGACGCCGTGGAACTGGCCCAGAACCTGCAATTCCTCACCATCGTGGCCGGGCTCCTGGCCCAGACCGTGGCCAAGCTTCAGGCCCTGGAGGAGGAACGGGCCCGGCTGCTGGAGGAAAATCTGAGACTCAAACAGGAACTCAAAGGACATTATCAGCTGGAAAACTTCATCGCCACCTCCTCCCGGATGCAGGAGGTCCTGGAAATGATCAATCGCGTGGCCGGCAGCCCGGCCACCGTGCTCCTGAGAGGAGAATCCGGGACCGGAAAAACCCTCATCGCCAGACTTATCCACTACAATAGCCCCCGGGCCGAAGGGCCCTTTGTAACCGTGCCCTGCACCGCCATCCCCGAAACCCTGCTCGAGAGCGAACTCTTCGGCTACGAGCGAGGGGCCTTCACCGGGGCCCAGGCCCGCAAGATCGGGCTCATGGAAAAGGCCCACGGAGGAACCCTCTTCCTGGACGAAATCGGAGATCTACCCCTGCCCATCCAGGCCAAACTCCTTCATGCCCTTCAGGAAAAGGAATTCTATCGCCTGGGGGGCACCGAACCCGTAAAAGTGGATGTACGGATCATCGCCGCCACCAACCGCAATCTGGAAAACCTGGTGGAAAAAGGGCTCTTCCGGGAGGACCTCTACTACCGACTTTCGGTATTCCCCATCTATATCCCTCCCCTGCGGGAACGGCCTACGGATATCATCCCGCTTGCGGAATATTTTCTGGATAAATATTGTCAGCGCTATCAGAAAAAGATCAAACGACTATCCTCGCCGGCCATAGATCTCCTCATGCAATACCACTGGCCCGGGAACGTCCGGGAACTGGAAAACGCCATGGAGCGAGCCGTGCTCATCTGCGATGAAGAGGTAATCCGGAGCTATCACCTCCCTCCCAGCCTGCAAACCGCCCGGAGCTCGGATACCCCTTCCCGCTTAACCCTTCCGGAGGCGGTCAAAAAGGTGGAAAAGGAACTCATCGTCGAGGCCCTGAAGGAGACCCGCGGCAACCAGAGCAAGGCCGCAAGATTGCTGGGAACCACCCTGCGCGTTCTGAACTACAAGATCCGCAAGTACGGCATCGATCCCAAACTCTTCCGTCCTCTATCCAAAAGATCCTCCCATGCCTAAACAGCTAGAACTCTTCCCCGGATACGCTCCACCCGAGCCCCGCATCGTGCCCCGTTCCGAACATCCTATCTCCCGACGCATGATCTCCCGCGAGGCCCTCAAGGTCCTCTATCGTCTGCACGACGCGGGTTATCTGGCCTATCTGGTGGGAGGAAGCGTACGGGACCTCCTACTGGGGCTCACCCCCAAGGACTTCGATGTGGGCACCGATGCCCGTCCGGAGGAAATCCGGAGACTCTTCCGGGCCAGTCGGATCATCGGACGCCGTTTTCGCCTGGTTCATGTGTATTTCCGGGGAGGAAAATTCGTAGAGGTGGTAACCTTCCGGGGCCCGGAGGACCTGGAGGAAGAGGAGGAAGAGGTCTATGGGACCCCTCAGCAGGACGCCTTTCGTCGGGATCTCACCATCAACGCCCTGTTTTACAACATAGCCGATTTCACCATCGTGGATTATGTGGGAGGGCTGGAAGATCTGCGCCGGGGAATAATCCGGATCATCGGGGACCCGGATATCCGCTTCACCCGGGACCCGGTGCGGATGCTGCGGGCGATAAGACACGCCGCCCGGGCCGGCTTTGAAATAGAGCCCCGTACCTGGGAGGGGATCCTGAAACATCGGGAAAAGATCCGCCTCTGTTCCCCCTATCGCCTGCGGGACGAGTGGCTCAAGGACGTAACCGGAGGATGGTCCGAACCCTGGCTCTCCCTGATGTTCAAGAGCGGCTTGTTCCGGGAAATCTTTCCCTCTTATCACCGCACCCTGGTCGCCTTTCCCCCGACCCAGAAGTTCCTCTCCCGGCTCCTTTCCGTTTCGGATCGTCTCCTATCCGAGGGACAGCTCTCCCAGGCCGAAGCCCTGACCCTCTTTCTCTACCCCTACCTTCTGGCCCACGGGTTCGGGAAACCGCCCTCCCGACCCGAACGCCCCACGCGGGAGGTGGAAAAGAGACTCCTGGAGATCCTGGGGTCCTACCGCTTCTGCCGGGAACTCTTCGAGGAAACCCTGCTCCTCCTCTCCTCGCTCCTTTATTATCGCTATTTCGTGTTGAAGGGAAAAACCCCTCCCAGGAAACTCACCCGCAAGAGCTATTTTCCTCTTCTGCTGCGGCTCTCCGAGATCATCTTCCCCAGGGAAAAAGAATTCTTTAACCTGGAGGTAAGTCTTCCCAAGAAAAAGAAAAAACGAAAGAGGCGCGGCCATGCCTGAGTATCAAAGCTCCCTGGGGTTTACCTTCCTGGAGGGAACCAAACTTTCCCGCAGGGACCTTTTCCGGGCCCGGGAGGAGATCTCCCCCACCTCTTATTTCAAGACCTATCCCCGGGCCCGGCGCATCCCCCTACCCCGCCCCCTTCTCCCTTCGGCGGATCTTTTTCAGACCTTGCTTCGCCGCCGCAGCCAGAGAAACTATTCCCGAAGGCCCCTGAAATTGGAGGAACTGAACCTCCTTCTCTGGGCGGTGCAGGGGGTTACCGCCCGGGCGGGTCGATATCTCCTGCGCACCGCCCCCTCGGCCGGAGCCCTCTATCCCCTCGAGACCTATCTCTCCGTGCACCGGGTGGAGGACCTTCCCCCGGGGCTATATCATCTCCAAATCCAGGACTGGGTCCTGGAACTCCTCCGGGAGGGTGACCACGGAACCGCCATCAAGGAAGCGGCGCTGGGGCAGGACTTTTGCCGAACCGCGGCCGTGGTCTTCCTCTGGTCGGCCCTCCCGCGGCGCACCATGTCCAAATACGGCAGTCGGGGAATGCGCTACATCTTTCTGGATGCCGGGCATCTGGCTCAGAACCTCCTTCTGGCTGCCGAAGCCCTGGGGCTGGCCGCCTGCCCGGTGGGGGCCTTTTTTGACGAAGAAATGAACGAGCTCCTGGACCTGGACGGGGAAGAGGAAACCATCATCTACCTGGCCACCGTGGGCCGACCGGCACGGTGAGGACCCTCCTCTGGCACGAAGGGGCCCTGGGAGACCTTCTACTTTCTCGGCTGGCCATAGGGGCCTTGGCCAGGGAGGAGCCTTGGCTCGCCGCAAGATCCGAGGCCCGCAAACTCTTTGCCGAAACCAGACTGGTGGCCCGGGCCTTCTCCACCGAGGTCCCTCCTCCCCGGAACCTATACTCCAGGGTTACGGTCTTTGCCCGCGACCCCTCCTTGGCCGAGGTCGTGGCCCGGCTCCTGGCACCGGATTCCCTGCGCATCATCCCCACCCGACCCCGGGAAAGGGTGCATCTCGCTCTTTACCAGTGGATCCAGGCCGGAAGAGACCCCCGGGCCTTCGCCAAGGCCCGGCTCCTGAGACCCCGGGGATTTACCCTCAAGCCCCGCTATCTCCTGGTCCACCCCGGGTCCGGAGGGAGATGGAAGTGTTATCCCCCTTCGGCCCTCCGGGAATCCCTACGCGGGCTCTCCGGGACGGAGATCCGTATCCTTCTGGGGCCGGCGGAGGAAGACCTGGCTCCGGAGTTTCGAGCCTTTCCCGTGAGACAAAGCCGGTCGCTGGAGGAGGCCCTGGAGGTCCTTTCCGAAGCCATGGCCCTGGTGGGAAACGACTCCGGATTGACCCACCTGGCTGCGGCCCTGGGCCTGCCGGTGCTGGCCCTCTTCGGCCCCACCGACCCGGTGCTCTGGGCTCCCTTCGGGGAGAGGGTGCGCGTTCTCTATCCCTGGTCCGGACTCGCCCCCCGGGAGCTCACCCGGCACATACAGGAGTTTCTCAATACCACTGCCAGGTCTGACCTCCCCCGGAGGAGGGAGCCGCCGCCCCGGCAGGCGGCGCCGCAGGGGGACGGGCCGGATACGGAGGCGGAGCCGTGGGAGGCTGAGGCGGAGCCGTGGGAGGCTGCGGAGAGGCCGCGGAAGACGGGGATGAAGCCCCGGCAGAACCACCGTAACCCGAACTGGAGGCTACCCCTCGGGAAGGCGAGCCTGGCGCTGCTGGGGGTGGAGGTGGTGGAGGTGGGGGAGGCACCTCGCTGACCCGGACCTCCTTTTCCTTCTTTCCGAAGGGCCAGAGCTTGGAGGTTACCCTCCGGAAGAAGGACTTTTTCTTGCGCTTGGGAGGGGCGGAAGGGGTGTTTTGAGAGTAAGCCACCGGAGGCTGAGCCGTACCCGAACGCCGGACCGGAGGTAAGGCCTCCTCCGGCGGGGGATAGTCCGGCCATTGATCCACATCGGTATAATGCGCGGGAGGCATACCGGAGGCCCGGGATTGGACCTGCACTTGCCGGGAGGGGGGAGGGGGCGGAGCCGCCTCTACCAGTTTTTCCGGATGCATCCGGGAAGGAGGCACCGCCGGCGCCTTGGGAGGCGGAGCGGTGATCGGAGCCGGAGCCTTGGGGGGAGAGGAAGCCACCGTTACCGGCCCGGAAGGAACGGCCTCGCCCAGGATATATTTCCGCGAACGCTCCGCAAAAGAGGCCAGAGCCGGAATCACCTGCCCCAGACCCTTTACCTGGGTGTAAAGGGCCACCGGAGGACGCGAACCGTTGACCGGAACCAGCTCCGCATCCACACTCACCGTATTCCCGAAGACACTCACACTCCCGAAGAGTACATAATCCACCCCCAGCTTCTGCCCCAGGGCCCGGGCCTTCTCGCGGGTGAGGGGGCCTTTTACCTGGGACAGGGCCTTTTTCACCACCTCGGGATCTACCGTCTCCACCTGACCCGGGGCAAAAAGCCGGGTAACCAGCATGTCCTGAATCCCTTCCTGCACGTAGGAAAGATCCTGAGCGGCGTGAACCCTGAAGGGAAGGATGGCGATCTTTTTGGGGACCCCAGCCCGAACTGAAGCCACCCAGAGGAAAATAAGCAGGAGAACCGACAAAATACGGTTTATTTTCATTTTTCCTTCTCCGGAGTTTGGTTTAAACTTGAGTAAATCATCTTCGGCAAAAGCCGTCAAGGAGGAGGCCCATGCGCATCGTGGGGATCATCCCGGCCCGATACGGTTCCACCCGTTTTCCCGGAAAACCCCTGGCCGATCTCTGGGGGAAACCCCTGATCCAGCATGTCTATGAACGGGCCCGAAGCAGCGAGATTCTGGAAAAGGTGGTGGTGGCCACCGACGACGAACGGATCTTGCGCACGGTCAGAGACTTCGGCGGGGAGGCCCTCATGACCTCCCCGGAACACACCTGCGGTACGGAACGCATCGCCGAGGCCGCCGGGATCCTGGGACTGGCCGACGGAGATATCGTGGTCAATATCCAGGGGGACCAACCCCTCCTCGCCCCGGAGGCCCTGGAGGATCTGGTAAGGCCTCTCCTTCTTTCCGGAGAAATCCCCATGGCCACCCTGGCCATCCCCATGGAAAATCCCGAGGAGATAGAAGACCCCAACCGGGTAAAGGTGGTGCTGGATCGCCAGGGAAGGGCCCTCTATTTCTCCCGTTCTCCCATTCCCTATTTTCGTCCGCCGGGAAAATCCCCGCAGTACCTGCGACACATCGGTCTCTATGCCTATCGCAAGGAATTCCTGGATCTTTTCGTCACCCTGCCGCCGGGAGAACTGGAACAGGCCGAAAAACTGGAACAACTAAGGGCCCTTGAAAACGGCTACCCTATTGCCGTTACCATCACCCCTTACGCCTGTCCGGAGGTGGACACTCCCGAGGATCTGGAACGCCTGCGGGAGGGGAGGGGATAGCCCCCTCCCCTTTCCCCTACTGGACCGTCTTGATCTCGATGCGGCGAGGCCGCTCGGACTCCACCTTGGGGATGAAGAGCCTGAGAACGCCGTGTTTGAGGGTGGCTTCGATCTTTTCCTGATCGAACTCCGGCCCCAGGGTGAAGGCCCGATAGTACTCTCGACCCCGCACCTCCACGTATTCCGGACGCACCTCCTCGCCCGGAGCCTCCGCGATCTCTCCCCGCAGGTGGAGCACATTGTCCTCCACCTTCACCTCCAGGCTCTCCGGGGTTACCCCGGGCATATCCGCCAGAAGGATCAACCCCTCATCGGTCTCATAGACATCCACCGGAGGGGACATGGCCCTTCGCCGCGGGGTCCTCTCCGGACGACCCTCCTGCCGCGGAGCAAGTTCCTGCCTTTCCGCCATGGCTTATCACCTCCTTTCAAAGATTTTTATTTCCCTTAGGAGGTCTTGACCTCGATCTTACGGGCACGACGCTCCGCCTTCTTCCCGATTCTCACCAGGATAATCCCGTTCCGGTATTCCGCCTCCACCTTCTCGGGATCCACCGATTCGGGAAGGGTCAACACCCGGGAGAACTTGCCCGAGAACCGCTCCTGCCGGAGAAACCGCTCCGGACGCACCTCCTTTACCCCCAGCTCGGCCTCGCTATCCCTCTCCCCGGACACCGAAAGCACGTTGCCCTCCAGCGAAAGCTCCACCTTCCCCGGATCCACTCCCGGAGCGAAGATGTACACCAGCACCTCCTCGGCACTCTCCCCCACATTGATGCGCGGATAGATCTCCTCCCCGCGAATACTCCTTACCGGACTCGCCCATTCCAGCAGCCGATCCAGCTCCGCACGAATACGCTCGAATTCCTCAAAAGGATCCCAGGTCCAATTAATAGGCATACTATCACCCCCTTTTTAGGATTTTAACTCCCTTTTTCGGTCTTTTTCTCCGGATATCTTTCGGTTAAAAAGTTAAGGCTTCACCCTCGCCAGGCAAGAGGTAGAGTAAAAGAGATGCTGGTCTCGGTGATCATTCCCGTCCGTAATCGGGCCTATTTCCTGAAGGAAGCCCTGGCATCGGTTCTGGCTCAGACCTATCGCCCTCTGGAAATCATCGTGGTGGACGACGCCTCCACCGACGCTACCCCTTATGTGGTCGGCCGTTATCCGGTGATCTACCACCGGATGGGGAGAAGGGGTGGCCCGGCTGCGGCCCGCAACCGGGGGATAAGGATCTCCCGCGGAGAGTTGCTGGCCTTCCTGGACAGCGACGATCTATGGCTTCCCTCCAAGGTGGCCCTTCAGGTGGCCTATCTGCGGGAGCATCCCGAGGCGGTGGCGGTCCAGCCGGAGGAAATCTGGATCAAGGAGGGCCGCCGGATAAGACCCCGGGGAAAACACCGGAAACCGCACGGTTTCTTCTTCCACCGGGCGATCAAACTCTGTCTGATCTCGCCCTCGGGGGTGATGATCCGGCGGTGGGTCCTGGAGGAGATCGGGCTCTTTGACGAGGAATTTCCGGTGTGCGAGGACTATGAGCTCTGGCTTCGGCTGGCGGCCCGCTATCCGGTGCATCTTCTGCCTTTTCCTCTGGTCGTAAAAAGGGGAGGCCATCCGGATCAGCTTTCGCGGCTTCCCGGTCTGGATCTCTGGCGTCTCAAGGCCCTGGCCAAGATTCTGCACCATCCCGTGCTCACCCCGGAAATGCGGATCCTGGCCCTGGTCGAGGCCCGCAGAAAGGGAGAAATCTTCCTGCGCGGGGCCCGTAAACACGGGAACCTCCGCGGGGCCCTCGAGGCCCTAAAGATCCTGCGTTCACTCCGGCTCTTTCCCCCGGCCCTATCCTAAGAAACGGCCCTTTTCCGGGAACGCCGGCCCCGCCACTCGGCAAAGACCAGGGGAAAGACCTCCTCCACTCGGGATACCAGATGGAACTTAAGGGCCCTTCGCACCTCCTCCGGGATCTCCCTCAGGTCCTTTTCGTTGTGCTGGGGAAGGATGACCTCCTTCACCCCGTAGCGTTTGGCAGCCAGCACTTTCTCCTTGATCCCTCCCACCGGGAGGATGAGACCACGCAGGGTGATCTCTCCGGTCATGGCCACCTCCGGACGCACGGTGCGACCGGTAAGGAGGCTCACCAGAGCGGTGAGGATGGTGATACCCGCACTGGGGCCGTCCTTGGGAATGGCTCCCGAGGGGACATGGACGTGGAAGTCGGATTTTTCGAAGATTTCGGGTTCAATACCCAGATCCTCGGCCCGGGAACGCACATAGGTGAAGGCGGCCTCGGCGCTCTCCCGCATGACCTCTCCGAGCTGGCCGGTGAGGGTGAGACGCCCCTTTCCCCGCATTCGTGCGGCCTCCACGAAGAGGACCTCTCCTCCCACCGGGGTCCAGGCCAGACCGATGGCCACCCCGGGCACCCGGACCCGGTAGCGGGTCTCGGGAAGATACTTGGGAGGCCCCAGGTATTCCTCCAGGTTCTTGAGGGAGATCCTCTCCCTTTCCACCTCCCCCTCAGCCACCCGGCGGGCCACGGCCCTACACACCGCCGCGATCTCCCTTTCCAGCTGTCGCACCCCGGCCTCGCGGGTGTAATGGGTAATGATCCGGCGCAGGGCGGAATCGGAAAAGCGAAGCCAGGAGGCCTTAAGACCGTGTTCCCTGAGCTGCCGGGGAATGAGATACCGACGGGCGATGTGAAGCTTTTCCTCCTCGGTGTACCCCGGGATCTCGATAACCTCCATGCGATCCAGCAGTGGGGCCGGGATGGTATCCAGCATATTAGCCGTGGCAATGAAGATGACCCGGGAAAGATCAAAAGGTAGCTCCAGATAATGATCGGAGAACTCCCTGTTCTGTTCCGGGTCCAGCACCTCCAGCAGGGCCGCGGCGGGATCTCCGCGGAAATCGGTGCCCAGTTTATCGATCTCGTCCAGCATGAGGACGGGATTATTTACCCCCACCCGGCGCAGGGCCTGGATGATGCGCCCGGGCATGGCCCCCACGTAGGTACGCCGGTGTCCGCGGATCTCGGCCTCATCCCGCACTCCGCCCAGGGAAATACGCCAGAACCGGCGCCCCAGGGCCCGGGCGATGGAGCGCCCCAGACTGGTCTTTCCCACCCCGGGAGGACCAAGAAAACAGAGAATGGGGCCTTTCATCTCCGGATTGAGCTTGCGCACCGCCAGATATTCCAGGATGCGTTTCTTGACCTTCTCGAGGTCATAGTGATCCTCGTCCAGGATCCGTTCGGCCTCCTTAAGATCCAGGTGATCGTGGGTGGATTCCAGCCAGGGGAGTTCCAGGATCCAGTCCAGATAATTGCGAATTACCGTATATTCCGCCGAAGCCGGATGGGTGCGGGAAAGCTTCTGGAGTTCCCGTTCCGCCTCCCGACGCACCATCTCCGGCAGGGCCTTCTTTTCCAGGCGCTCCCGCAATTCCTCCACCTCGGCCTCGATCCCCTCGCTCTCCCCCAGCTCCTTGCGGATGACCTTGAGCTGCTCGCGCAGGAAGTATTCCTTCTGGGCCTTTTCCATCCGGTCGCGGACCTCGGCCTGGATACGCTGCCCCAGCTCCAGAATCTCCAGCTGCTCGGCCAGCAACCTAACCACCCGCGAAAGCCTTTCCTTTACGTCCAGGGTCTCCAGCACCGCCTGTTTCTCGGCCTGGGGGAGATTAAGATGGGCGATGGAAAGATCGGCCAGCATCCCCGGATCCTCGAGATTTTCCACCAGACCCCGCAATTCCCCCGGCAGATGAGGGGAAAGTTCCACCACCCGACTGAACATCTGCCGGATATTTACCGCCAGGGCCTCGGACTCCCGGTCGGGGACAAAGGTCTCGGAAAGTTGCTGCACCCGGGCCAGGAGAAAGGGCGTCTCCTGAAGAAGGGAGAGGATGCGGATCCGGGTCAAGCCCTGCACCACGATGCGAATCCGATCCAGTTCCACGCGACTGGCCCGGAGGATGATACACAGGGTACCGTAACGATAGATCTCCTTCTTTTCGGCCCCGGGATCCTTCACCGCCACCACCGCCACCAGCCGATCCCGGGAAAGGGCCTCCTCCACCGCCTGGACCAGCGCGGGTTCGGTGAGAACAAAGGGGACGATCATGTGCGGAAAAACTACCGCATCCCCCGGGATCACGGGAACGTCCTTTATCTCATCCGGTCGGGCCGGAAGTTCCTGTTTTACCTCGCTCATCCCTACCTCCTGTTTTACCTAACAGGGAAAATAAGGCCGAATTCGGGTCTGACAATCGGAAAAGGCCCCGGTAAAATGAGATACAATGCGTCCGGAGCTTGAACGATGGTGGGAACGCTTCCGGCGGCCCCTCCTTTTCTGTGCCCGTAAAAATTTCGCCCCCCTTCCCCGGGTAAAGGACCTGGAAGCCACCCTGCGTCGGCTCCTTTCCGAAGCTCCGGAGGATCTCTCCTCCGAGGTAAAGAACCGGCTGGAGGAATATATCACCGGGCTTGACACCCTGGCCCTGGAGGACAAAAAGGAACGCATCCAAAGGCTCCTCCGCCTTACCGAAGAGCCCGAAAGCCCGGGCCGGGAGGAACCCTCTTTTCCGCCCTATCCCGACCCGGAAACCTACCGGCGTTTCCGGGAGGAACTGCGCACCCCGGTTCAGTTCCTTAAGGGGGTGGGGCCCAAGATCGCCGCTCGCCTGGCCACCCGGGGTATCCACACCGTGGAGGACCTGCTCTACTTTCTGCCCAAGAGTTACGAGGATCGTCGCCGTTTCACACCGGTGCGGGAATTACGCCCCGGGGAGAGGGCCGTGGTCCGGGGAGAGGTGGTCCTCTCCGGCCCGGTGCAGTTCAAGCGTCGGCGGGTCTATGAGGCCCTGCTCTCGGATGGCACCGGGGTGGTGGCCCTCAAGTGGTTCCACTTTCGGGAAAACCTCCTCCGCGAGACCCTGCGTCCGGGCCGAGAGATCATCGTCTCCGGCGAGGTTTCCCGCTTCGGTGGGCGGTTCGAGATCATCCATCCCGAAATAGAAGACCCGGAGGCACCGGGGCTTGAACTCCACGTGGGGCGCATCCTCCCGGCCTACCCCTCCATCGAAGGGCTTTCCCCCAAGGTCCTGCGGCGCATCATTCGGGAAGCCGTGGAGGGACATGTCCACAAACTGGTAAGTTACATTCCCCACGACCTTCTGCGCCGGAGAAGGCTCCTGCCGCTTTCCGAGGCGGTGCGAGCCCTGCACTTTCCGCCGGACGAGGCCGATCTTTCGGCCCTGAACAGCGAACGCAGTGTATATCACAAGAGCCTGGCCTTTGACGAATTCTTCTTCCTGGAACTGGCTCTGGGGCTGCGGCGCACACGGGTCAAACATTCCCCGGGAATCGCCTTCCGCGTGGATTCCCTCCTGGCCCGGGAATTCCTGCACCGGCTTCCCTTCCGGCTCACCCGGGCCCAGGAACGCGCCTTCCGGGAGATCCAGAGAGACATGGCCCGTCCGGTCCCCATGAACCGGCTGCTTCAGGGAGACGTGGGGTGCGGAAAAACGGTGGTGGCCTTGCTGGCCGCCCTCATCGCCATAGACAACGGCTACCAGGTGGCCTTCATGGCCCCCACCGAGATCCTGGCCGAACAGCACTACACCGGATTCCGGGAGCTTTGCGGACTGGCCGGGGTGGAGGCAGCCCTTCTTACCGGCGGGCTACCCCCTGCTCGCAAAAGGGAAATCAAACAGGCCCTGGCTGCCGGACGCATCCATCTGGTAATCGGAACCCACGCCCTCTTTCAGGAGGACGTGGAATTCGAGCGTCTGGGCCTGGTGATCATCGATGAACAGCACCGTTTCGGGGTGCTCCAGCGGGCGGCCCTCCGGGAAAAGGCCCGGGGAGTCTCCCCGGACACCCTGGTTATGACCGCCACCCCCATCCCCCGCACCCTGGCCCTCACCATCTACGGCGACCTCGAGGTCTCCATCATCGACGAGCTTCCGGCCGGACGCAAACCGGTAAAGACCGAGCTCTTTTCGGAAAAAAACCGTTCGACGGTTTACGAGAAGGTGCGGCAGGAGGTCCGGAAGGGACACCGGGCTTATGTGGTGCTTCCCCTGATCGAGGAATCGGAAAAACTGGACCTCCTTTCCGCCACCCGGTGGGCCGAATATCTGGCCAAGGAGGTCTTCCCGGAGTTTCGGGTGGGACTTCTTCACGGGCGTATGAACTCCGCGGAGAAGGAACGCCTGATGCGGGAATTCAAACGGGGTGATCTCCAGATCCTGGTCTCCACCACGGTGATCGAGGTAGGGGTGGACGTACCCGAGGCCACGGTCATGGTCATCGAACACGCCGAAAGATTCGGATTATCCCAGCTCCATCAGCTGCGCGGACGGGTGGGGCGCAGCGAGCGTCAGTCCTATTGCTTTTTAGTGGCCCATGGGGTATCACCGGGAAGTGAGGCCTGGCGAAGACTCAAGGTATTGACCGAGACCAACGATGGTTTTCGTATCGCCGAGGAGGATCTCAAGATCCGGGGGCCGGGAGAGTTTCTGGGAACCAGGCAACACGGATATCTTGAATTTCGACGGGCGGACCTGGTGCGGGATTACGACATGTTACTGGCAGCCCGGGAGGAAGCCTTCCGTCTGCTGGAGGAAGACCCCACCCTCTCCCGCCCGGAGCATCAACCCCTGAAAGAGATCCTCGAGGAACGCTGGGCCGAAAGGCTGAAACTTTCGGAGGTGGCCTGATGCGCGAGGTCGGAGTGGGATTACTGGGACTGGGAGTGGTGGGTTCCGGGGTCTGGGAACTTCTGACCCGCAACCGGGATTTCCTGGCCCGCAAGACCGGGGTGCGCCTCACCGTGCGCAAGATCCTGATTCGGGACCCGAACAAACCCCGCCGGGCCAGTGTCCCCCGGGAGATCCTCACCACCGATCCCCGGGAGGTGCTCGAAACCCGGGAGGTGGATATCGTCTGCGAATTGATGGGTGGCATTGAACCGGCGCGCACCTATCTTCTTTCCGCGCTGCGGCAGGGCAAACACGTGGTGACCGCCAACAAGGCCGTGCTGGCCGAGCACGGTCCGGAGATCTTTGAGGCCGCGGAAACCGCGGGAAAGGGTCTCTTTTTCGAGGCCGCGGTGGGAGGAGGGGTCCCCATCGTGAAGACCCTCCGCGAGAGTCTTTCCGCCAACCGGATTCGCCGTCTTACCGCCATCGTAAACGGCACCTGCAACTATATCCTCACCCGCATGAGCGAAGAGGGGCTTTCCTTCGAACAGGCCCTGAGGGAGGCTCAGGAGCGGGGCTTTGCCGAGGCCGATCCCCAGCTGGATCTTTCCGGAAGGGATTCGGTCCACAAGCTGGCTATCCTGGCCACCCTGGCTTACGGCAGTTTCGTGCCCGCGGACCGCATCCACGAGGAAGGCATTATCGGGGTGGATCCCCAGGACCTGGTCTTCGCCCGGGAGTTCGGGTACTGTCTCAAGCTTCTGGCCATCGCCCGGGAGGAGGAGGGAAGGGTGGAGGTAAGGGTACATCCCACCCTGATTCCCGAGGACCATGTACTGGCCTCGGTGCGGGGGGCCTATAACGGATTCTTCCTGGAGGGCGATTTTGTGGGACGGGTCTTTCTTTACGGACTGGGAGCCGGGGCTGAACCCACCGCCAGCGCCGTGGTGGCCGATTTGCTGGACGCGGCCCGACTCATCCTTTCCGGGGCTCGACCCACCCCCATCCTCTTCCGCGAGGCTCCCCTGAGCCTGAAACCCCAGGAGGAAGTGGTTTCCCGATACTATTTCCGGTTTTCCGCGGTGGATCGTCCGGGGGTGCTCTCCCAGATCTCCGGTGTCCTGGGACAACACGGGATAAGCATCGCCTCGGTGATCCAGAAGGGACGCACCGAACACGGCCCGGTTCCCATCGTGATGCTCACCCATGAGGCCCGGGAAAAGGAGGTCCGTCAGGCGCTGGCGGAAATCGATCGCCTGGAGGTGGTGGTGCCCCCCACCAAAGTCTTGCGAATCCTTGAAGAATAAGCCAAGATAGGAAACATGAAACCCTTGCTGGTGGAACAGGGCACCTTCCGCATCACCCGCTCCGCCGAGGAGGTTCTTTACACCAAGAATCTGGGAGCCTGTGTGGCGGTAGGGTTTCTGGACCAGGAAAGCGGTGTGGCGGCCCTGGTGGAATATGTCCTTCCAGAAAAACGCGGTCTGAAGACCCCGGAGGGGTTCCCGGCCTTTTTCGCCGAAGAGGGGTTACCCCTGTTGGTGGAGGAATTCAAAAAACAGGGCGGAGATCCCTCCCGGGCCAAGGTGGTGGTGGCCGGGGGCGGACGTTTCAAGAAATCCCCCCGCTGGCTGGACATAGGAAGCAAGAACCTCGCCGCGGCCCGATTTTTCCTGCGACGCCTGGGTATCCTCCCTCTGGCGGAAAAGGCCGGACTGCCCTTTCCCCAGAGGATGGAGGTCTCCCTGAAAGGCGGTATCCGCGTTCATACCCTGGATCAGGTGGAAAGCTGGTGAATCGGGAAGCTCCTATTCTGGACGAAATATTTCGCAAGGTGGATCGAATCCCCAATTTTCCGGAGACGGCGCAGCGGGCCCTGCACATGCTCCAGGAGGAAGACCGGGTCGATTTTCGCGAACTGGAAAGGGTGGTCCGTCACGATGCAGCCATAACCGCCAATTTCTTGAAACTGGTCAATTCCGCGGCCTTCGGGCTTCCGCGCCGGGTAAACTCCCTTCTTCAGGCCTTCTCCCTGCTGGGCATCAACCAGATCAAATTCGTGCTCATCGCCTCCTGTCTGGGAGAATATCTTCGGGAGCCCATCAAGGGTTATAATCTCTCGCCCCAGGATATCTGGATGCATTCCCTGGCCTGTGGTCTCATGGCCGAGATCCTGGCCCGGAGGGCCGGGCTCCATCGCCCGGAAAACCTCTACACCGCGGCCCTGCTTCACGATATCGGAAAGATCGTCCTGGGGCTCTATGTGGAGGGGGAGATCCAGGAACTGGCCAAGGTCCTGGCCGAAAATCCCGACCTTACCTTCATGCAGGCGGAGTGGATGGTCCTGGGAGCGGACCATGCCATCGTGGGGGCCGAACTCCTGCGGAGGTGGAAGTTCCCCAAGGAGGTCTATTTTGCCGTCCGGGCCCATCACGATGAAAGTCTTATGATCCAGTCCCATCTGGCCGCTCTCACCGCCCTTTCCAATGCCCTGGTCAATCTCATGGGTATCGGGGCCGGGCTGGATACCTTTGCCTACCACCTCCCCGAAGGTCTGCTGGAAGCCGCCCGGGTCTCGGAAAAGGACCTCTTTCCGGCCATTGTGGAGACCTTCGAAAAGGTGGAGAACCTCAAGTCCTCCTTCTTCTCATGAAACTTCAAGGATTATCCCCGGAGGCCCTTATTTTACTCAGGCTGGCCCTGGTCGTCCTCTCCGCCGCGCTTTCTTACTGGCTCACCCGGCATCTCCTGGTCCGTTTCATTCATCGCCTGGCGGAGCGCTCCCGCACCGATGTGGATGATCTGCTGGTAAAATACGGAGTCTTTTCGGCCCTGGCTTATCTGGTGCCCCTTTCGGTGCTCTATTACGGGGCCAGGTTCGTTCCTCCCCTGGCGGGTTTTCTCACCAAGCTGGTGGAAATCCTCCTGGCCCCGGCGGTGGCCCTCATTATCACCCGCAGCCTTTCCGTCATCCTGGAGCTCTATCACCGCCTGCCCCTGGCCCGCCGACACCCCATTCGCGGTTACATCCAGATCCTGAAGTTCCTGGTCTGGATCTCCGCCGGCATCGTGGCGGTGTGTGCCCTGCTCAACCGTTCTCCCTGGGTGCTCCTCTCCGGGCTGGGAGCCCTCAGTGCGGTCCTTCTCCTGATCTTCCGGAATACCCTGCTTTCCTTTGTGGCCAGCATCCAAATCATCGGGCAGGACCTCATTCGCATCGGCGACTGGATCGAGGCCCCGCAGTTCGGAGCCGACGGTGAGGTCATCGAGATGACCCTCTATAACGTCCTGGTTCAGAACTGGGACAAGACCATCGTCTCCATCCCCACCTATCGGCTCATGGAGGAATCCTTCAAGAACTGGCGGGGCATGGAAAGGGCCGGGGGAAGGCGCATCAAACGCCACATCCTGGTGGATCAAACCTCGGTCCGCTTCCTGGAGGGAGAACTCCTGGAACGCCTGCGGCGGGTCCATCTTCTCCGGGATTATCTGGAGAACAAGCTTCGGGAGATCGAGGAATACAATCGTCGTCTGGGGATCGACACCGCGGCCTCACCTCTGAACGGCCGGCGTCTGACCAACCTGGGGACCTTCCGCATCTATATCGAGGAATATCTCAAGGCCCATCCCCTGATCCGGAAGGATATGACCCTGATGGTCCGCCAGCTCCAGCCCACCCCGGAGGGCCTGCCCCTGGAGGTCTATTGTTTCGTGGCCGACACTCGCTGGGTCCCTTACGAAAAGGTTCAGGCGGATATCTTTGATCACATCCTGGCCGCAGCCCCGGAATTCGAGGTCCGGATCTTCCAGAAACCCACCGGCTTTGACCTGAAGGAAGCCCTATCCGGAGGATCCCCGGGTTTCAGAAAAGACTCTGCTGCCGCGGACCCTGATCCCCGCTCGAGCCCTCCTCGGGGGTAAAGATGGAGACCACCCCATAGACCCCGTCGTAGCCCGGGCGCACATAGACCCGGCCCTCGCGCACCCGGCGTATCCCTTCCAGAATTCTTTCCGGCACGAACTCCGCCAGTTCCGAAAGATCCTTCTCCAGGAGAAGAGAAAATTCGCTTCCCCCCAGTTCTATAAGCTGGCGATAGGTCTTCTTTACCCTCTTGCTCTGGGAACCCACCCCCAGGGCCTCGGCGATGATCTCCTCCAAGGGGACCAGATGCACGGAAAGGGGCTTTCCCGGGGGACGGAAACCCTCGGGACGATCCGCCAGTTCCTCCACCCGATGCATGACCCCCACCGTAAGCCTCCCTCCGCACACCGGACAGACCCCTCCGTGGCGCCGGGTCTCGGAGGGCGAAAGATAGATCCCGCAGCTCCGGTGCCCGTCGAAGTGATACTTGCCCTCCTCGGGATAAAATTCCAGGGTAAAGGCCAGATTACCGGTGCGCAGGGCCTGGGAAAGGGCGGGATAACTCATGGGATACCAGAAGGCGTTGGCCTCACGCCCCAGCTTGGAGGGAGAGTGGGCGTCGGAGTTGGAAACCAGGGTATAGCGATCCAGGGCCGAGACCCTCCAGTTCATCTCCGGATCGGAGGACAACCCGGTCTCCAGGGCATGGATGTGTTCGGCCTCCTCCTCGAAACATTCCTCCACGGAATCAAAGCCCGAAAAGGCCCCGAACACGGAGTACCAGGGGGTCCAGGCATGAGCCGGAATAATGAGTATCTCCGGAGAGATCTCCCGCAGAAGGCGCACCAGTTTTTTGACCGGGAAACCGAAGGTAGGGCGTCCGTCCGCGGAAAGGTCCCCCAGACGGGAAAGGGCCAGATTGATCTCGCGCACCACCTCCAGGGAGGGGGCCAGGATCAGGGTATGAATGCGACGGTTACGACGATGACCCTGGGAAAAGATATTGGAGACCTCGGCCGAGAGGATAAAACGGGGCCCCTCCGGGTCCTCGCGGTACACGTAGAGCCCTTCCTCCGGAGCGGGTTCCAGAAGCTCGCACAGTTCGCGGAAGTAATCCGGATGGGTGAAATCCCCGGTGCCCACCAGCTGAAGGCCCTTCTCCCGGGCGGTACGGGCCAGGACCGGAAGGTGCATATCCCGGCTGGTGGCCCGGCTGTAGCGACTGTGCACGTGAAGATCGGCCAAATAAAACCGGCCCCGCCAGTCCTCCGGGGGCCATTCGTTGCGCCGGGACGTTTCCGGTTTGACGGTTCCCATTCCGGGGGGTAATTGTAATCCTAACTTCCGGTGAGGTCCACGCATGAATCTGACCCAAAAGATACTGGCCGGGGAACGGATCGGGCGTGAGGAGGCCCTGGCCCTCTTCGAGCTGGATCTCTTCGAGCTGGGGATGCTGGCCCGGGAGGTACGCCGACGCCTCCATCCCGAACCCATCGTCACCTATGTGGTGGATCGGAACATCAATTACACCAATGTCTGTGTGTCGGGATGTAAGTTTTGTGCCTACTATCGCCCTCCCGGGGACCCGGAAGGGTATGTGCTATCCCGGGAGGAACTGGCCCGGAAGATAGAAGAAACCCTGGCCCTGGGAGGATACCAGATCCTTCTGCAGGGCGGTTTGCACCCGGATCTTCCCCTCTCCTTCTATGAGGAGATGCTCTCCTTTATCAAGGAACGTTTTCCCCAGGTCCATGTACACGCCTTTTCCCCGCCGGAGATCATCTTCCTCTCCCGGCTGGAGGGAATTTCGGTGGAGGAGGTCCTGCGGCGTCTTATCGCCGCCGGGCTGGATTCCATTCCCGGAGGAGGAGCGGAAATCCTGGTGGATCGGGTACGCCAGCGCCTTTCTCCCCGGAAATGCACCGCCGAAGAATGGCTGATGGTCATGCGTACGGCCCATAAGCTGGGGCTCCGGACCACGGCCACCATGATGTTCGGACACATAGAGACCCTCTCCGACCGGGTGGAACACCTCCTGCGCCTGCGGGAGCTTCAGGACGAAACCGGGGGCTTTACCGCCTTCATTCCCTGGCCCTTTCAGCCCGGCAACACCGCCCTTTCCACCCCCAAAACCACCCCGGTGGAATACCTGAAAACGCTGGCTGTTTCCCGCATCGTGCTGGACAACATCCCCAATCTCCAGGCCTCCTGGGTAACCCAGGGCCCCAAAGTGGCCCAGGTGGCCCTGGAATTCGGGGCCAACGATTTCGGAAGCACCATGATCGAAGAAAATGTAGTGGCAGCCACCGGGGTCTCCCACCGGCTTTCCGAAGAAGAGATCCGCCGCATCATCCGGGCGGCGGGATATGAACCCCGACGAAGACGTATGGATTACACCCTTCTTGAGTAATGGAAGAGTTCCCTCTTTCCCACGAGCCGGTTCTTGTGCGGGCCCGCATGATCTTCACCGCCCGGGGTACTTTGCTCGAGGACGGAGCGGTGGAGGTGCGTCGGGGACGCATCGTGGATCTGGGTCCCTACCCCGAACTCAAACGCACCTTCCGGGGGCGCCGGGTGGATCTGGGCGAGGTCCTGCTCCTTCCCGCCCTGACCAATGCGCATACCCACCTCGAACTCTCGGCCCTGCGCTTCCGTCTCACCCCCACCGGCTCCTTCATCACCTGGGTGCGTTCCCTCATCCGCAAACGGGTGGAACTCTCCCTGGAGGACCTGCGTCAGGCCGCAGCCGAAGCCCTGGACGAACTCTGGCAGGAGGGGGTGGGACTTCTGGGAGAGGTGGGGAACACCGGCATCACCCTGGGGCTCTTGCACGAATCCCCTTTTCATGCCGTCTATTTCCGGGAAATCATCGATTTTCGTGGAAAAGCGGAGATCAAACAGTTTCTGGAACGTTCCTCCGGCCGCCGCATAGTTTACGCCCTTTCTCCGCATGCCCCCTATACCGTATCTCCGGTACTCATTCAGGCCATCAAAAGCTGGACCCGGGCCAGGGGGCGTCCCTTTTCCATTCACGTGGCCGAGTCTCCGGAGGAAACCCTGTTCCTGGCCGAGGGAAGCGGACCTATCCGGGCCCTGCTGGAGGAACGGGGCCAGTTTCATCCCGGCTTCGAGGCCCCGGGCCTCTCCCCGGTGGCCTACCTGGAACGCCTGGGGGTACTCGACGAACACACCATCTGCGTGCACGTGGTCCAGGTAACTCCGGCGGATCTGGAGATCCTGGCCCGAAGGAGGATTCGGCCCTGTCTGTGTCCGCGAAGCAACATCTTCCTGGGGGTGGGGCTTCCCCCTCTTCCGCAGATTCTGGCCGCAGGGCTCAAGCCCTGCCTGGGAACCGATAGCCTGGCCAGCAACGATCGGCTCTCCGTGTGGGCGGAGATGGAGGCCCTCTATCACGCTTATCCGGACGTGGCTCCGGAGACCTATCTTACCATGGCCACCCTGTGGGGGGCCCAGGCTCTGGGGAAAAGGGATATGGGAGCCATCAGCCCGGGATACCGGGCGGAAATGATCGCCGTGTCCGGGGCCCTGCAAGGCCCCGAGCCGCTCCGGTCCTTCATAGAAGGCCCCAAAACGGTGGAGGTGCGTCTCTATGCTCCGTTTTAGGGTCGGACTGGTAGAATACTTCAACACCGCTCCCCTGAGATACCTCCTGCCCCGGCTCCTCCCCTCCAGGGTAGAGGTGATTTTCGCTCCTCCGGCGGTGCTCAATCGCATGATTCTTTCCGGAGACCTGGAGGCCGGCCTGGTATCCTCCCTCCTCTATGCCCAGTATCCGGAAGATCTCCGGCTGCTCCCGGATCTCTCCATAAGCACCACCGGACGGGTGGAAAGCGTGTTGCTCTTTTACCGGGGAAAACTCGAGGAACTCTCCCAAAAACTGATCACCCTCACCCCGGAAAGCGCCACCTCGGTGGCCCTGCTTCGTCTGCTCTTGGAAGACTTCTATGGCCTGAAGCCCTTTTATCTTTTCGGAAAACCGCAGAAGGGGGCCGCGGGGTACCTGGCCATCGGCGACGAGGCCCTGATCCTGCGCAAGGCCCCTCCCTTTCCCGGCATCCTGGATCTGGGAGGAGTATGGATAGAAAAGACCGGCCTGCCCTTTGTTTTCGCTGTCCTGGCGGTACGGAAGGAAACCGCGGAGAGATATCCGGAACTGGTGCGCAGGGTGGCCGAGGCCTTTTATCTTTCCCGGGCCGTCGGACTGGCCCGCCTGGAGGCCCTTCTCGATCTGCGTCCACCTGGACTTACCGCCGACGAAGCCCTTAACTATCTGCGCGGTCTGGAATATGATCTGTCCGGACGTAAACAGGAGGCCCTGCGGGTCTTCTTTTCCCATCTGGCCCGAAGGGGAGAAATCCCCGGGGTGCCGGAGTTGCGCTTTACCGAATGGCCATGAAAAAAAGGGACTTCGTCAAGGAAAAGTTTTCCCGGGTTACCCGCCGTTACGACCTGGTAAACACTCTGGGAAGCCTGGGACGGGACGCCAGCTGGAGGAAGAAGACCGCCGCGGAACTCCGGGAATACGCCGGGCCGCTCCTTGATCTCTGTGCCGGAACCATGGCCCTTTCCCTGGAATTGATCCGTCAGAGGCCCCGCACGGTGGTGGCCCTGGACCTGACCCCGGAGATGCTCTTTTACGGAATCTTCCGGCATCGCCAGAGCCCTTACTTTCCCTTCCTCCGCCCGGTATGCGGCGATGCCGAGGATCTACCCTTCCCGGCCCATACCTTCTACGGAGCCACCATGGCCTTCGGGCTGCGCAATCTCTCCCGCCCCAAAAAGGGGCTTCACGAGATCTACCGGGTACTGAAACCCGGGGGAAAACTGGCCATTCTGGAATTTTCGCGTCCGAAAAACCCCCTCTTTGCCCCTCTCTATCGCTTTTATCTCTTCCGGTATATGCCTTTTCTGGGAGGATGGCTCACCGGGGATCCGGAAGCCTATCGCTATCTGGCCCGTTCCATCTATGAGTTCCCCGCCCCGGAGGTGGTCCTGGCCTGGATGGAGGAAAGCGGCTTCTCCTCCCTTCGGGCCCGGAGTCTTACCCTGGGAGTGGTGACCATCTATACCGGGGTAAAACCCTAAATGAACCCGTGTTTGCGGAAAAACTTCTCCGCGAATTCCGCCAGACGGGTATAGGCCTTCTCCAGCACCTCTTCCGGGGGAAGAAAAACCACCCGAAAGTGCGCCGTTCCCGGAGGTTGTCCGAAACCGCTTCCGTGGACCACCACCACCCCGGTCTCGAGGATCAATTCCCGCACGAACTCCCGATCCGAAATCCCGGGAAACTCGATCCGCGGGAAGGCATAGAAGGCCCCGCGGGGTTTCACGCAGGAGATACCCGGGATCTGGTTAAGCCAGCGGTAGGTGAGATCCCGGCGGCGACGCAGTTTTTCCAGCACCGGCGGGAGATGGGCATGATCCCCTTCCAGGGCCACCGGGATGGCGTATTGTTTGGGATGGCTGGTGGAGAGCCGGGCCCGGGCCAGCTTATGGATGGCTTCGATATATTCGCTTACCACCCTGCGGGGGCCGGAAACGATACCCCATCCGATACGAAAACCCGGAGCCAGATAGCACTTGGAAAGGCCGTTAAAGGTCACCACCGGGACATCCGGGGCCAGGGCGGCAATGGGAAAATGGCTATCCCCATCGAAGACCAGCTTGTCGTAAATCTCATCGGAGAGGATCACCAGATGGTGGCGTCGGGCTATCTCCGCCAGTTCCAAGAGAACCTCCCGATCGAACACCGCTCCGGTGGGGTTGTTGGGATTGATGAGCACGATGGCCCGGGTGCGCTCGTTGACCTTGGCCTCGATCTCCGCGGGATCGGGCTGCCATCCGGCCTCCTCCCGGAGGTAATAGGGGTTGGGTTCGGCCTCGAGCTTGGCCAGAATGGCCGTATAAAGGGGATAGCCGGGATAGGGCACCAGAACATTGTCGCCGCTATTCACCAGGGCGGTGAGGGCAAAATCGATGGCCTCACTGGCTCCGGTGGTGATGAAGATATCCACCGGTTCGATCCCCACCCTCTGGGCTTCGCGCCGGATGGCCTCTATGGCCTCGTCCACCCCGGCCGAGGCCGAATACCCGGTGAGGTTCTCGAACATGGCCTTGCAGGCCGCCTCCACAATGGGACGCGGGGTGACAAAATCGTACTGGATGGGATCGCCTATGTTCAGGAAGAGGAGTTCCTTTCCCCGGCGAGCCGCCTCCTCCGCGGTGTGCACGATATCCCGCACCGCATATTCTATCCGCTCTGTTCTTCGGGCCGGTTTTATAGGAGGAAAACCCATCACCTGCAATCCTCTAGGGATTGAAACCTGATATTGCCCCTATCCCGGGGGTTTGTCAATTACCCCCCGATACTGCGCATGAGCCGACGGGGCCTGGTCCCGGCTCGGGAAACCGGTTTGAGACGCACCGCCTCCGCCAGGGCCTGCCGGAGATCCTCCTCCCGCCGCAGATAAGGACGCAGATCGAATTCCCGATCCGAAAACAGACACAAACGCAGCCGCCCCTCCGGGGTAAGGCGCAGGCGGTTGCAGGCGGCACAGAAATGACGGGACATGGCGGCAATGAAGCCTATCGTGCCCCGGGCACCGGGGAGTCGAAAGATCCGGGCCGGGCCGCCTCCTTCCACCTCCGCGGGTAAAAGGTCCCCCACTTCCCGGACCCTCTCCATCACCTCCTCCAGCCCCACGAAACGATCCTCCCATTCGTTCCCCTCCCCGATAGGCATGAATTCAATAAAGCGCAGGTGCAAAGGTTCGGAAAGGGTGAGACGGGCCATCTCCGGGACCTCCTCCTCGTTGAGGCCCCGCACCACCACGGTATTGATCTTCACCGGGGTCAACCCCCAGGCCAGCGCCGCCTCCACCCCGGCCAGGACCCGCGCCAGGGCATCCATTCCGGTGATACGCTTGAATTTTTCCGGATCCAGGGTGTCCAGACTTACGTTCACCCGGGCCAGACCGGCAGCCTTGAGCTCGGAAGCCAGGTCGGAAAGAAGGACCCCGTTGGTGGTAAGAGATAAATCCCGCAGCCCCTCGATATCGGCCAGCATACGTATGAGGCCGGGAAGCCCGCGTCGCAGAAGGGGCTCCCCGCCGGTCAGGCGCACCCTCTCCACCCCCAGCTCCACCGCCACGCGCACCACCCGGGCTATCTCCTCGTAGGTCAGGATCTCCTCCGGAGGAAGCCATTGAAAACGATGCCGACTGCAATAAAGACACCGGAGATTGCAACGATCGGTAACCGAAACCCTCAGGTAGGTTATCCGCCGGCCATGGGAGTCGAGGAGCATCTCAAAAGTCTCTTATACTCCTCCCGCATGCGGTTGAAAAGGTCCCGGGTAGCCGGATGGGCATAGTCCGGATAGGTCCAGGGAAGAGGACGGAAACTCCCCCCGCGGAAGATCAGGGTAACCTCGGCAAAGACTCCCTGCCCCAGATAAAGACGATGGGCAAAATCCTTGAAGGTGGAAAGCACCACCCGGGAAAGAAGGAGATATCCGGGATCCAGATTCACCCTCCGCTTGCCTTCCTGGGAGAAGGCCTGTTCCACCGCATAGGCCCAGTGCTTGACCTGCACCAGGTCTTCCTGCGGACGCAAACCGAAGAAGAAAAAGGCTCTCACCAGGGGTTTTCCGAACTCCGGGGTGTAGTAATCGGTGAAATCAAAAGGCCACCACTCCGAGGTAAACTTCACCGGCCCCAGTTTCCGGCTGAGCGCCTCCACCGCCTTAAGAACCAGCTCCTTCTCGCGACCGAAGGCGCTCACGAAATAAAGGGCCTCAGGAGGTGTGCCCGGATGACTCACCGCCCACCACCTCGGAATATCTCCTGGCCTCCTCGATGAGCATGACCGGGATCCCGTCCCTTATTTCATAAAAGAGATCGCAGCGCCTACATACCAGCCCCGGAGGATCTTCCCTGAGCTGGACTTCTCCTTTACACTTGGGACAGGCCAAAAGCTCTAAAAGATCGGGAGGAAGGATCTGCGCCACCGCTTACCTCCTGCGGAAAAAGGGTTCTTTAATAATCTATCATGAGCCGGCGAATCCTGGTAATCGAAGATGAAGCCCTCTTCCGGGAACAGCTGGTGGAGTATTTAAATCTGGTCTTTCCGGGCTTATCCATAGACCAGGCTTCCACCCTGGCCGAGGCCTATGATCTCTGTCAACGTTACTTTTACCATCTGGTCATCTCCGATTGTATCCTTCCGGACGGAAACGCCTGCGATCTTTTAAGGACTTCCTGTACCCGGATCCCGGTAATCATTCTTACCGGTTATGTGCAGCCGGAGCTCTTTGCCCGGGTACTGGAACAACGTTCCGCACCCCTGGAAGTACTTTATAAGCCGGTATCCCTGGAGAAAATCCGTACCCTGGTGGAGCGCTATCTTGCCCGGCATCCTTGAGCTTTCGCGGGAGCTGGCCCGGGAGATCGGCTTGAGCCAGGAGAAGGCCCGGATCTTTCTGCGGGTTCTGCTGGAAGAGATGACCCTGGCTCTGCGTCGGGACGGACGACTTAGCCTTCGGGAGTTCGGGACCTTCCGGGTCCGGAAAGGTTCCCAGGGAACACGGATAATCTTTCGTCCGTCGGGCCGGTTGCGGGCCTCCCTCAACAGGTCAGATGGAAAGCCCCGGCCACCCGGCGCCCCTGGGCCTGAAGTTGATTGAACCTTTCCACCGCCCGGGAGGTGGGATAGGCCTCGAGTTCTATACCCAGGGAGGCGGCCTTTTCCTTCACCCGGGGATCCACCCGCATGACCCCGGAGGCCCCGGTCCCCACCACCAGGATCTCCGGCCGGGCGGCCCATACATCCTCGAGATCCTCGGGCTGGAGAAGATGCCCTTCCTTGCGCCACCAGTCCGGATACACCCGCCCCTCGATGATCTTCAAATCACGCCGATAGGCCCGCCCCTCAATCACCATCTCCCCGAACCGATAAGCCTCGATCATGCCGCCTGCCTCAAAAGGGTTTCCTCCTCTTTCTTCAGGGCCTCGGTCCGGAAATGGGTGATAAGGGCATCGATGATCTCATCCAGGTCCCCGTCCAGCACCTCCTCCAGGCGATAAAGGGTGAGCCCTATCCGATGGTCGGTCACCCGATTCTGGGGAAAGTTGTAGGTCCGAATGCGTTCGCTGCGTTCCCCGGTGCCCACCTGACTGCGCCGTTCGCTCTGGATACGTTCCTCCTGTTCCCGCAGGGCCTTCTCGTAAAGACGGGCCCGCAGGATCCGCATAGCCGTGGCCCGGTTCTGGTGCTGACTGCGTTCGTTGGCACAATAAACGGTGATCCCGGTGGGCAAATGGGTAATACGCACCGCACTTTCGGTGCGGTTTACATGCTGGCCCCCGTGCCCCGAGGCCCGCATGGTCTCGATCCGTAAATCCTCCGGCCGGATATCCACCTCCACCTCATCGGCTTCGGGCAAAACCGCCACCGTAACCGTGGAGGTATGGATACGGCCCCCGGACTCGGTTACCGGGATGCGCTGCACCCGATGTACACCACTTTCGTATTTGAGACGACTGTAGGCCCCCCGGGCCTCGATACGCATGATCACCTCTTTGAACCCCCCGAGCCCGGTCTCGTTGGCCGAAAGGATCTCCGTCTTCCACCCCCGGCGTTCGGCGTAACGATGATACATGCGCAGGAGATCGGCCGCAAAAAGAGCCGCCTCCTCCCCACCGGCTCCGGCCCGAATCTCCACGATGACGTTCTTTTCGTCGTTGGGGTCCCTGGGCAGGAGAAGAAGCGGAATCTCCTTCTCCAGTTCCTCCAGCCTGGCCTCCAGGGTCCGGATCTCCTCCCGGGCCAGCTCCCGGAGTTCCTCGTCTCCCTCGCCGAGAAGTTCCCGGTTTTCCTCCAGTTCCTTAAGGACCCGGCGATATTCCCGATAGGCCTCCACCACCGGCTCAAGCTCCGCGTGTTCCCGCGCCACCCGCGCATAACGCTCCCGATCCGAAAAGATCTGCGGATCCGAGAGCTTCTCGGATAGTTCCTGATACCGACGTTCCACTTCCGCCAGCCGGGAAAGATAGATCTCGGAAAGGGCCATGGTCAGGAGGACTGTTTCTGATAGTATTCCGCGTATTTCTTCATGAATTTTTCCACCCGTCCCTCGGTATCCACAAAACGCTGTTCCCCGGTAAAGAAGGGATGACACTTGGAACAGACCTCGACCCGTATCTCCGGACGGGTGGCCCCCACGGTAAACTCGTTTCCGCAGGCGCAGCGGACCACCGCCTCGGGATAATACTCGGGATGGATTCCCTTTTTCATTTCCGCCTCCCCTGTAGCTGCGTTTTCAGGCTAAATTATTAAACCCTGTCGGAGCGGTGCGCAAGTTCACTGATTCATGGAAGCCAGAAATTCGGCGTTACTGCGGGTATCTTTCATCTTATCCAGCAAAAATTCCATGCAATCCACCGGGCTCAGCGGAGAAAGCACCTTGCGCAGGAGCCAGACCCGGTGCAGGATCTCCGGAGGCAAAAGCAGTTCCTCCTTACGGGTACCGCTATGATGGATATCTATGGCCGGCCAGATACGACGGTCGGCCAGACGCCGATCCAGATGGATCTCCAGGTTTCCGGTTCCCTTGAACTCCTCGAAGATGACCTCGTCCATACGGCTTCCGGTATCGATGAGGCAGGTGGCGATAATGGTAAGGCTTCCTCCCTCCTCGATGTTCCGCGCGGCTCCGAAAAAGCGCTTGGGTTTATGGAGGGCGTTGGCGTCGATACCTCCGGAAAGAAGCTTCCCGCTGGAGGGAACCACGGTGTTATAGGCCCGGGCCAGACGGGTGAGACTGTCGAGGAGGATGACTACATCGTAACCGTGTTCCACCAGGCGTTTGGCCCGTTCGATCACGATCTCAGCCACCTGGGTATGTCGCTGCGGAGGCTCGTCAAAGGTGGAGCTGATTACCTCGGCTGCGGGAACGTTGCGCTCCATGTCCGTCACTTCCTCCGGACGTTCATCGATGAGGAGAATGATGAGATAGATGTCCGGATAGTTACGGGCGATCCCGTTGGCGATGTTCTGAAGGAGCATGGTCTTTCCGGTGCGGGGCGGAGCCACGATGAGTCCGCGCTGCCCCTTACCGATGGGACAGAAGAGATCGATGATCCGGGTGGAAAAATTGTCCGGATCGGTCTCCAGACGCAGCCATTCGTTGGGATAAATGGGGGTAAGACTGTCAAAGGGCACCCTCAACCGGGCCTGCTCCGGGGACTGAAAGTTGATCTTTTCGATCTTGAGCAGGGCGAAGTACTTTTCTCCCTCCTTGGGGGGACGGATGGAACCCAGGAGGGTGTCCCCGGTGCGCAGCCCGAAGCGCCGGATCTGAGAAGGGGAGACATAGATATCCTCCGGCCCGGGAAGGTAACTATATTCTGGAAACCGCAGGAAACCGAAACCCTCGGGCAGGACCTCGAGCACCCCCTCGGCTCGAACCTCCCCTCCCCTTTCCAGATGGGCCCTTACGATAGCCGAAACCAGTTCCTGCTTCCGCAGACTGGAGACATTCTCCAGCCCCATCTCCTCGGCCAGGGTTACCAGTTCGGTTAGCGGACGCCTCCGCAGATCCCGAAGATCCAGGATCTCGACCTCTTTTTGGGTCTCGGGTTCCTGGACACCAACTGCGACTTCCTGGGACATAGAACTCACCCCTTTGGATAGAATTTGAGATTTAAGAAACCAATCTTTCTGACACCTCAGGTGGGTAGTCTTGAGAGGCCCGTAGGGCTTGATCTAACTATAAAGCTAAACCGCGCCCTGTCAACCCTCTATTCCCTGGTT
>WGAR01000107.1 GCA_015494725.1 Thermodesulfobacteriaceae bacterium | reverse complement strand
CAGGAGAAGCAGTATTTTGACAGCCCTGGCGGTGAGCGCTAACATACTCAGCTAAATATAGGCAAAAGGAGGCCAGCGGGCAAATGATTATCATCCTCAAACCCGAGGTGGATCCCTCCGGGCCGGAGGTGCAACAGATCCTGAATCTCATCCATCTCCATGGAGAGGTTCAGACCCGCATCTCCGGAGTCACCGGCAAGGAGAGGAAGGTGGTGGAGATTTACGTCATCGGGGATACCTCGCGCCTCCCGGACGAGGAGATCCAGCGTCTCCCGGGGGTGGAACGGGTGGTACGGGTTTCCAAGAAATACCGCCTCATCGGACGTCACCGGGACGATCTCGAACCCCTGGGTTTCGAGTACAACGGGCTCTACTTCGACCAGGATTCCTTCCATATCTTCGCCGGTCTATGCGCGGTGGATACCCCGGAAAACGTGGAGGCCATGTTCAGGGCCCTCAAGGAGGCCGGGATCGCCACCTCCCGCATGGGGGCCTATAAGCCCCGCACCAATCCCTATTCCTTCCAGGGGCATGGCCGTAAGTGTCTGCCCTGGGTCTTCGAACTGGCCGGGAAATACGGCATCAAATGCATAGCCATGGAGGTGACCCGGGAAAACCATATCGAGGAGATCTACGAAGAACTCGAAAGAGCCGGACGCCCCACCGGGGTCATGCTCCAGATCGGAACCCGAAACGCCCAGAATTTTGAGTTGCTCAAGGCCGTGGGCAGTCAGGACGAATTCCCGGTCCTCTATAAACGGGGCATGGGCATCACCCTGGAGGAATCCCTCAACGCCTGTGAATACATTGCCAGCGAGGGCAACCGAAAGATCATATTCTGTCTGCGGGGGGTGAAGACCAATCTGGGGGACCCTCACCGCAACCTGGTGGATTTCGCCCACGTTCCGGTGGTAAAGGGGCTCACCCGTCTTCCGGTGTGTGTGGATCCCACCCATTCCGTAGGGCGGAGGCAGCTGGCCCCGGACGGCCTGCAGGAGATCTTCCATGCCGCGGCCCAGGGGGTCATTGCCGGAGCCAACATGATCCTGGTGGAATTCCATCCCCGCCCGGAGACCGCCCTCTGCGACGGCCCCCAGGCCCTGCGCCTGGAGGAATTGCCCCATTTCCTGGAGGACATGCGCATCGTGCGCGAGGCCTATCTGGCCAGAAGGGATCTGGCCCGCAGATACGCCGGCCTTACCAAGGAGGTGTCCCATGGATATCCTTTATCTTCAGCATGTACCGTTTGAGACCCCGCGGACCATCCTGGACTGGGCCCGGGAGAGAGGACACCGGATAAAGGGGGTCCATCTCTACCAGGGCGACCCCCTGCCCCAGGAAACGCCGGATTTCCTGGTGATCATGGGGGGTCCCATGAGCGTTCACGACCAGGAGGAGTACCCCTGGCTTGCGGCGGAAAAGGATTATCTGCGGGGTATGCTCGCCCAAGAGATCCCCATCCTGGGGGTATGTCTGGGGGCCCAGCTCCTGGCCGAGGCCCTCGGGGCCCGGGTGGAAAAGAATCCGGTCAAGGAGATCGGCTGGTTCCCGGTGCAGCTCAAGGAAGCGGCCCTGGAGCATCCCTGGTTCCGGGATTTTCCCCGGGAGTTTCCGGCCTTCCACTGGCACGGAGAGACCTTTTCCCTGCCTGAAGGGGCCCTGCACCTGGCCTCCTCGGAGGCCTGTGTGAACCAGGCCTTTGTGTGGAAGGATCGGGTGCTGGCCCTCCAGTTCCATCTGGAGATGACCCCGGAAGGGGCCGAGGATCTCCTGCGCCATTCCGCATCGGATCTGGTCCCCGGGCCTTATGTCCAGTCGCCGGAGGAAATCCGGGGAAAACCGGAATTCTACGAGCTAACCCGGAGCCTGCTCTTTCGCCTCCTCGACCGGATGACGGCCCTCTAACCTCCGGGCCAGTTCCAGAAATTCCTCCGGGGAAAGCTCCTCGGCCCGCACCTTTTCGGGAATACCCAGCTCCCGGAAGATCTCCCGGAGGATCTCCTCCGGCCAGAGGGTGGAAAGATTGCGCAGGAGTTTTTTGCGCCGCCGGGAAAAGGCGACCTTCAGGACCCTCCACAGGGTCGCCGGCAGGGAGCGCGGCCGAAAGACCAGGCGCACCACCGCGGAGGAGACCTCCGGTGGGGGGTAAAAGGCCCCGGGTTTTAGAACCATCAGCCGACGGGCCTCGGTGAGGAGACCGGTAAGCACGGAAAGGACCCCGTAATGGCGCCCTCCGGGAGAGGCCAGAAGTCTTTCCACCACCTCGCGCTGAAACATAAACACACCGACGGAAAAGAGCCGGTGCTCCTGGTAGAAACGAAAGAGGAGGCGTCCGGAAAGGTAATAGGGCAGATTTCCGAAGACCACCAGCGGGGCTCCCAGTTCGTTGCGCAGGCTCCGGTAATCGAGCCGCAGGATGTCCCCCGGGCGAAGTTCCACCCAGGGAGGGAGGAATTTTTCCTGTTGCAGGATTTCGAGTAATCTCGGATCTAGTTCATAGGCGATCACCCGGGGATAGACCCGGGCCAGGGCCCAGGTGAGGGTACCCAGGCCGGCCCCCAGTTCCACCACCGGTCCCTGTACCGGGACCCCGGCGGCTTCCACCAGGCGCAGAGCCGTCTCGGGACGGGCCAGGAAATGCTGGCCCCAGCGCTTCCGGGCCCTTATCCCGTGGCGCCGCAAAAGCTCCGCCGGTGTCGGAGGTTCAGAGAGGATAGCGGGGGAATTGACTGCGGGCATAAACGTCCAGTTCCAGCGAGGCCTGATTACCGGCCTTAAACTCAAAATATCCGGAAATGGCCACCATTACCGCATTGTCCGTACAATAGGAGGGGGAGGGGAAATATACCTCAAAACCCCGGCGCCGGGCTTCCTCCTGAAAAAGGGTCCGCAGACGCCGATTAGCCGCCACTCCTCCGGAGACCACCACCCGGGAGAGCCCCAGGTCCGAAAGGGCCCTCACGGTCTTTTCCACCAGGACCTCGGCCACCGCGGCCTCGAAAGCCGCACACAGATCCTGCACCGCAAAGGTACGTCCGGAGCGCACCAGATTAAGCACCGCGGTCTTAAGTCCCGAAAAACTGAAATCGTAGCCCGGATGATCCAGCATGGGACGGGGAAGAGGGATCCGGGAGGGATCTCCGGTTTCGGCCAGGCGACTTATCACCGGACCGCCGGGATACCCCAGCCCCAGAAGTTTGGCCACTTTATCGAAGGCCTCGCCGGCGGCATCGTCCCGGGTGTGGCCCAGGAGATAATGTTCCACCGGGGATCGAACCACGAAAAGGGCGGTATGCCCCCCGGAAACCACCAGACTCACCCAGGGAAACCGGGGCGACTCCTCCGCCAGGACCGCCAGGGAGTGGGCCTTCACATGATCCACCGGAACCAGGGGGACTCCCCGGGCAAAGGCCAGGGCCTTGGCCATGGAAACCCCCACCACCAGGGCCCCTACCAGCCCCGGCCCGTTGGTTACCGCCACCAGATCCAGCTCCGCAAGGGGAAGGCCGGCCTCCTCCAGCACCCTTCGGGTAAGGGGATAGATGACCTCCAGGTGTTTGCGGGAGGCGATCTCCGGCACCACCCCTCCGAAGGGCCGGTGCAGGGCCACCTGGGAGGCCACCAGATGGGAGAGCACCCGGAAGGTATCCCCGGTGGCCTCCACCACCGCCACCGCGGTCTCGTCACACGAGGTCTCTATGGCCAGGATGCGCATGCCGTATATAATAGCAGAGATGTCCTCCCTTGAGGATTTTCGGAAAAGGGTTCAGGGGCATCGGGAACGTCTGCGCAGACGTTTCCTGGAATACGGTCTTTCGGCCTTTACCGACGAAGACATCCTGGAGATGCTTTTGGCTTTCGGTACCCCTCGCAGGGATACCCGGGGCACAGCCCGGGATCTCCTCCGACATTTCGGAGGGCTGGCGGAGGTCCTGGAGGCCCCGCTGGAGGAGTTGGTCCGTCTGCCGGGGCTGGGTCCCCGGAACGTCCTTCCCCTCAAGTTTGTTCACGAGGTGGCCCGGCGTTATCTGCGCCGGCGGATCGAAAATCGGGAATACATCCGCAGCGCCCGGGAGGCCTATGAATATCTGGTCCACGAACTAAGCGGAAGGGATCGGGAGATCTTCAAGGTCCTTTTTCTGGACGCCCGCAAACGCATTCTGGCGGTGGAGGAACTCTTTCGGGGC
Organism: Thermodesulfobacteriaceae bacterium; assembly: GCA_015494725.1. Lineage (GTDB taxonomy): Bacteria > Desulfobacterota > Thermodesulfobacteria > Thermodesulfobacteriales > Thermodesulfobacteriaceae > Thermosulfurimonas_A. The sequence goes on along the minus strand of WGAR01000107.1, from coordinate 2,563 downwards.
ACCCTTACCGAGGCCGCGGTCTATCCCCGGGAGATCTTCGCCCGGGCCTTTGCTCACCGGGCCGCGGCCCTGGTGCTGGTCCATAACCATCCCAGCGGCGACCCCCGTCCCTCCCCGGCGGATCTGGCCCTGACCCGAAAACTGGTCCTGGCCGGGAACCTCCTGGGCATCTCCATCCTGGATCACGTGATCATCGGCCGGGAGGGATACTTTAGCTTCGCCGAGGAAGGACTCATGGAAAGACTCCGGGAAGAAGGTGGATCGCGGTGAAGGTACGCATCGCTCGCCGAGCCGGGTTCTGCATGGGGGTACGCCGGGCCATGCGTCTGGCCTTAAAGGCCGCGGAAACCTCCTCCAAGCCGGTCTATACCTACGGTCCGCTGATTCACAATCCCCAGGTCCTGGCCCTGCTGGAAAGGATCGGGGTACGGGATCTGCACCGGAGCGGAAAGGCCGCGGATGGTGTGGTCATCATCCGGGCCCACGGCATTCCTCCCCAGGAAAAGGAGGCCCTCCTGGCCTCGGGACTGGAGGTGATCGACGGGACCTGTCCCCGGGTGGCCAAGGTGCAGGCCCTGGCCCGGAAATATTCCCGGGAGGGCTATCGGGTGATCATCATCGGAGACCGGGATCACGCCGAAGTGCGGGGTATCCTGGGCTATACCGGGGACCAGGGCCTGGTGGTAAGTAACCTCCGGGATCTGGACCAGCTACCACCGCTGGAAAAATACGTAATCCTCTCCCAGACCACCCAGGACGAAGAGGTCTTCGAGATGCTTTCCCGGGAAATCCTCTCCCGCTTCCCGGGAGGAAAGGTGATCAACACCATCTGTCATGCCACCCATGTGCGGCAGGAGAGTGTAAGGGAGCTGGCCCGCTCGTGTGAGGCCATCATCGTGGTGGGCGGACGGGGAAGCGCCAACACCAACCGCCTGGCCCAGATCGCCCGGGAGGAAGGGTGCGAGGCCCTGCTGGTGGAAACCCCGGAGGAGATTCCGCTGGAGGAGATCTCCCGTTTCCGGACCGTGGGGGTAAGCGCCGGGGCCTCCACCCCCAACTGGATCATTAACGGGGTGGTGGAACGTCTGGCCGAACACCGCAACCCTCTGCGCAAATGGCTGCGAATCGGCCTTTATCTTCATCTTCCCCTGGCCCTATCCGCAGCCCTTCTCCTGGCCGGAACCGGGCTCTGGTTTAAAGGAGAGGTCCATCCTCCGGGGCTTCTCCTGGCCTTTCTCATGGTCTTTTTTGCCCACACCTGGAATTCTCTGGTGGCCCGGGAGATCCTGGCCCTGTGCCATCCTTACAAGGCGGCCCTCTATCGCCGCCACGAAAAGATCCTGGTTCCTGTCCTCCTCCTGAGTTTTACCCTCTCCCTGGGGCTGGCCTACTTTCAGGGGCCGGCGGTCTTGGTCTTTACCGCCCTGGCCGGCGGAGGATCGGCCCTTTACAGCCTTACTTCTTTACGCCGGCTCTTTCCGGGAAACCGCCCCCTTTTCGTGGCTTTCTTCTGGACCCTCCTGATCCTGGCCGTAGCCTCCCTGCCTCCCCTCCGAAGCCTTAAGGCCGGGGCCCTGGTCTATTTCCTGGTCTTTTATCAGATCTTCTATCAGGATATCCTGGATCTTCTGGAAGACGGCTTTCTGGGGCGGGAATCCCTGGCGGCCTTTCTGGAGGAAAAACGGGCCCTCAGGCTCCTGGGGCTCCTGCCCGCCGGGGGGCTGATCCTCAACGTGGTCCTGCTTCTGGGTGGAGATTTTTCCTATCTCTTTCTCCTTCCCCTCTGGGCGTATCTCTGGTTTCTGGCCCGATATCTGGGAAAAAAGCCCCTGGGGCGTCGGCTGATCCTGGAATACCTCTCCCTTACCCCCTCCCTGGTCTATCTCCTTCTGGGGTTTGTGGCCCGTGGGTTCTGAGGAAAGAGATCTTTATTTCATGCGTCAGGCCCTTAAGGAGGCCCGGAGGGCGCTGGAGCGGGACGAGGTCCCGGTGGGAGCGGTGCTGGTCTCGGCGGAGGGAGAGATCCTTTCCCGGGCCCACAACGCCCCCATCTCCCTCTGCGATCCCACGGCTCATGCGGAGATCCTGGCCCTGAGGGAAGGGGCCCGAAGGCTGGGAAACTACCGTTTACCGGGCACCACCCTTTACGTGACCCTGGAGCCATGTCCCATGTGCGCCGGGGCCCTGATCCACGCCCGGGTTAAACGTCTGGTTTTCGGGGCCTACGATCCCCGCGCCGGGGCCTGCGGAAGCCTTTATCGTCTGGTGGAAGACCCGCGTCTGAATCACCGGGTGGAGGTAAAGGGGGGGATCCTGGCCGAGGAAGCGGCGGCCCTTCTTAAGGAATTCTTCCGGCGCAAACGCATCTCCTGAGAAGGGATGCAAAATCCCGAATCGGTGTTAATAATTATTAGGTGTGAGGAGGGGTGCCCGAGTGGTCGAAGGGGGCCGACTCGAAATCGGCTGTGCGGGTTAGCGCCCGCACCGGGGGTTCGAATCCCTCCCCCTCCGCCAGATTTTATCCTTTCGACAAATCTTACTTATTTACCGGTAAGCGGACCTT
>WGAR01000106.1 GCA_015494725.1 Thermodesulfobacteriaceae bacterium | reverse complement strand
TGTTCTTGATGTAGTCCGCATGCCCCGGACAATCCACGTGCGCATAATGCCTCTTCTCCGTCTCATACTCCACATGCGCCAGCTGAATCGTGATCCCCCTCTGCCTCTCCTCCGGCGCCTTGTCTATGTTCTCAAACGGGATGTACTCCGCTAAACCCTTCGTCGATAACACCTTCGTTATCGCACTCGTCAACGTCGATTTCCCATGATCAATATGCCCTATCGTCCCCACGTTCAAATGCGGCTTCTTACGCTCAAACTTCGGCTTGGACATCTCTTACCTCCTCTTTTTGATCAAACCTTTATGGAGCCCACGACCGGATTCGAACCGGTGACCTCTTCCTTACCAAGGAAGTGCTCTACCTCCTGAGCTACGTGGGCTCCTTATTATCCCTCTGGAGCGGGAGACGGGACTCGAACCCGCAACCCTCAGCTTGGAAGGCTGATGCTCTGCCACTTGAGCTACTCCCGCTCCCTTCCTTCTTCCCAGATAAAATTCCTTATCTGAAGTTATGGTGGAGGGGGGAGGATTCGAACCTCCGAAGGCTGAGCCATCGGGTTTACAGCCCGACCCCTTTGACCGCTCGGGAACCCCTCCATCAAAAAAGCAGGCCTGATTACTCAGACCTGCTTTGCAATTATAACCCGAGGTTAAACAGTGTCAAGGGATTACTCGGAAGACTCCTCCCCGCTAGCCTCCGAAGCCTCACCCTCTTCGGCCTCGGTTTCCCCGGGGGCCTCGGCCGCGGCTTCTGCCGCCACCGGGGCCAGCGCCTTCATCTGGGCGCGGACATCCCGGGAATAAAGATCGAACACATAGGCCGTGGTTCGATAGACCAGATGCGCAAACTTGGAATAGGGAATGCTCAGGAAAAGCATGAACACGGTCATAAGATGCAGGGCATACATCCCGGGATAGAACCCGTTGTGAAGCAGACGCAGGATCTCGGTAAGCAACCCGGTAACTCCCACCGCCAGGATGAGATAGATCAGGAACCAGTCCTGATAGGAACTGGAAAGCTTCCCTTCCGCCGCCGCTCGGCTCCGATTGGCGATGATGCTTATTACTCCATAAAGCAGCAGAATGGCCCCGATATTGGCCAAGATCTTCACCGGATTATATAACGGCCAGGGGGTGTGGAACCCGAACACATCCGCGGCGATGAATACCGTAGCCGTCACAAAGAAGAGGATGATAAAGGACCAGAGCAGCATCCGGTGACCGTTGAACCGCCACTGGTTGGCCCCGCACTCCTTAAACCGGGAGTGCGCCAGGACCTCCCGGATGGCCGGCCCCAAATAAGTGGTCACCAGCGACCAGAACCCCATCCGATAGGCCGCTGGAATACCCGCATTCTCCACCATCCCGTTCCACATGCGGTTGACCCCAATGGCCACCATCACCACCACAAACCCGGCCAGGGGAATAAACACCGCATCTATGGCCAGCACATTGGAGGTAAGCTTAAGGAAAAGAATATGCACCTCCTCCACATGCAGCGAGGGGATCAGATCCCAGTGGAAGATCCCCGGAATCCCCCCCATAAAAAAGCTCATGGACAGGGTCACAAATACCAGGGCGATAAGGAACACAATGGGAAGGCCCCAGGGTTTGTTATAAAAGGTCCACAGGAACTTAAACTCCGTCAGCTCCCGCACGGCCATATTCCGCAGGGCCCCCAGTACATCCCCCGGCCGCGCCCCGCGCGGACAGTACACCGTACAATCCCCGCACTGGTGACAGAGCCATAGCGCCGGATCCGAAAGGAGCTTCTCCTTGAAACCCCATTGCCCCAGGAGCATCTGCTTCCGCGGGAACGGAACCTCCTCCGTGGCCAGGGGACACACCGAAGCACAGGTGGCACACTGATAACACTTCTTGACCGTATCCCCTCCGGCGGCCTGGATCTCCTTGACCGTCCTTACATCGGGCTCTAAACGGGCCATATCTTACCTCCTTACCATCCCTTAAATGGGCTTTCTCCGTATTCCTGAAGGAAGGCCACAAACTCGTCCATAATCTTGGGAATCCTCTCCGACTCGTCAATGGCCACGATCTCCAGTTTCACCCGCTCCGTCTCCAGAGCCAGCTGCTGGAGGGTCTCGGCTACATTCTCCATACGCCGGTTGGCCAGCTCGCTACCCTTGATGAAGTGGCACTGATAGTTCTCGCCGAACTTGCAGCCCATGAGAAGCACTCCGTCAAAGCCCTTACTCATGGCATCCTTTACAAAAGCCACATTCACCGCTCCCAGACACCGCACCGGAATGATCCGGAAAGCCACCGGCAGATTCATGCGCCGATAAGCCGCCATATCCAGGGCCGGAAGGGCGTCGTTCTCACATACAAAGGTCATCACCCGGTAGAGACCGTAATCCGGCTCCGGCATCTCACAGGCCTTGATCATGTTGGAGATCATATCCACACTGTAATCCTTGAAACTGATGATCCGCTGCGGACAGGCCCCGAAACAGGTACCGCACCGCCGGCACCGGGTAGGATTGGGCATGGGCGTCCCCTTCTCGTCCTCGTCCAGCGCCCCGAAGGGACATTCCTCCGTACACCGCTTACACTGCGTGCACATCTTGAGATCGAACTCCGGAAAGGCAAAATCCCAGGTCCGGGGATGCACCGCATGCCCCATCTCAATGGCCTTGATACACTGAAGGGCCTTGAGAGCCGCCCCCGTGGCATCCTCCATGGCCTGAAAGATGGTCATGGGCTGGTGCACCGCCCCGGCGGCATAGATGCCCGTACGCCGGGTCTCGTAAGGGAAACAGATATAGTTGGAATCCGCAAAACCGTAAAAGAGCTCCAGCTCCGGAAATCCGGCCCCCTGTCGATACTGCAGGGGAATAATGGGATCTTCAGAAGTGGCCGGAACCATACCCGTGGCCAGCACCACCATATCTACCGGGATCTCCACCTCCTCCCCGAAAAGGGTCTGATCCACCCGCACCACCAGACGTCCTTCCTCCTCCCGGATCTCCTTGACCTCTCCCTTGGTAAGAAAGACTCCCGGATCATCCTGCATGGACTTATAGAAATTCTCGTAGATCCCTACCGTGCGCATGTCCTTGTAAATGATATAGGCCTTGGCCTCGGGATCGACCTCGCGCACATATTTGGCCTGCTTGAGGGAGACCAGACAACACACCGAGGAACAATAAGGGAGATGATTCTCATCCCGCTGCCCGGCACACTGCACAAAAAGCACGCTCTTTACCGGAGAACCATCTTTCCTCTTGATCTCCCCCTTCGCCGCCATCTCCTCGAATTCCACGTTGGTAACCACGTTCTCAAACTTTCCGTAACCCAGCTCCTCCAGCTTGGAAGCATCATAGGGTTTCCACCCCGCAGCCACCACAATGGCCCCTACCTTTACCTCCTCCTCGCTACCTCCTTTACTGATGGTCACGGTAAAGAGACCCGGAGCCCCCTTGATACTGGTTACCTGCGCCCCGGTATAGACCGTGATCTTGTCGTTCCCCTGCACCTCCGAGATAAGACGCCCCACAATGGGTTCGGTGATACCGTCAAAGGGGGGCTCGGCCTTCACCTGGGCCTTCATCCGGGCGGCAAAACCACCCAGCTCTCCCTCTTTCTCCACGATAATGGCCTCGTGCCCGGCCTTGGCTACCTCCAGGGCCGCGGTAAGTCCGGCCACACCTCCACCTATGACCAGCACGCTCTGCGAAATCTCCTCCTCGGGCTTATAAGGCTCCGGATGGTGATAACTCTGAAGCTTGGCCACCCCCATCCGGACATAATCCTTGGCCAGGGCCATGAGCTCATCCTTAAAGGTGACCCCCTCGGCCACCTCTTTGCTGTCGTCCACCTCTTCCTCCCCCTCACCGGGCAACGGAAAACGACTCCAGACCACCCCTTCCCGCAGACTCACCCTCTCTACCGCTACCTTGCCGAAATTAAAGACATCGTAGTTGACCCGCGGAGAACAGGCACATATAGCTATTCCCTCCAGCCCCTCGTTCTGGATGGCCTCGTTAATGAACTGACAGCCTTCTTTACTGCAGAGAAACTCCCGCGAGGCCGCGAACTCGGCCCCCTGCTCCCGGGCCGCAGCCTCGAGATCCCCTACCTCCAACCGATCTCCAATATTACAAGAAGTACAAATAAAGGCTCCGATCTTCATGGATTACCCCCTTACAATGGTCTGTATAGCTTTGAGAGCGGCGGCCGTGGCCGTCTCGTTGGAAGTCATTACATCCAAGGGCATCCGGGCACATCCACAGGCATACATGCCCTCGGTAATCTCTACGAAACCGTTTTCATCCACCCGTACCCCCGCCGGAAGCTCCATCCCGGCCAGCGAGGGCTGCATTCCCGTGGCCAGCACCACCATATTCACCCGCTGCTCCACCTTCTTACCCGAAAGCGTATCCTCGGCCGTTACTATCAGGTCCTTGCTTCCGGGATCCTCCTCGATCTTGGCCACCTTACCCTTGATAAAGTTGATCCGGGCCTCCTCCTGCGCCCGCCGCAAAAACTTCTCGTAACGACCCGGGGTCCGAATATCAATGTAAAAGATATAAATCTCCGTATCCTGATTCTGCTCGGCCAGATAAAGACTCTGCTTGAGCGAGGCCAGACAGCAGATATAGGAACAATAGGGCAGATGATTCTCATCCCTGGAGCCCGCACACTGCACAAAGGCCACCGTCCTGGGCTCGGTCTGATCCGAGGGGCGCAGGATCTTCCCCCCGGTGGGCCCGTTGGGAGAGGCCAGACGCTCCATCTCCATGTTGGTAATTACATTCTCGAAACGCCCGTAACCCAGATTGTCGAGCTTTCTGGCATCGTAGGGCTTCCACCCGGTAGCCCAGATAATGGCCCCCACCTCCAGCTCCACCGTCTGGGGCTGCATGTTCGGATCGATAGCATTGTACTTACAGGCCTGCATGATCCGATCCAGATCTCCGTCCGCCAGAGCGGACTTGTCCAGGACATAACGCATGGGGAAGGCCATGGGATGGGGAAGATAGATGGCCTTGGTCTTGGAACGACCGAAATCAAAAGCGTTGTCCCTTTCCCCCTGACAGACCTTTTCGCACTCCCCACAGGCCGTACAGTTTTCGTTTACGTAACGGGGGGCTATCTCCACCGTGACCCGATAATTACCCGGCCCCCCGCTAATATTCTTTACCGTGGCCATGGTATAAACCGTAATGCGGGGATTGGTCTTGATGCGCCGGTAGTTCATCTCCAGCCCGCAGGTAGGAGGACAGAGCTTGGGGAAATAATATCGCAGCTGAGCCACCCGCCCTCCCAGGGAAGGTTCCTTCTCCACCAGATATACATCGTATTCCATCTCGGCCGCCTCCACGGCCGCCGTAATACCGCTTATCCCTCCGCCTACCACCAAAATTTTATCGTAAGCCATAACCGCCTCCTCCCGGTTTTATAACCTTAGCTTGCACCGAAGGCCCTCACCGGACCCTCCGTACAAACCAAGGATAAAAAGAGGGGGGCCTCCCGGCCCCCCTCGGAAGACCCCTTCCGCTTACGGTCCCAGAGGATCGGGGATGATCTGGATGTAGGGGAACTTCTCCATCTTCCACTCGCCGGTCTCGGGATCCACACTGGAAAGGGTGAAGCAGCGCCAGTTCTGATCGTCGAGATCCGGGAAGTCGGCCCGATAGTAGTAACCCGGATACCGGCTCTCCTCACGGAAGAGGATGTGCCGGAGATGGGCCTCGGCCGTCCATACCCGGTGGATGTTCTCCCAGGCCCGCATGAGCTCGTGCAGATCCCGGGCCGCCGCAAGCTGCATGTCCTCCTTGAGCATGGTGAGGAGCTCAAGCCCCTGCTCCAGCATGATCTTGTTGGTCTGATAGTAAGTGGAGGTTCCAGCCACATACTCGTCCATGATCTTCATCAGCCGGTTCTGGATCTGCCGCGGCAGGAGGTAGTTGGGGTTGATCTCATAGACCGTGGTGGCGTTCTTGAACTCCTCAAACCGGTACCACGGAGCATAGATCTCCTTCTTGTACTCCTCGGCGCTGCGCTTCGGAGTGGGCTTGAAGTCCTTGTGATCCAGACAGAACTTCACCATGGCCTTGGCCGCAATACGACCCTCCACGTGGGAACCGGAGGAGAACTTGTGTCCGCAGGCCCCCACAGTGTCACCGGCGCAGAACATACCCTTCACCGTGGTCATCCGGTTATAACGGCCGATCTCGTCCCAGGGCTTCTTGTATTCCTCGGGCACCCAGTCCTCATCCGGACCGCAGCACCAGGCCCCGGCACAACCGGCGTGCGAACCCAGGAAGTAGGGCTCGGTGGGCATGATCTCGGAGGGCTTCTTCTCGGGCTCAATGTTCAGGCAGGCCCAGAGTCCGGCCTGGGTTACGCACATGTCCAGAAAGTCCTCCCAGGCCTCGGCCTCGAGCTTCTTGAACTCCTTCTTATCCATGCTCTTCATGGCCTCCTGAAGGGCCCACTCGGTGTGCATATAGATGGGACCCCGCCCCTCTTTCATCTCGATGAGCATGGCGTGGTTACGCAGACAGGTACCCACCACCGAGGCCTCGCTGTAAGGAGCGAACTTCTTGAGCTCGTCCTTGTGCTTGGCAATGTAGTCCTCATCAAAGGCGTTGGTAGCCCGGGCCTTAAAGAGGAGGAACCAGGCTCCCACCGGTCCATAACCGTCCTTGAATCGGGCGGGAACGAAACGGTTCTCCATGAGAACCAGCTTACCCCCGCTCATGAGCACCATGGCGTAACCGGAACCGGGGTTCCACACCGGATACCAGGTACGCCCCATTCCCTCACCCTGGGAACGAGGACGGAAGATGTTCACCGCTCCACCCGTAGAGATCAGAGTGGCGTTGGCCTTGATGATGTAGATCTTGTTCTCACGTACGGAAAAGCCCACACCGCCACAGCACCGGTTGGGCTCGTTGGCATCCAGAAGAGGCCGCACGATGAAGACCCGCTCCAGGATGACGCCGTTGTCTCCCATCTGATCCATGGCGTTCTTGGCCGCCTCGGCCACGATCACCTTATAGGACTCACCGTTGATCATGATCTGCCAGCGTCCGGAACGCACCGGCTTGGCTCCGCCCTTAAGCGTGAGGCCCTTGGCCTTGGCCTCGGCCCCATCGAGGGTCTTTCCATCCTCGGTCTTCTTCCAGATGGGAAGACCCCACTCCTCAAAACAGTGTACGGTGTCGTCCACGTGCCGGCCCACATCGAAGGAAAGGTCCTCCCGAATGATCCCCATAAGGTCGCAGCGCACCATCCGGACATAGTCATCCGGCTTGTTCTCGCCGATATAGGTGTTGATGGCCGAAAGACCCATGGCCACCGCCCCGGAACGCTCCAGAGCCGCCTTGTCGCAAAGTACGATCTTAAGCCCGGCCTGTTTGGCCCAGCGTACGGCCTCCACCGCAGCCCCGCAGGCGGCCATTCCGCCACCTACGATAAGGATATCCGTCTCCATCTCTACGATTTCGGGCTCGGCCAAAGGTAACCCAGGATTGTAAGACCAAATCCTACCCATAACTCTCCCTCCTTTCTAAAATTTTTCTAAACACCCCAAATTCTTTACCCCGCAAACTTGATCGCCACCGGATTCTCCGGGGTAGCCGGAGTCACACCGTCGGCAATCTCAGTAAACAGACGATTGTCACCCAGAGCGGAAAGATCCGGATCCGGCTTGCCCACCGTGGGATCAGCAGAACCCTCGGGCGTGGTCCGAATGGGGAACTTAAAACGCTTCACCACCCCGTTCCGGAACTTAATGGTCCACATAATGTCCGTAGTACCCCGCATGGGCTGACAGGACGCACCCAGAGGAGAAAAGTCCGAATAATGCCGCACCGAGATCGCACCCTGCGGGCAGCTCTTCACGCAGCTGTAGCATTCCCAGCACTGATCCGGCTCCTGGTTATAGGCCTTCATGTTCTCGGTGTCCAGAATCATGAGGTCGTTGGGACAGATGTACATACAAACCGTCCGATCACCACCCTTGCATCCGTCACACTTTTCGGGATTTACATAGCTCGGCATACTCCCTACCTCCTTACATTATTTTTGGGCCTTCCGGCCTTACAGCCCCTAATCTTACCTATCACAACTTCCATTTTTATGGCAAGTTTCATATTCGCCAATCGCCAGACATTATTACTTTTTTTAAACCTCTATCTCCGGAGGAGGCAGATATTCAGACTCCTTGGCCGCCATCTCTTTGATCTCCCCGATCTTAGCCAGCACCCCCTCTACCACCTCGGGACCCAGAGACTTCTTTTCCACCACCTGGTTAAAGAGCTCCCGCATAAAGGCCACCGGAACATCGGTGATGGCCCCCCGGGAGTCCACCCGGGCGGTCTCAAACTCGGCCAGGATCTTATTCTTGAGATCCTCGCTTACCTCCACCTCAAGGAGCCTGAGCTCTCCACCAAACATGTATTTAATATGCTCCTCAAGGCCCGTACCCTTAATCTTTTCCATCCGACTATCATCCAAAAGCACCACCATAAAGTAGGCCATTTTTCTCCCTCCTCGCTAATTTTTAATCTTTAGAGGTCCTCCAGATCGACCTCGAGCTCCTTCTCCTTATTGATTACATACTTCTCATTACAGAACGGATAACCGAAGTGCTTCCACCACTTGACCACCACCTTGTAAACCTCCGGACGCATGATAATGCTCGGGGGCTGCACACCCTCGGCCACCATGCCCCGGAGGAAGCTTCCGGAAAGCTTCTCCCGCTTGTGCCCGCAGGTCTCGGAATAGGCCATCTCCTTACAGGTGGGGCAGTAGGAGAATTCCCGCATGTTCTGCGGCCGAATCTTGAGCCCGTAAGGAACATCGGTAGGCGGAGCCGGGAACCCGAAACTGGGAATCCCCTTGGTCCAGAGGATCTGGGTGGCAAACTTGTCGTAATATTCACCCACCGCCGCATGGTCACGCCCGAACATGTGATGGGTGCAACCCATGTTCTGACGGATGATTCCATGCAGCAGAGATTCCAGCGGGTTACCATAGCGCATATCCCAGAGCACAATGCTCACCAGATGCCGCTCGGGCTTAATGTACCCGTACTTGTTTACCGCCTCGTGGGCCTCCACAATGGCCTCGTCCGGATAATCGCCCCGGCGCTTCACCCCGATCACGGCATTGACCAGGATACCGTGACAGGGCTCCACATCGCCGGTAAAGGCCGCACACTTCATCAGGAATTCATGCCCCACGTGGGGTACGTTCCGGGTCTGGTGGTTGATTACCGTACGCCAACCGCGCTTCTCAAACTCCTCCCGGGACTTGCGCGGCGGGAACCAGAAACGATCAAACGGGGGCTTAAGCTTGGGAGGATTGATAATGGTGTACTTTCCAGCCAGCACATAGGGCTGATGACTGCGATAGATCACCCACCCCGGATGCTTCTTGTCGAACTTCTGCTGCACCACCTCGGGATTGGTCTCCGGATCGCCAAAGGTCTTATAGGCCAGCTCCTCGGGATCGATCTCGTAGATCTCTTCGATATCCAGAATGGCAAAGGGCTTGCCCTTGAGGGTAAGCCCGAGACGATCCCCCACTTCGACCCCGAGCTTGTTGAGATCGTCCTTGCTGATATCGAAAATCAGAGGATAGGGGAAGATCCACTCGTTGAGCAACCGGCGCTCCTTAAGAACGCGCTCCACCTCGGCCTGCTTCATGGACCCCTCTACCGGGCTGAAGAACCCGTAACAGATGGACATGATCTCCCGATAAACATTACGAACCGGAACCCCGGTTTCATAGTGGAGCGTGGGCTTAATTTCATAGACGGCATTACAACTCTTCCAGATCTTACGGGCCACCCTTTTGTCCTCGATAACCCGTTCGACCAGACGCCCACCGTGCGGAAGAGGCCGCTCAATCAAAAGACTGGACATCATACACCTCCTTGCTCAGACTTTTATTTAGAGATCTCGTGGAACTCCATAATCGTCCGAAGTAGTTATAGAATTAAAGTAACTTCCTTGTCAAGGTTCGATTTGGCTCCTTAGAGCAAATTTTTTGAAATTTGTTAAATTTTTCCCATGCGCAGTCGAACAATCGGACTAATCCTTGCCGGGGGAGAGGCGAGAAGGTTCGGAGGGGGCAAGGCCCTGGCCCATCTCCGGGGAAGGCCCCTGGTCCTGTGGGTAAGGGAGGCCCTGTGCCCCTTGTGCAGGGAAATCTGGCTCTCCCTGCGCCATCCCGGACAGACCGAGGGGATCCTGGCCCGGGAATTCACGCGGGTGGTCCTGGACCCCTTTCCGGGAGAAGGTCCCCTTAGCGGAATCCTGGGCGGACTCAGGGCTCTGGCCCCGGGGGAAACGCTACTGGTGGCAAGCTGCGATCAGCCTCTCCTTAAGCCCGCCCTCCTCCAAAAACTCCAGATCGAATTCTTTCGGGGGGACTTCTGGGTCGGATTCTGCCTGAACGCCCGGGGCCAACCGGAACCTTTCCCGGGATTCTACGCCCGAGAGCTTCTTCCCTTTCTCGAGGAATACCTCCGCAGGGGAAAAAGATCCCTCCGGGAATGGTTCCGGAGCCTTCCTCCCTCGAAAATCCTTGGCTTGAGCGCCGAAGCCTGGTATTCTTTAGATGATCAAGGTCTTACCTTCTTGAATATTAATTACCGGGAGGAGCTTGAAGCTATAGAGAGGTTTCTATCTTGAAAAGGCCCCTTATCCTTTGTGTAGATGACGATCCCACTATTCTTGAGCTGTTGGGTGATTACCTGGAGGCTTTAGGCTACGGGGTGTTGAAGGCTGACAACGGGGAAGAGGGCCTACTGCTGGCCCGGGAGCACCTTCCGGATCTCATCCTTCTAGATGTGATGATGCCGGGGTTGTCCGGGTTTGAGGTCTGTCGGGAGTTAAAACGGGACCCGGCCACCCGGGACATTCCCGTGGTAATGGTTACCGCTCTGGGAGAGATCGAGGATCGTATCCAGGCCCTGGAGGCCGGGGCCGATGATTTCCTCACCAAACCCGTAGCTCTACCTGAGCTTAAGGCCCGGGTAAAGTCCCTTCTTGAGGTCAAGGCCTATCGGGACCATCTCAAGCAGCACAAGGAAGCCCTGGAAAAGGAGGTAGCCCTCAAGACACGGGAACTCCAGAAGACACTGGAGGCCCTGAGGCGTGCCCACCAACGGATCAAGGAACTCTCTCTGGAGGTAATTCTGCGTCTGTCCAGGGCGGCGGAGTACCGAGATGAACATACCGGAGAACATATTCAGCACATGGCCCATTACTCCGCCCTTCTGGCCCGAAAACTGGGATTGAACGAGGAAGCGGTAGAGAGCATCCTTTACGCCGCTCCCCTGCACGATATCGGGAAGATAGGCATTCCGGATCAGATCCTCCTTAAGCCCGGTCCCCTTGACGAACGGGAATGGGAGATCATGAAAAAGCACACCGAAATAGGGGCCGAGATCCTGCGCGGCACCAAAACGGGTTTCGTAAAGGTGGGGGAAATCGTAGCCCTTTACCATCATGAAAGATGGGACGGGAAGGGTTACCCCCGGGGGCTTAAAGGGACCGAGATTCCCCTGGCGGCCCGGATCGTGGCGGTAGCGGATGTATTCGACGCCCTGACCAGCCATCGCCCCTATCGAAAGGCCCTTTCCCCGGAGGAGGCCTTCCGGATCATCGAGGAAGGTCTGGGAACCCAGTTTGATCCCCGGGTGGGGGAGGTCTTTCTGGAGAGTCGCGAGGAAATCCTCCGAATCAAAGAAACCTTTCGGGAACACGGAGAATCCAAGCTCTATCAACTCCTGAAGAGCCTGCGCGGAGATAAGGACTGAATATATGCACCTTCTGGCTGAAATTTGGGAAGACTTTTCCCAGCCTCCGGGGGTCTTTTTTACCCGGCTCTGTGAGATCCTGCGCCAGAAAAGTCGCTGTCTCCTGGTCTGGCTGGGGTTCGTCTCCGAAGACGAGGAGATAAGGCCGCGGGCCTTTTCCGGCAAACACTTCGCCTACATCCGGAATCTACGCATAGACCTCCGGGACCCGGAACTATCGCAGGGGCCCACCGCCCGGGCGGTACTGGAAAAGAGACCGGTGGTGGAACCGGATATCCCTTCCTCCCCCAGCTATGCTCCCTGGAGGGAAAAGGCCCTCTCCTTCGGTTTCCGTTCCTCTCTGGCCCTTCCCCTCATCTGTGAACAGGAGGTCTTTGGGACCCTTAATTTTTATGCCTCCAAGGAAAACTTTTTTACCCCGGAAATGGTAGCCCAGCTCGACCACCTGGCCCGGGAGGCGGCCCTGATCCTCAAACTCTACGAAATTTATGAACACCTCCGCGGAGAGAATCAGAGTCTCAGGAACAAACTGCAGCGTCTGGAGGACCTCCTTCAGGAAAAGGAACTTCAGATTCGGCATGCGGAGGAGGCCCGGGATCGATGGCTGGCCCTTATGGGACACGAACTGCGCACGCCCCTTACCTCCATCCTGGGTTTTAGTGAGATGTTGAGTTCCGGAATCCACGGCCTCCTCAACGAAAAACAGCTCCGCTACCTGAACCACATTCAGAAGAGCGCCCGCTTCATCCTTCAACTTACCGAAGCCCTTCAGAAGGTGGTCCGATTCAAATACCTGGAGGGCTCAACCCCTCAGAGCTTCCGGGTCGAACAGGTGGTGGAAGGAGCCGTGTTTCTCCTGCAACAGAAAATCAAGGAACGCCGGGTTCGAATCGAAATTCAGGGAAAAAAGAGCCTCTCTTGGAAGGGAAACCAACACCTCCTCCAGGAGATCATCTTCAATCTTCTCTCCAACGCCCTCAAATTCGGCCCGGAGGGTGGAACCATCTGGGTCCGAATAGGGGAAGAAACGGATCTGCATGCCCAACGATGGTTGAGCCTGGAGGTGGCTGATCAGGGGCCGGGAATAAGTCCTCAGGATTACGGACGTATCTTTAAACCCTTTGTCCAGGGAGGGGATCTCTATACCCAGAAACCCGAAGGGCTGGGGCTGGGATTGAGTCTGGCCCGGGAAATGGCCGAGACCCAGGGCGGTCTCCTTCTAGCCCTGCCCTCTTCCGGGGGAGCCCGTTTTCTCTGTCTCTTTCCAGAAAGAAACTATCACCTTAAACCCCTGGCCGAGGTCCTTTTGCTGGAATCACGCCCTGAGGTGGTTTATCGTCTGGCCCTGCTTTTGGCCGGAGAGAGGTTCCGAAGTCTGGCCTTTCCCGAAAAGGAGAGCCTGATCGCTCACTTTCGGGAGGATGCCTCCTGTAAGATTCCGGCCTTTGATCCCTGGGAGAACCCCCGTGAGACCCGCCACCTGCTCCTGGCCCTGAACGAGGAAGGTTTTCTGGGGCCGGTTCTCCTTTATCATGCCCGGGGGGATCGTCTCCATCTTATCCTGGGAGCCAATTTCCTGTGTCTTCGACCGCTTAATTTTGACTATCTGCGCCGGATTCAGACCGTCTATCTAAAACACTTTGATACCCTACCCTCCCGGGTCTTCCTCCGGGCCAGACCCCACATAAGCGGCGAGGCCACCCGCCTCCTCCAGGCCCTCAACGTAGAAATAACCCCGGATCCAGCCAGGGCCGAAATCCTCTCCATGGATCTGGGGCTTCCCGGTAAGGAAATAAAAGAAATCATGGATCGCTCCGGACACCTCAAGCCCCTCTTCATCAACTTTTCGGACAGTGCTCTTAAGCCCCCCGAGGGACTCAACCCCCTTCCTCCACGGGATATCCTGCGGGAATTAAATCGTCTGTCCCTGGGACTCAAAACGAAAATAGGCGGCGCAGGATCCCTCGCTTGAAACCATACAGGGCCCCACCGGGCTCTCCGGGGTGCAGAGACGAGCAAAGAGGGGACATTCCGGGGGAAGAATCCGGGCCCGCAAAACCTCCCCGCACCGGCAACCCGGTGGCTCCGGAGAGGGACGGAGAGCAACCCCAAAAACCCTTTCCGCAGCCAGATCCTCATAATCCGGACCGGGGATGAGCTTGCTGTCGGGGATGTTCCCCAATCCCCTCCAGCGGCCCTCCACCGGCCGAAATACCTCCCTGAGGAGACGCTGACCCCACGGATTCCCCTCCGGACGAACCACCCGGGAATACTGAATCTCGATGCTGGCCTTGCCTTCCTTTATAAGTTTCAACAGGATAAGAAGCCCCTCCAGGATGTCCCGGGGTTCAAAGCCGGTGATGACCCCGGGCAGACCGAAATCGCGGGGGATGAAGGCATAAGGATGGCTTCCGATAACCGCGCTTACATGTCCGGGCAAAAGAAGACCGTGCAGGGAAAGAGAGGGATCGGAAAGAAGGGCCCTTAGAGCCGGGGGCATGGTCCTCAGAGCGGAGAAAAAACAGAAATTCTTAAGCCCCCGCTTACGGGCTTCGAGCAAGGCCACCGCATGGGCCGGAGCGGTGGTCTCAAACCCCACCCCTACCAGGACCACCCTCTGGGCCGGTTCCTCCTCGGCCACCTGGACCGCCTCCAGGGGAGAATAAATGATCCGCACCCTGGCTCCCCGGGCCCGGGCCTCCCGGAGCGAACCCCGGCTACCCGGAACCTTGATCAGGTCTCCGAACACGCACAGGGTTACTCCCGGATCCCCGGCCAGTTCCACCAGGAAATCTATCTCTTCCTGGGGCATAACACAGACCGGACATCCCGGCCCCGAAAGGAGCCGTACCTCCGGAGGCAGGAGCTTACGCAGACCGAAACGGAAGATGTTTACGGTGTGGGTGCCGCATACCTCCATGAGGACATATTTTTCGGGCATCAGTCCTTAGGCCTCCCGGCGAGGATCTGCCGGGCCTCCGGTGGAAGTTCCCTGGTCGGAAGGCCCAGAAGTTCCTTCAGACGCAGGGCATTTTCCGGGGCCCAGCCCAGGGCATCGTTATCGAAATAAACATAAACCCTGGCTACCTGAAAGGACCTGATCTTACGGCTCCATTCCCTTAATTCCTCCTCAGTATAACAGGATCGATACAGGGTGCGGGAGCCGTGCAAACGAAGGTAAGTAAAATCCGCGGTCAGGGCAGGAAACAGGGAAGGATACCTGCCAGCGGTATCCGAAAGACATAGAGCCACCCCATAACGTTTGAGCTGGGAAAGGAACTCGGTACAGTGAAAACTGGCGTGTCTTATCTCCAGGGCCACCGGAAACTCCCGGGGAAGAAGGGCCAGGAACTCCTCCATGATTTCAGGATGGTAGCTCAGGCCGGGAGGAAGCTGAAAGAGGATCACTCCCAGTTTGGGATAGAGGGGTTCCAGAGAGGCATAGAATCGGAGCAGCGGTTCCCTCACCTCCCTCAGCTTCCGGATATGGGTTATGTAGCGGCTGGCCTTTACGGCAAAGATAAAGTCCTCCGGGGTCTCCTCCAGCCAGGCCTTCAGGGTTCGGGGTTTGATGGTTCCGTAGAAGGTGGCATTGACCTCCACGGTATCGAAATATTCGGTGTAATAACGCAGCCATTTGCGGGTGGGAAGGGTCTGGGGATAAAAGACCCCCCGCCAGTGACGATAGCGCCAGCCCGAGGTTCCCACCCGAATGTCCTTCATATTGACACCCTTCCAAAAGGAAATTATAGATTTAGAGGCCAAATTTACCAGGAAGGAGGATGGGTCTTGCCTCTACACAAATCGGCGGCCAAGGCTTTAAGACAGAGCGAGAAGCGGCGTCTGCGCAATAAGGCCATCAAAACCAGGGTAAAAACGGTAACCAAGAAGTTTCTGAAGACGCTGGAGGAAGGTGACCTGGTGCGGGCGGAGGAGGCTTTTCGGGAAGCCCAGAGCGTAATTCAGAGGGCGGTGAGCAAGGGCACCCTTCACTGGCGCACCGCGGCCCGCAAGATCTCCCGCCTGGCGGCCAAATTGAATGCCAAAAAGGCCGCCCTTTCCGGTCAGGCTTAGTTCACCCCGGTGGGGACGTAGCTCAGTTGGGAGAGCGCCAGAATCGCAATCTGGAGGTCGCGGGTTCGAATCCCGCCGTCTCCACCATGATTTTTAAGGGTCCTGGAGGGTAAGACCAGGGCCTCACTTAGGCCCCCACATGGGCAATGATGGCTCTTATGAGCTGGTGAAAGCCGGGGTTAAGAGGGTGAAACCAGCTGACATGATCCCGGCCAGGACCTTAAGCCAGATCTCTAGCCTTACCAAACGGGCCTCCATTTCACCAAAGCGGGCCTCAAATTCCGCTCTCAAGGAACCTCCTCGCTGGTGGTACCTAAATTTTTATGTCCGGGTGATAGAGATAGAGCCC
>WGAR01000105.1 GCA_015494725.1 Thermodesulfobacteriaceae bacterium | reverse complement strand
TCATGAACCGGGAGATCTCCCTCCTCCTCATCACCGCCCTTCTCACCCTGGCCGGATATTCCCTTACGGACACCGTGGTCATTTTCGACCGTATCCGGGAGAACATCCGCAAACTGGGGACCCGCACCCCCTTTGCCGAACTCATCAACCGTAGCGTAAACGAAATGCTGGCCCGGACCATCATCACCTCTCTGACCACGCTCCTGGCTATTCTGGCCATCTTTCTTTTCGGAGGGGTGGTCCTGAGGGACTTTGCTCTGGCCCTTCTCCTGGGGGTGATCGTGGGGACCTACAGCTCGGTCTTCGTGGCCAGCCCCATCGTCCATCTCTGGCACCGGGGGAAGACCCCAAAACTCGGCGGGGAGTGAGGATTTAAAGCTTGCGCTCGTATTCTTTATGAGGTCCTATCCAAAACCACAAAAAGAGCTCTTCTTCCTTATAGGCCAGCGCCCGATAATTGCGATCAATCCGTATGGACCACACGTTTTCTTCACGGTCTATGCACTTGAAGCGCAGCGAGGGATGGAATGGATTCTCAAGCCAAAGTTTGAAAGCTTTACGAGCCTTTTCTTGTATTTCCGGAGGAAGTCTTTTAAAATATTTTTGAAAACCAGAAGACTTAAGGGATCTCATTTAAGGAGACTTTATCATGGCCGAGGAAGTTAGAGCAACCCTTATAGAGATGATTCAAAGTCTTCCTCCCCATCTTTTAGAAAGAGTAGAAGAGAGATTTAGGAGTGTTCTTGAGGAAGTCGTAGAAGATTGGGAATGGGAACGATTCTATTCAACCCACCGAGAGGAATTCCGAAAACTTCTGAACCAGGCAAAGAAAGATTTTAGGGAGGGAAAGGTTTCGGACCTCTTGGAAGATCTTTAGCCTGAGAAAAACTCAAGCTCCCTTTTCCTTTTCCTCCCGGGCAAATTCGCGGGCTCGTTCGGCGAGTTCCCTTAAGCGTTTGTCCACCAGATAAAAGACCGTGCCCTCCGGGTACCGGCCATCCGGCCCCCTTTCTCCGGCCGGCATCCCGGTAAGAATCTCTATGCCCTCCTCCACCCGGGATATGGGCCAGATATGAAAGAGCCCCTTCTCCACCGCTTCCACCACCTGGCGATCCAGGACGAGATCGTCCACATTGGCCGCCGGGATGATGACTCCCTGATCCCCGGTAAGCCCTTTTTCCACACAGACCTTAAAGAAACCCTCTATCTTTTCCTTGACCCCACCCACGGGCTGAATTTCCCCCTTCTGACTGATGGACCCGGTAACCGCCACCCCCTGTTTAAGGGGGACTCCGGAAAGGGCCGAAAGCAGGGCGAAAAGCTCGGCGCTTGAAGCCGAGTCTCCCTCCACCATGCCGTAGCTCTGCTCAAAACAGAGGGTGGCCGAAAGGGTAAGGGGTTTATCCTGCACGAAACGCTCCCTCAAAAACCCGGAGAGGATGAGCACCCCCTTGGTATGAATCTTCCCCGACAGCTCGGCCTCTCTTTCGATGTTGACCACCCCCTCCTTGCCCAGGGAGATATTGACCGTAATCCGGGTGGGACGCCCGAAACGATAGTCCCCCAGGTCATATACCGAAAGTCCGTTTATACTTCCCACCTCCTCCCCGGTGGTGCGGATGCGAAGGATGTCCTTCCGGATGAATTCCTGAATGCGATCCTCCACCAGGGAAAGACGCCTCTTCCTTTCCTGCAGGGCCTTCTCGATATGAACGGCGGAAACCGTGGAGGCTCCCTCCTCTCGGGCCCAGTAATCGGCCTCCCGCAGAACATCCAGGATTTCGGGGAGCTTGAGCGAGAGTTTGTCCTTACGGCCGGCCAGCTCACAGGAGTATTCCACCAGCCGGGCCAGCCCGTCGGCCGAGACCGGAAGTAACCCCTTCTTTTTGACCATAAGGGCCACGGTGCGCAGGAATTCCCGGGTGCGGGCTTCGTTACGATCCACCCAGTCTTCCAGGGGAGCCTTTATCTTAAAAAGTTCCCGAAAGGTCTCGTCAAAGGTATAGAGAAGATGATAGAGAAAGAGGTCTCCGATAAGAATGACCTTGGCCCGAAAGGGAATGGGTTTGGGCTGAAGGGTCTTGGTGGTGAAAAGCCCCAGCTGCTCACCCAGATCCTCCAGGAATATCTTGCGGCTCTTGATGATGCGTTTAAGGGTCTCCCAGGAATAAAAATGTCGCAGGAGATCCAGGGCCCGAACAATAAGGAACCCTCCGTTGGCCCGGTGGAGGCTTCCGGCCCGAAGCATGGTGAAATCCGTGATCAGGGCTCCCCACTGGGCTTTACGCTCGATGGCCCCGAACAATCGGGGATAGGTGGGGTTGGGTTCAAAGACCACCGGAGCCCCCTCAAGGCCGGAATTATCCACAAACAGGTTGACCTCGTAACGCTGAAAGAAGGACTCCCGCGGGGGAACCGGCATCGGGAAGGGAGGATGAGGCGGCTCCTTCCCGGGAGCCTGACGGAATTCATCCAGATGCTCCAGAATGTCTCTGGCCACCGCCCCCAGATATTCCTGAACCGGGGTCAGGGCCGCGTATTTATGTAAAAGGTCCCGTAAATAGAACTGGACCACTTCCGAGGCCACCTCCCGATCCAGAGCCTTGAGGGCCTCCTGCAGATCCTTTTCCAGTTTCTGGATATGACGGACCGTAGCATTCAATTCCTGCTGAAGTTCGCGGCTTTTGGCTTTGAGGCGCTCTTTTTCCTCCTCAGGCAACCCCTGTACATCCTGCGGGGTCATGGGGGTGCCGTCGGGCTTGGCCGGAATGATCATCATGCCCATGGGTTCCACGTTCAGGATGAAGCCCTCGGCCTTGACCTTGTTCTCCAGGGCCTCAAAGATCTGAGCCCGTTTTTGGTTGAATTCCTTGAGGAGGGCCTCTTTCTTCTGGACATAGTTTTCGTCCTCAAAGGCCTCGGGAAGACGTTCCCGCAGGGTGCGAATGAGGTTCTCCATATCTTTTTTGAACTCCCGACCCTTGCCGGCGGGAAACTCCAGAGGAAGGGGCCGATCCGGATCCTCAAAGTTATAGACATAGCACCAATCCGAGGGGGTGGGACGCCGCCGCGCTTCCTCCTCGGTGAGGACCTTAACCAGATATTCGGAACCGAGTTCCACCTCCCCGGCCACATAGATATGTACATCCAGATCTTCCAGGCGGAGCCCCAGCGAGAGAGCGGAAAGGGCCCGTTCCTGGGCCATTACCGGGGAAGGTTCCTCCTGCAAAAGATCCTCGGAACTGGTTATCTCTAGACTCTCCGGCTCGATCTTTACCGTAAGCTCTTCCGGTTTGAGTTCCCTTCTTTCACCCATTCCCGACCTCCTATATACTTAAAGCTAGCATAGGTTAGAGAGCGCCATAAAACAAGCCCTATGAAGATAGCCCTTGTTTCCATGCCCTGGCCCCTTTTCAATCGGCCCTCGGTACAATTGGGGGTATTAAAAGGATACCTGCGCTTTTGTTTTCCGGAAATAGAAGTTAAAACCTTCCATCCCTATCTGGCTCTGGCCCGGGACCTGGGTTATCAGGATTATCTCCGAATCTGCGACTCCTCCTGGTTATCCGAGAGTCTGGGAGCGGGTTTGCTCTTTCCGGAGAAGCGTTCCTCGGCCCGCAAACTTTACCTGCGCCTGGCCCGACGGGAGGGCCTCGACCGGGATTACGAAGAGCTCCTCAAGAAGATAGAAGGAACCCTCTCCCGGTATCTGGATCATATTCCCTGGGAGGAATTTTCCCTGGTGGGGTTTTCGGTCTGTTTGAATCAGCTCACCCTTTCCCTCTGGGCGGCTCGAAGGCTCAAGCAGCGTTTTCCTCGACTCCTCATAGCCTTCGGCGGCGCCCTTTGCGCTGAGGACCTGGGGCGAAGCCTCCTGGAGGTGTTTCCCTTCATAGATGT
>WGAR01000104.1 GCA_015494725.1 Thermodesulfobacteriaceae bacterium | reverse complement strand
GGAATCCCTATAAACCCCTGTTAAACAAGGCCCTTCAGGCCTATCAGCCCGGTTCGACCTTTAAGCCGGTGACCCTTCTGGCCGCCCTGGAGGCCGGAGTGGTGACCCCGGGAGAAGAGATTTATTGCCCGGGGTATTATCGCTTGGGACGCCAGGTCTTTCGTTGCTGGCGAAGATGGGGACACGGTAAGGTCTCGTTGGTTCAGGCCCTGGCTCAATCCTGTGACGTATATTTTTATACCCTGGGAACGCGTCTGGATATCGATTATCTGGCCCGCTTCGCCCGGCAATGCGGTTTTGGGCACCTTTCCGGTCTGGGAATCCCGGGGGAAAAACCCGGACTGGTCCCGGACCGAGCCTGGAAACGCCGGGTTCAGGGGAAGAGATGGCAGAAAGGCGAAACCCTCCTTGTGGCCATAGGTCAGGGGCCGCTGGAGGTTAATCTGATGCAGCTGGTCAAATTCTATGCTGCCCTCGGGAACGGGGGCACACTCTGGAGACCCTATGTGGTGGAGGAGATAGCCGATCCCTCCGGGAAGGAGGTCCAGATCTCTCGTCCCCGGAAGGAGGGAGAACTTCCGGTAAAAGGTATCCATCTGCGCTGGGTCAAGGAGGGGTTGATCGAAGCGGTCAACGGAAAACACGGAACCGGAAGGGCGGCTCGCTTAAAGGGAATAGTGGTAGCGGGAAAGACCGGTACCGCCCAGGTGGTGCGTAAGAAGAAGGAACACGAAACCGGGGAGATTCCCTATCAGGAAAGAGACCATGCCTGGTTTGTGTCTTTTGCTCCGGCAGAGGATCCCCAGGTGGTGGTAGGGGTTTTTGTGGAACATGGAGGGCACGGAGGGGAGGTGGCGGCACCCTTAGCCGGGAAAATATTACGCATGTATTTCGGGGAAGGAAAACCATGAGGATCAAGATCTGGCTTTCGGAATGGCCCCTGTTTCTGGTTCTGACCCTTCTTCTGGTGGGGGGGCTTCTCAATCAATGGAGTGCCGGGGGGAGCTATTACCTGAAACGTCAGGCCCTTTTTATGGGGGTGGGTTTGCTGGTCTTTGCGGGGCTTTCTTATCTGGATTATCGCCGATATCTGACTACCCACTGGGTATTGGGCCTATACCTGGGATTGGTGGCGGTGTTGGTCCTTATGGCCCTCTGGGGGAAGAGATGGCTGGTTTTGGGGCCGGTAAGCTTTCAGCCTTCGGAGATGGCCAAGCCGGTGCTGATCATGCTTCTGGCTTATTTGTTTTCCCAGCAGGAAAGGCCCTATCTTAGCTGGCCGCTCTTTCTGGGGGCCAATCTTCTGGTGCTTCTTCCGGTGGTTCTGATTGCCGTAACCGATCTCGACCAGGCCTTCCTGGTCCTACTGGTGGCGGAAAACGTTGTTTTTCTGGCGGGTCTTTCCCGCAGGTTATGGGTGGGGCTTTTAGTGGCCGGGGCTATAGTGGGCTTTCTGGTAGGTCCCCCTTTATGGAGCCACCTTAAGCCCTATCAGAAGGCCCGACTTCTGGCCTTCCTTCAGCCTGGAAAAACCCAGAAACGCTGGTCTTATCAGACCCGCCAGGCCCTGATCGCCGTAGGTTCGGGGGGGCTCTGGGGCCAGGGTTTTCGGCGAGGGCTCTCCTCCCGTCTCCATTATCTTCCGGCCAAGCATACCGATCTGGCCTTTGCGGTATGGGCCGAGGAATGGGGCTTTGTAGGAAGCTCCATAGTGGTGGTTCTTTACGGTCTTCTGGTTTTTTACGGCCTCCGGGCGGCCTATCTGGCCCGGGATCTCCAGGGGCGATTTCTGGCTTTTGGCTGCAGCGTGGCCCTCTTCTGGCAGGTCTTTATCAACCTGGGAGGGGTCTTGCGTATCCTTCCCACCGCCAGTCTGCCTTTGCCCTTCTTGAGTTACGGAGGATCTTCCGTCCTGGTGAACATGATTATGCTAGGAATAATTGCCTCGGTGCTGAGAAGGCGCTTTTCTTTTTTGTAAATTTTCTATAATTCCGATTTCCGGGCCTAAATATAGCTTGACATAATCTGCGGTTTGAGCTAAAAGCGAATTTGGTTTGTAAAAGTTGGGGAGGCAGGAGAGGCCATGCTCAATTTTGATATTACTTTATGGGCGACCATCGTTGAGGCATTGATCTTCACCTTTATTCTCAATGCGGTCCTTATTCGGCCGGTGATGCGTACGCTGGAGGAAAGGAAAAGGCGTTTTGAGGGGCTTCAGGCCGAGACCCAGGAATTGCTGGCGCGGGCGGAGGAAAGCCTTAAGGCTTACGAGCAGGGGCTGGCCGAGGCTCGCAGCCGGGCTGCGGCCGAGCGCGAGGCCCTGAAGGCTAAAGCCCGGGAAGAGGAAAAGAAGATCCTGGAGGCGGCTTCCCGGGAAGCCGAGGCTTACAAGGAAAAGGTACTCTCCGAGATTCGAGCTCAGATCGAGAGTGCCCGGAAGGCCCTCTCCGCTCAGGTGGAGGTCTTTTCGCGGGCCATGGCGGAAAAGATTCTGGGGAGGGCGTTATGAAAAAGTGGTGGTTTGGCTTACTGCTGGTTCTGACTCTGGTAATGGTAACGGGGTGGTCCGGTGGTATTTCCTGGTGGGGGGCCAAGGGGGTAATGGCGGCGGAGAAGGTTCTGCACGAGGCCGCAGGGCACGGTGCGGAACAGCACCCCATGGTTACCCGCGAGCAGATCAAGAACTTTATCTGGTGGCTGGTCAATTTTCTCCTTCTGGTGGCCATCCTTTACAAGTTTGGCCGGGAGCCCATAGTTAATATGTTTCGTTCCCGTCGGGAGGCCATTCTCAACGAATATCAGGATCTTATGGCTAAGAAGCAGGAGGCGGAGCAACGATATGCCGAGTTGCAGGAGAAGCTTCGGGGGCTTGAGGCTGAGGCGCAGCGTCTTCTGGAGGCCTTTCGGCAGCAGGGCGAACAGGAAGCCCAGCGTATTATTGAGGAGGCGCGTAAGAACGCCGAGCGTCTGAAGCAGCAGGCCGAGCTCTATATTCAGCAGGAGATGGCCCGAGCGCGACAGGAGTTGCAGAGGGAGGTGGCGGAGCTGGCGGTGCGGATGGCGGAGGAGATTTTACGTAAAAATATTACCACTGAAGATCAAAAGAGACTTTTTCGTGAGTTTGTAGAAAAAATCGAAAAAACGGAGAGGGTGGTCCATTGATTAGGACGATCATAGCTCAAAAGTACGCTCGGGGTTTGTTTGCGGCGGCCAAGGAAGAGGGGAAGATCAAGGAATACGGGGAAGAGCTCAAACGGGTGGGGCAGTTTTTAGCTGCTTCCCCGGAGGTGTTGGAAGCTCTGGAAAGTCCTATTTATCCGCCGGATCTCAAGCTGGAGATAGTGGAAGATATAAGTAAAGGACTTTCCCTGGAGGAGGAGGTAGCTCGTTTTCTCCGTCTTCTGGTGGAGAAGAAGCGAATCCAGTATATCAAGGGGATCATTGAGGCTTACGAGGAATTGATGGATGAAGAATTGGGGATTGCGCGGGTCCAGGTGCGGGCGGCCTATCCTCTGGAAGAGGAGGATAGGAACGTCCTGGCCGAGGCCCTGAAGAAGTTTACGGGTAAGGAGGTGAAACTCCTCATTCAGGAGGACCCCGATCTTATCGGGGGGGTGGTGGTGAGGATAGGCGATCTGGTCCTGGACGGAAGTGTCCGGACCCAGCTTATGGCCTTTAAAGAATCCATAATAAAGGGAGAGGTGGCCTGATATGCAGCAGGGAATTAGAGCCGAGGAAATTAGTGATCTGATTAAAAAGAGGATTGAGGAATACGAGAAGAAGGTTGATCTGAACGAGATGGGCGTGGTGATCTCCGTGGGAGACGGAGTGGCCCGGGTGTACGGTTTGAGGAACTGTCAGGCCATGGAGCTCATCGAGTTCCCCGGCGGAGAGATGGGGATTGCTCTGAACCTGGAGTTCGACAATGTGGGCGTGCCCATCATGGGAGACGCCACCAAGATCAAAGAGGGAGACATAGCCAAGCGCACCGGTCGTATCGCCGAGGTGCCGGTGGGTGAGGCGGTGATCGGTCGGGTGGTGGATCCTCTGGGGCGTCCTCTGGATGGTAAGGGGCCCATTGAGGCCAAGGAGTTCCGCCGTATCGAGGTGAAGGCTCCCGGTATCATTGCCCGGAAGCCGGTGCATGAGCCCATGTACACCGGGCTCAAGGCCATCGATGCCATGACCCCTATTGGTCGGGGGCAGCGTGAGCTGATCATTGGAGACCGTCAGACCGGAAAGACGGCCATCTGTGTGGATGCCATTCTGGCTCAGAAAGAAAGCGATATTTACTGCATCTATGTGGCCATAGGGCAGAAAAAATCCACCGTGGCCCAGATAGTGGAGACCCTGCGCAAATACGGGGCCATGGAATACACCACCGTGGTGGTGGCCTGCGCTTCGGATCCGGCCACGCTTCAGTACATCGCTCCCTATGCCGGTTGCGCCATGGGCGAGTATTTCCGGGACAGTGGCCGGCACGCGTTGATCATTTACGACGACCTCTCCAAGCAGGCCAATGCCTATCGTGAGGTTTCCCTGCTCCTGCGGCGTCCTCCGGGGCGTGAGGCGTATCCCGGAGATATCTTTTATAATCACTCCCGGCTTCTGGAGAGGGCAGCCAAGCTCAACGAGGATCACGGTGGCGGGTCGCTTACGGCGCTTCCCATTATTGAGACCCTGCAGGGTGACGTTTCGGCCTATATTCCTACCAATGTGATTTCTATTACTGACGGTCAGGTGTACCTGGAGCCCGGACTCTTCTTTGCCGGTATTCGGCCGGCTATTAACGTGGGGCTTTCGGTTTCCCGGGTGGGGGGTGCCGCCCAGATCAAGGCCATGAAGCAGGTGGCCGGAAGGTTGCGGCTGGAGCTGGCTCAGTATCGTGAGCTGGCGGCTTTTGCGCAGTTTGGTTCCGAACTGGATCGGGCCACGCAGCGGGTTCTGCATCGAGGAGCGCGGCTTACGGAGATCCTTAAGCAGCCTCAGTATCAGCCTCTTCCGGTGGAGAAGCAGGTTTGCATCCTCTTTGCCGGTACCCGGGGGTATCTGGATGAGATGCCTCTGGAGGTGCTGGCGGACTATGAACGGGAACTCTATCAGTTTATAGAGTCGCGGTATCCGGAAATTTATAAGGAAATTAAGGAAAAGCAGGAGATAAGCCCGGAACTGGAAGAGAAGATGCATGCGGCCATGAAGGAGTTTAACGAGGAGTTTAAGAAGAATTACAATATCGAGCCGGTGCCGGTACCGTAGAGGGGTTGAGCGATGCCTAACTTGAGGGATATCCGTCGTAAGATAGAAGCGATTAAAAAGATTGGCCAGATTACCCGGGCCATGAACATGGTGGCCGCGGCTAAGCTCCGCGGTGCCCAGATGCGGCTGGAACAGTTTCGGCCCTATGGAGAGAAGTTCCGGGAGGTGATCCAGGAGCTGGTGGCCAGCGGAGCGGTACTTCCCTCGCAGTTCCCTCTGATGCAGGAGCGGGAGGTCAAGACGGTAGGACTGGTGCTGGTTACGGCGGATCGGGGATTGTGCGGAGCCTTCAATACCAACCTGATCAAGGAAGCGGAGAAGTTCCAGGCCGAGCGAAGTGCGCAGGGGCAGAAGGTTAAATTTATCTGTGTGGGGAAGAAAGGTTTTCAGTATTTCCGGACCCGGGCCGAGATCTTGGAGGGGTATCCGGATGTGATGGGGCGTGTGCTCATGCAGGATGCCCGTTCTATAGCCCGCCGCACCATGCGGGCCTTTCTGGAGGAGGAGATCGACGAGGCCTGGGTAATCTATGGATACTTTATCAATGTGGTGCGTCAGATCCCCAAGCGGGAAAAGTTGCTGCCCATTAGTGTGGAACAGGAGGGCGGAGCGGAGGAGAAGGCTTTTAAGGGAGCCCCTATTTATGAGCCCTCGCCGGAGGAGTTGTTCGATCAGATTCTTCCCATGTATATAAACACCCGGATATATGCGGCCATGCTGGAGACGGCGGTGAGTGAGCAGGCGGCGCGGATGACGGCCATGGATAATGCCAATCGGGCCTGTGGAGACATGGTGCGAGACCTTACCCTGCTTTTTAACAAGACCAGACAGGCCTCCATCACCAAAGAACTTATGGACATTGTGGGTGGTGCGGAGGCCCTGAAGGGTTAAACTAAAATTGAAAATACTTAAGGAGGAGTGAGGGATATGGCGGAAAAGGTGATAGAGGTCGGGGGGCAGAAGATAGAAGTCAAGGCGGTGGGCAGGATCGTTCAGGTTATGGGTCCGGTGGTGGATGTGGAGTTTTCGGCGGAGTATCTCCCCAGCATTCTGGAGGCCCTGCGGGTAACCAATCCGGCCATCGATGATCGTCCGTGGAACCTGGTGCTGGAGGTGGCTCAGCAGCTGGGAGATAACGTGGTTCGTACCATTGCCATGGACACCACGGATGGTCTCTATAGGGGGCAGGAGGTAGTAGCTACCGGAGCCCCCATTAAGGTACCGGTAGGAAAGCCCACTCTGGGGCGGATCATGAACGTGGTGGGAGACCCGGTGGACGAGGCCGGTCCACTGGTTTCGGAAAAATATTATCCCATTCACCGTCCGGCTCCGGCCCTTACGGAACAGGATGTGACCATTAAGGTCCTGGAGACCGGAATTAAAGTCTTTGACCTGCTCATTCCCTTCCCCCGGGGAGGTAAGATGGGCACCTTCGGAGGGGCCGGAGTGGGAAAGACCGTGGTCATGATGGAGATGATTCATAACATCGCCATGGAGCACGGTGGAATTTCCGTGTTCTGCGGGGTGGGGGAGCGGACCCGAGAGGGGAACGACCTTTACCTGGAGATGAAGCATTCCGGGGTTATCGACAAGGCGGCCCTGGTTTACGGGCAGATGAACGAGCCTCCGGGGGCGCGAGCCCGGGTGGGTCTTACCGGGGTGACCGTGGCTGAGTATTTCCGGGATGAGGAAGGACAGGACGTGCTGCTCTTTATTGACAATATCTTCCGCTTTACTCAGGCCGGTTCGGAGGTTTCGGCCCTTCTGGGACGGATTCCCTCGGCGGTGGGTTATCAGCCCACTCTGGCCACGGACCTGGGAGCCCTCCAGGAGCGGATTACCTCTACCACCAAGGGGTCCATTACCTCGGTGCAGTGTGTGTATGTTCCGGCCGACGACCTGACGGACCCGGCACCGGCTACCACCTTTGCTCACCTGGATGGAACGGTGGTGCTCTCCCGGCAGATTGCCGAGCTGGGTATTTATCCGGCGGTGGATCCCCTGGATTCTCAGTCCCGAATCCTGGATCCCAACGTGCTGGGGGAAGAGCACTATCAGGTGGCCCGTCAGGTGCAGCAGGTGCTGCAGCGGTATAAGGATCTGCAGGATATCATTGCCATTCTGGGTATGGACGAGCTTTCCGAGGAAGACAAGATCATTGTGGCCCGGGCCCGTCGAATCCAGCGTTTCCTTTCCCAGCCCTTCCATGTGGCCGAGCAGTTTACCGGGACTCCGGGTCGTTATGTGAAACTGGAGGATACCATTCGGGGCTTTAAAGAGATCCTGGAAGGTAAACACGATGATCTGCCTGAGCAGGCCTTCTATATGGTGGGTAGCATAGAAGAAGCGGTAGAAAAGGCCAAGCAGCTTGCGGCGGGAGGCTAAGGATGGCGCGGATTCTGCTGGAGATAGTCACTCCGGAGAGGTTACTGGTCAGTGAAGAGGTGGATATTGTGACCGCCCCGGGCGTGGCCGGGGAGTTCGGGGTTATGGCCGGCCACGCCCCCATGGTAGCGGGGATCAAGATAGGTCCCCTTCATTATCGAGTGGGAGATAAAGAGGAATGGATTGCCCTGGGAGGCGGCTTCTGCGAGGTTACCGGGAAGAAGGTTTCCTTTCTGGTGGAAACTGCGGAAAGGGCTTATGAGATCGATGTGGAAAGGGCTTTAAGGGCCAAGGAACGGGCCGAAAAGCGCCTGCAGGAGGCTCAGGCCAAAGGAGATCGTATGGCCGAGGCGCGGGCCCGGGCGGCCCTTCAACGGGCTCTTACACGGATCGCGCTGGCTGAACGGGTTAAATCCGGACACCCCCGTTAGATTCCCCTTGTAGATTTTCCTCATCCGACTTATCATTGAAATATGAGACACAGGTGGTTTCCCTTATTTTTGTTGATAGGGGGAATCATTATCTCTTCTAGGGGGGTAGCCATGCGACTCTGGTCTCCGGAAATTCCGGATGGGGGTAAAATTCCCCGTAAGTATGTAATGCCAGCGGCCGGGGGAGAAAAT
>WGAR01000103.1 GCA_015494725.1 Thermodesulfobacteriaceae bacterium | reverse complement strand
ATAAAATGTTCGAGGGGGAAGACTTGGAAAGGGGTAAAGCCCTCCGGAGGGTCTTCTGGGGCCGAGGGAGAGACCCGAACCCGCGCTAACCGCCCTCTCGGGGGAGAAAGGCTTTATAGTTCTCGAACTCTATCGTCTTGCGGGATCTTTTTTGTTAACTTCAACCTGCTTTCCCTTGGGGACCGGCTCGAGAAACAGGAAAAGAAGGCTTTCCGTCGTTTGTCCCCAGACTGTCCCCCGGAGGAATGAGTGGTTTCTTAAAGTCTTGATAATCAGGGGATTTATGGTGCCGAGGGCGGGAGTCGAACCCGCACGGGGGTAAACCCCAGTGGATTTTGAGTCCACCGCGTCTGCCAGTTCCGCCACCTCGGCTCGGGATTTAAATTTTAAACCATGGAGAACCTTCCTGCCAAGATGATCCGTATCTCCAGGGTCCCTTCCCTGGATGCAGAACTCCTGGCTCAGCTAACGGAAATATACGCCCGGGCTTATCGGGACGAACCCCTTTACGCCGAGCAGGGACTCAAACGCATCCAGCGCTACCTCAAATGGCTCTTTCGCCATGCCCGGGGGGCCTTCTGGGTGGCCCGGGCCGGAGGTGACCCCGTGGGGTTTCTGGCTCTGGAGGAAATGGAACCCGTACCGGAAATTCACGAAATAGCGGTAGATCCGGAATGGCAGGGGAAAAATGTAGCCCGGAAACTCATGCAGGAAGCCCTGAACTATCTGAAAGAGAAAGGCTATTCGAGGGTGGGCCTGTGGGTGGGAGAACATAACCTCCGGGCTCAGCGCTTTTATCAACGACTGGGTTTTGTCCCCGGGGAAAGGGTGGGAATCTGGTTGAGAATGGAAAAGGATCTTCAGCCGGAGCGGGCCAGCTCCAGCAATACCCGAAAGGCGGTTTCAACCTCAGAAAGGGAGATCCTTTCCTCAGGGGTGTGACAGAGGGCCAGGTCCCCGGGACCGAAAACCACCGCTTCCGTACCCGCCGCTGCAAGGTGGGCGGCATCGGTCCAGCTGGGCATCCCGGAAAGCCGGGCCTCTTTCCCGGTAACCCGCCGATAGGCTTCACAGAGGCAGGAAACAATGTTCGCCCCCCTCTCCAGACTGTAAGCCTCGGAAATATCCTTCACCCGATACCTTACCCCTGAAAAACTGCGGAATCTTTCCTCTATTTCGGCCATGATTTGGTTAAGGTCCTGGCCCGGAAGGAGGCGAAACTCCAGTTCCAGTTCCACCCTATCCGGTACCCGCAATTCCCCATCTCCTCCCACGAATTTCTCCACATTGAACCAGGAAGGTCCCACCAGGGGATGTTCCTCATAAAGAAAGGGGAGGCGTTTAAGGGTACTGATCAGGTCCATGGCCCGTTCGATGGCGTTTTCCCCCTGATGGGCCAGACTCCCGTGTACCGCCCGTCCGTACACCTCCACCTCGTACTCCACCGATCCGGCTTCGGCGATGGCCACGGTGAGACGGGTGGGTTCCAGAACCACCGCCTCGGGGAAAAAATACTCCCGCACCAGCTCCGCCGAACCCCGTCCTTCGTTCTCCTCGTCCACCAGAAAAGCCAGACCCAGGGAGGGCTCTTCGTTCTCTCGGCTCAATTCCTCGGCCAGCAACATCAGGATGGCCACCCCGGCCTTGGCGTCGCATACCCCCACCCCGTAAAGCTCCTCTCCTTCGGCCCGGGGAGGATATTTCCCCAGACGCACCGGAACCGTGTCCACATGGGTGGCCAGAAGCAGTTTCGGAGAATCGGAAAAAAAGACCAGAAGGTTGGGACCACACCCGGGAACCGATTGAAAGACAGGCTGAATTCCCCGCTTTCTCAACCAATCGGCGATGAATTCCTGAATGAGGGCTTCCTGCCCGCTTTCACTGATAATTTGGGCCAGATTCAGGATAATTTCTTTCAAGCGTTCTTTCATTCCAGTCTTCTTCCTCTTGCTTTCCGGACCTTCATAGAATATCATCCAAGATTCAGGTAAGCTATATGGGTGTATTCTTAGAGAAAGGGGAGTACAATCTGAAAATCAATAAAGCAAACAGGAGCCGTGCTTGAGTATTTTACACCTGGAAAAGCTGAAGGAACTGGCCTATAACCTCTGGTGGAGCTGGCATCCGGAGGCCAAAGA
Organism: Thermodesulfobacteriaceae bacterium; assembly: GCA_015494725.1. Lineage (GTDB taxonomy): Bacteria > Desulfobacterota > Thermodesulfobacteria > Thermodesulfobacteriales > Thermodesulfobacteriaceae > Thermosulfurimonas_A. The sequence goes on along the minus strand of WGAR01000103.1, from coordinate 10,670 downwards.
TCTCTTCCGACGGATCGATCCCATTATCTGGAGTGAGATACGGGAAAATCCCATCAAGCTCCTTGTCTGTGCCTCGGACCGCATCGCGGAGCTGCTTAAGAACCCCGATTTTGTGTGCAAGGTGGAATACGTCTATCGTATTTACCGACACTATCTGGAGACTCCGGGCCCTTTCTATGCCCGCTTAAAGAGACCGATCGCCTTCTTTTCCGCGGAGTACGGGTTGCATCACTCCCTTTACATTTACGCCGGGGGGCTGGGGCTTTTAGCCGGGGATATCCTCAAAGAAGCGAGCGATCTCAACTTGCCCCTGGTGGGGATAGGGTTCATGTACCCCCAGGGTTATATCCGTCAGCGAATTCGGGCCGACGGGACCCAGGAGGAACTCTCCAACCATATCCACAAGGAAGAGATGCCGGTCCAGAAGATCTATGATGAAAAGGGCGACTGGCTCAAGGTCTGGTGCTACTGCTTCGATGAGCCCATATTTGCCGGAGTGTGGAAGGTGGAGGTGGGTCGGGTGAGACTGTATCTCCTGGATACCGATGTGGAGGAGAACAGCACCCGCCACCGGCGGATTTCCTACCAGCTCTATACCTCGGATCCGGAAATGCGCCTCAAACAGCAGATAGTTCTCGGCTTCGGCGGATATGCCCTCCTGGAACGTCTGGGAATAGATATCGGTGGATTCCATGTCAATGAGGATTACCCGGCCTTCGTTCTGGTGGCCCGTCTGGTACGCCTGCTGCAGCAGGGATTCTCTCTGGAGGAAGCGGTGCGCTACGTTCGCCATACCTCCCTCTTTACCACCCATACTCCGCTTCGGGCGGCCATCAACGCCTATCCCCTGGAGATGATCGAAAAGCAGTTCCATTTCCTCTGGGAAAAACGCAAGCTGGATCGGGAGTTCTTTCTCTCCCTGGGGACCAATCCCGAGAATCCGGAGGAGGGCTACAATACCACCATCCTGGGGATAAGGCTGAGTAAATATATCAACGCGGTGAGCCGGAGACACCAGGAGGTGGCTCGAAAGCAGTGGCATTTCATGTGGCCGGACCTTAAGGAAGAGGAAGTCCCCATCGATTATGTTACCAACGGGGCCCATCTTCCCACCTGGATCGACGAGGATCTGCGCACCCTTCTCAACGATTATCTGGGGGAGGACTGGATCCATGTCCACGACTGTGAGGACCTCTGGCAGATGATCGATCGCATCCCGGACGAGGTCCTGTGGAAGGTACACAAGGACAACAAATGGGAGCTTATTCACCTCATCAAGGATCGCTTGCGGGCCCGCTGGAGAGAGGGTAACCTGGATCCGGGGCTGGTGGTGGCTCAGGGAGCTCTGCTGGACCCCGATTATCTTACCCTGGGTTTTGCGCGTCGGATGACCGGCTACAAACGGGCCACCCTGATCTTTCACGATCTCGAACGCCTCAAACGCATCCTTCTCGATCCGGAAAGGCCGGTCCAGATCATCTTTGCCGGAAAGGCCCATCCCCGCGACGAAGAAGGCAAGAACATGATCCGTCAGATTGTGGAACTGGCCCGCGATCCGAGTCTGGCCGGGCGAATTGCCTTTGTGGAGGACTACGATCTGGATCTGGCCTACTACATGGTAAAGGGAGTGGATGTATGGTTGAATAACCCTCATCCGCCGCTGGAGGCCTGCGGCACCAGCGGGATGAAGGCCGGCTTTAACGGGGTCCCCCACCTGTCCATCCTGGATGGCTGGTGGCCGGAGGGATACAACGGCCGCAACGGATGGGCCTTCGGAGAAGAGGAAATAGAAGGCGACCGCACCGCCCGGGATGCCGAAGCCCTTTACCAGATCCTGGAGGAAGAGGTGGTTCCCCTCTACTATTCCTGGGATGAGACCGGTATGCCCCGTAAGTGGGTCAAGTTGATGAAGGAAGCCATCAAGAGCATCACTCCCCGTTTCTGCGCCCGACGCATGCTCAAGGAGTACGTTTCCAAGTTTTATCAGCGCATCGACATGGTCGAACTTCCGGTAGGAGAAGAAAAGAGATCGTGAAGAAACTCTATCTGGTCTTCTGGTGGCACATGCATCAACCCTCCTACCGGGATGCTCTGTCCGGGGAGTATCTCCTTCCCTGGACCTATCTTCACGCCCTCAAGGACTACGGCGAGATGCCCTGGCTTCTGAGCCGTTTTCCGGGGATCAAGGGCAATTTCAATCTGGTTCCGGTGCTTCTTGAGGCCCTTGAGGATTATGCTTCAGGAGAGGTTCGGGATCCCCTGCTTAAGATCCTCCGTCAGCCGGTGGAGGATCTTTCCGAAGAAGACCGGGCCCTGCTCTTTACCCTGATAAGGCTCCTTCCTGCGCCGCTTAAGGCCACCTTGCCTGCTCTTTCCGAGCTGGAAAGGAGGATCCCCCACCTTTCCGGGGCAGAACTTCAGGATCTGCGCGTTCTTTATCTTCTGGTGTGGTGCGGTCGGGCTTTCCGGGAGAGATATCCCCTGGTGGAGGACCTTCGCCGTAAGGGAAAAGGTTATACCCCGGAGGAACTTCAGGCCTTACTGGAGGCAAGTTTTCGTTTTGCGGGGGAAATCGTAGCTTTTTATCGGGATCTTGAGGAGAGGGGGCAGGGGTCCCTCTCGGTGACCCCCTATCACCATCCCCTTCTTCCCCTTCTCCTGGACGTTCAGGCTGCCCGGGAAAACGATCCCGAGGTGCCCCTTCCGGATATTGGTCCCTTCGGGGATACGGCTGCCCGGCAGGTGCTTATGGCCGTAGAGAGCCATCGCAGCCGTTTCGGAGAATCTCCCCGTTTCTGCTGGCCGGCGGAGGGGGCGGTAAGTGAGGCCGCCCTGAGTCTCCTTGCCGCCCACGGCCTGCAGGGATTGGCTACGGACGAAACCCTGCTCTGGGCGGTCCGGGGCGGGGAGGATCGCTCGGTACTCTTTCGGCGTTATCGTATGGGAGAGAGCCTGATCCTCTTTCGGGATCGGGGTCTCAGCGACCTTATCGGTTTTTCCTATCAGCACCTGGCTGCTGAAGAGGCGGTCAATGACTTCCTGCGTCGATTGCGCGATATCTATGAAGGGGTGAACTATTCCCCCCTGGTGAGTGTGATCCTGGACGGAGAAAATTGCTGGGAATATTATCCGGAAAACGGTTATCCCTTCCTTACCCGCCTTTACCAGGCCCTGGAAAGGGAACCCTGGATCGAGACCCTGAGTCTTAAGGAGGCCTTTTTGCGGGAGGATCTGCCCGAGGCCGAATTAAAGTCCCTTCGGGCCGGCAGCTGGATGGGAGGGACCTTTCGCAAGTGGCTGGGGCATCCGGAAAAAAACCGGGCCTGGGAACTTCTCTGGCGGGTTTATCGGATCCTGGAAAACCATGCCGGGCAGGAGGAGTATCTTCGGGCCCTGCCTTATTTCCTGCGGGCCGAGGGTAGCGATTGGTTCTGGTGGTACGGGGAAGGGCTGGATACCCCTCTTCTGGATCGGTTTGATCTACTTTTTCGTCATCATCTGGTCCGGGTCCTCCGGGAACTGGGAGAACCCCTTCCGGATGAGGTTAGAGGGTGAGGGTCCTTTTCCTGTCCAGTGAGATCTTTCCTTACGCCAAGACCGGAGGACTGGGGGATGTGGCCTATTCCCTGCCCCGGGCCCTGGAGGCCCTGGGCGTGGAGGTCTTAAGGGCCATGCCCCTTTATCATTCCCTCTATGGCCAGGGGTTCGAGGATACCGGAAAGGAGGTAACCGTCCGGCTCAACGGGCGTCCCTATACCTTCCGGATCTTTCGCCAGGATCGGCACTATTTCTTCCATCAGCCCGAGCTTTACGACCGACCTTATCTTTACGGTCCCCCGGGCAGGGCTTATCCGGACAACGACCTTCGTTTCGGGGGTTTCTGCTGGGCCGTGGCCCAGGCCGTGAAGGAGGGCTTCTTTGACGTGGATCTCGTCCATGCCAACGACTGGCAGACCGCCCTTTATCCGGTCCTCCATCATGAGATCTTCCGCTTTCCCCAGAAAGTGGTCTTTACCATCCATAATCTGGCCTTTCAGGGAATGTTTGAGAAAGAGACCCTGGAGCGCCTCGAACTGCCCTGGTCTCTCTATCATATCGAAGCGCTGGAGTTCTGGGGGAAGATCAATCTGATGAAGGGAGGGATCATCTTTTCCGATGCCGTAACCACGGTGAGTCGCACCTACGCCCGGGAGATCCTTACCTATGAATACGCCTATGGCCTGGAGGGGGTGCTCTATCACCATCGACACAAGCTGGTGGGGATCCTCAACGGAATCGATTACGAGTTATGGAATCCGGCGCAAGATCCTCACCTCTATGTACGTTATTCCGTGGAAGATCCCGCCCCCAAGGAAGAGAACAAGCAGGCCATGTTACGGGAACTGGGGGTGGCGGAATTTTTCGCCGAAAAACCCCTCTTCTGCTTTATCAATCGATTTTCCCAGCAGAAAGGGGTGGAGATACTCCTTTCGGCCCTGGAGAGGCTCTCCCGGATAAACGGCTTTTTCATCTTCCTGGGCGAGGGCGAATATGCCCCGCTTTTTGAGAATATTGACCGACGCTACCCCAACATGTACGCCCGGATCATCTTCAACGAGGGGTGGTCTCACAAGGTTTATGCGGCCTCGGATTTCATCCTGGTCCCCTCCCTTTTTGAGCCCTGCGGAATCACCCAGCTCATTGCCATGCGGTACGGCACCCTGGTGGTGGCCCGCAAGACCGGGGGCCTGGCCGACACCCTGGTGGATGTTTCCTACCCCGGGGGTTACGGGTTCCTCTTCCCGGACCCCACCCCGGAGGATCTCCTCTGCGGGGTTAAACGGGCGGCGGAACTTTTCCAACACCCCCGATATTTTATGCGCCTACGCCGGAAGGTCATGAAGCTTGATTTTTCCTGGAACCGCTCGGCCCGGGAATATCTTAAACTTTATCGCCAACTTCTCTTTCGCCGGAAACCATGAGTCGCGTTCGTCCCTATACCCGTTTAACCGATCTGGATGTCTATCTGTTTCGCGAGGGCACCCATCTGAGGCTTTACGAGAAACTGGGGGCCCATCCGGAGGAGGTGGAAGGGGAAAAGGGGGTTTATTTCGCGGTCTGGGCCCCTAATGCGGCCTATGTCTCGGTGATCGGAGACTTCAACGGATGGGACCGCTCCGCGCATCCCCTCTTTCGCCGGGAGGATGAATCCGGGATATGGGAGGGTTTCCTTCCCGGAGTAAAACCCGGTAGCCTTTACAAATATTATCTTCATACCCGGAACGGTTATCATCTGGAGAAGGCCGATCCCCTGGCTTTCTTCGGGGAACCTCCCCCGGGCACGGCCTCCCGGGTCTGGGATCTTTCCTATTCATGGAACGACCGGGGCTGGAGGGAGGAACGGAGCCGCAGGAATGCCCTTTCGGCGCCCTGGCTTATCTACGAGGTGCATCTGGGATCCTGGCGCCGGGTGCCGGAGGAAGGGAACCGTTTCCTCACCTATCGGGAACTGGCTCCCCTTCTGGCAGAATACGTGAAGGAAATGGGTTTTACCCATGTGGAATTCCTGCCGGTGATGGAACATCCCTTTTACGGTTCCTGGGGTTACCAGGTACTGGGGTTCTTTTCCCCCACCAGCCGTTACGGAACCCCGCAGGATTTTATGTATCTGGTGGATTATCTGCATCAGCAGGGGATCGGGGTTATTCTGGACTGGGTCCCCTCGCATTTTCCCACCGATGGTCACGGCCTGGCCTTTTTCGATGGCACGCATCTTTACGAATATGAGGACTTTCGCAAGCGTTTCCATCCGGACTGGAAGAGTTACATCTTCGATTACGGCAAGGGCGAGGTGCGGAGCTTCCTGCTGAGCTCGGCCCATTTCTGGCTGGAACGCTATCATGCCGATGCCCTGCGGCTGGATGCGGTGGCCTCCATGCTCTATCTCGATTATTCCCGCGGCCCCGGGGAATGGGTGCCCAACATCTACGGGGGCAAGGAAAATCTGGAAGCTATCCAATTCTTGCGCCTCCTGAACGAGAAGCTCTACGGCACTCTTCCGGATATCCAGACCATCGCCGAGGAATCCACGGCCTGGCCCCTGGTTACCCGTCCCGTATATGTGGGAGGGCTGGGCTTCGGAATGAAGTGGAACCTGGGGTGGATGAACGATACCCTTTTTTATTTCTCCAAGGACCCCATCTATCGTAAGTATCATCACGATACCCTGACCTTCAGTCTCTGGTATGCCTTTTCGGAGAATTTCATCCTTCCTCTCTCCCACGACGAGGTGGTCCATGGGAAGGGGTCCCTTCTCGGGAAGATGCCCGGTGATCCCTGGCAAAAACGGGCCAACCTGAGGGCCCTTTTCGGATATATGTGGGCCCATCCCGGCAAAAAGCTCCTTTTCATGGGGGGAGAGTTCGGCCAGTGGCGGGAATGGAACCATGAAGAGAGTCTGGATTGGCACCTTCTGGCGTATCCAGAGCACGAGGGGATACGCCTTCTGGTCCGGGATCTCAATCGGGTGGTGCGCGAGAATCCGGCCCTCCACGAGTTGGACTTTTCCCCGGAGGGCTTTGAGTGGATCGATTTTCACGATGTGGAAAAGAGCGTCATCTCCTTCCTGCGGCGGGACCGCTCCGGCAGGAACCTGGTGATCGTGGTGGGTAACTTTACTCCGGTCCCCCGCTACGGTTATCGGGTGGGAGTGCCGGCCCCGGGATTTTACCGCGAGATCCTGAATACCGATGCCCGGGAATACGGGGGTTCCGGACACGGAAACCTGGGCGGGCGAAGGGCCGATCCCCTTCCCTTTCACGGAAGACCCTATTCCCTGGAGCTGACCCTCCCGCCCCTGGGGGTACTCTATTTCCGGTGGGAAGGCGATGTTTCGGACTAGGAGAGCCGGAATCTTCCTGCCCCTGAGGGCCCTGCCCTCTTCCTATGGGATCGGGGACCTGGGGCCCTGGGCCTTCCACTTCGTGGATTTTCTGGTGGAGGCCGGCCAGAGGGTCTGGCAGTTTCTTCCCCTGAATCCCACTCATCCCCGGTACGGAAATTCTCCCTATCTGGCCCTTTCTCTTTTCGCCGGGGATCCTCTGCTCATAAGCCCGGAAAGGCTTTACCAGGAGGGGCTTCTGCGAAAGAGGGAGATCTCGCCCCCCGATTTCCCGAAGGATCGGGTGGATTATGTTCGGGTCCGAAGATTCAAGAGAGAAATCCTGACCCGGGCCTTCTCGCGTTTTCGGCCCGGTTCGGATTTCGAGGCCTTCCTTTCCCGCGAATCCTTCTGGCTGGAGGATTACAGCCTCTTTCGGGCCCTCTGGGAAAAGACCGGCCGTCCCTGGCCGGAATGGGAGGAGGACCTGCGCCAACGCCATCCCGAAGCCCTGGCCCGGGCCGCCAAGATCCTTGAGGAGGAAAGACGATATTTCGCCTTTGAGCAATATATTTTCTTCTGTCAGTGGCAGGAACTTCGAGAATATGCGCATTCCAAGGGGGTCTTTCTCTTCGGGGATCTGCCCTTTTATCCGGGTTACGAGAGCGTGGAGGTCTGGAGTCATCCCCATCTCTTTAAGCTGGATGCGGATCTCCGACCCCGCTTTGTAGCCGGTGTTCCCCCGGACTATTTCAGCGCCACCGGTCAGCTCTGGGGCAACCCGGTCTATGACTGGGAGGCGCTGGAGAGGGAGGGATTTTCCTGGTGGATCGAACGGATCCGACACAACCTCCGACTCTTCGATCTCCTGCGTCTGGACCATTTTCGGGGGTTTGCGGCTTACTGGGAGGTCCCCTTCGGGGAAGAGACCGCCGTACGGGGAAGGTGGGTTCAGGCCCCGGGGGAACGCTTTCTGCAAAGTCTGTTCCGCCATCTCTGGGAGCCCCAGCTCGTGGCCGAGGACCTGGGTTACATTACCCCTGAGGTGCGGGAACTTCGCCGGAAGTTCGGCCTTCCGGGGATGAAGGTCCTTCTCTTTGCCTTCTTCGAGGAGGATAGTCCCTATCTTCCGCATCGCCACGAATTTCAGTCCGTGGTCTATACCGGCACCCACGACACCAACACCGCCCGGGGCTGGTTCGAGCGGGAACTTAATTCCGAGGGGCGAAGGCGGCTGGAGTCCTATCTGGGCCGGGAGGTCTTCCCGGAGACCGTGGCCCACGAGCTGATAAGGCTGGCCTATGCCTCCCCGGCGGCTCTGGCCCTGGTCCCCATGGCCGATGTCCTGGGACTGGGGGAGGAGGCCCGCATCAACGTCCCTTCCCGGGCGGAAGGCAACTGGGAATGGCGTCTTAAGGAGGAAACCCTCACCGCCGATCTGGCCGGCTACCTGCGGGATTTGAGCCGGACCTTCGGACGGATCTAGCCTTTTTCCGATCTAAAGGCGATCAGAGGGCAGTTGCGACAGATGTCCTCCCCCACCAGGCGCGGACCTCCCAGAAAAGAGACCTGTCCCTTGCGGGCTTTATCCTCCAGGACCCGGATCACCACCTCAAAGGCCTTCCAGGGGAAGGCCAGGAAAAGCTCCCCTCGATCCATCTTGCCCGAGGAAAAGGCCCCGGGACAGGGCAGACTCATAACCGGTTTCTGTTCCAGATAGGCCTTGACCATGGATCCACAGACCGCCGCGTTGGGATAATGGGTAAGCGGTATCTCGGAGGCCCCGGAACCCAGGAGATAGAAATCCAGGAAATGGGCCGCCTGGAGGGCATCCACCACCAGAAGAAGGACCTCCGGGGGGCTTTCCGCTCGATCCAGGGGGCTAAAGGCCAGGGCCTCGAACTCTCCCGCGGGAAGACGGGGTCTGGAGGAATATAACCTTTCCGCAGCCTCCGGCTGAAGGAACTTGTAAAGGGTTTTCTTGACCCTTTCCTCCCGAAAGGGGAAACCGCACACAAAGGCCGCGGTCTGACAGTGAAGCCCCTCCGGGCGAAGAAGGACCCCCTCCCCCACTTCCCTTACATGAGCCACTATCTGACAGATGGAGAGCCGATTCCTGGGGCGGGAGAAGGTTTCAAAGGAGGGATCCGCCTCTCGAAGGAGATATACCGCCACCGGCTCATGATATAGCCGCAGGGTACGCAAAAGAAGAGTCGAGATCTCTGCCCCCTGCATTAGCCCACCTCCGCTCCCGGAGTAACGGCTTCCTCGGGCACCAGGAGCCTCAACCCCTTGGCGTCCCGGGCGGCAAGGATCATACCCTGCGAGAGCACCCCCCGTATCCGGGCCGGTTTGAGATTGGCCACCAGGACCACCTGTTTGCCCACCAGCTCTTCCGGACGATAATACTCGGCAATTCCGGCCACCACGGTGCGTTCCTCCGGACAACGCACCGTGAGTTTGAGTAAACGATCCGTACCCGGGACCCGTTCCGCGGCTACTACCTCGGCTACCCGCAGATCCCATTTCTTGAATTCCTCAAGGGGATAGGTCTTCTCTTCCACCTTTTCCTCCGCAGAATCTTTTTCGCCATTCGGGACCTCAAGAGAGGGCTTTTCCAGCCGGGGGAAAAGGGCCTTTCCCCTCTGGACTTCCTGTCCCGGCTTCAGGCGTCCCCAGGCAAGGGCCCTTTCCAGAGATAGCTCCTCGGCCGGAGAAAGCCCCAGATTCCCGAGGAGAAGCTCCGAGGACCGGGGAATGATGGGCCAGAGGACCACCGCCAGGACCCTAAGGGCCTCGAGCAGGGTGTAAAGGACCCGTCCCAGACGATCCTGCTTTCCCTTTTTATTCAATTCCCAGGGGGCCTGATGATCCACATAACGGTTGGCTTCCCGGACCGCCTCGTTAAGAAGGCTCAGCCCCAGGTGAAAACGGAAATTATCCATTTCCCGGGCGAAATTCTCCACCGCGGAAAGGAGCCGTTCTTTAAGGGTCCGATCTTCCGGCGTTTCTTCCCCGGGGACAGGCACACGCCCCTGGCAATACTTCCCCACCATGGAAAGGGTGCGGAAGACCAGGTTCCCGAAATCGTTGGCCAGTTCGGCGTTGGTGCGCAGTACCAGGGCCTCCTCGCTGAACTCGGCATCCTGACCGAAGGCCATCTCGCGCAGAAGGAAATAGCGCACCCGGTCGGCCCCGTAGCGGGAAACCAGGTCCCCGGGGCGCACCACATTCCCCAGGCTTTTGGACATCTTGGCCTGGTTCAGGTTCCAGTAACCGTGTACGTGAAGCCGTCGATAGACCGGAAGTCCCAGGGCCCGAAGCATGATGGGCCAGTAGATGGCATGGGGTTTGAGGATGTCTTTGGCGATAATATGTTCGGCCACCTGCCACCATTTCTCCCAGGAGGGGTCGTCCGGGTATCCGATTCCGGAAAGATAATTGAGAAGGGCATCAAACCATACATAGGTAACGTAGTTGGGATCAAAGGGGAATTCGATTCCCCAGGAAAGGCGGCTCTTGGGGCGGGAGATACAGAGAGGCTCGAGCCCCTCGCGCAGGAGCCCCAACACCTCCTCCCGATATCCGGGAGGCTGGATGAAATCGGAGTGTTTCTGAAGGTGATCGATCAGCCAGTCCTGGTAGCGGGAAAGATCAAAAAAATAGTTGCTTTCCCGGAGGGGGGTGGGGGGGGTTCGGTGATCCGGGCATAATCCGTCGCGCAGTTCCTTGCGGGTGAGAAAACGCTCGCAGCCGAAGCAGTAAAGCCCTTCGTATTCCCCGAAGGAGATGTCCCCTTTCTCGTAAAGGA
>WGAR01000102.1 GCA_015494725.1 Thermodesulfobacteriaceae bacterium | reverse complement strand
GATCCGGGGCCACGGAGGCGAGGTCTATCACCTGGCCCGGGAAATGGGCCTTCCCCCGGGGAAAATCCTTGACTTCAGCAGCAACGTAAGCCCCCTACCCCCTCCGGAGGGCCTCTACGAACTCCTTTCGCGGCACCTTTCGGAGATAGAACGTCTCCCCGAGGCCGATAGCTTCACCCTCCGCCGGGCCCTCGCCCGCCGCTTCGGTCTTCCCGAGGAGGCCTTCTTCCCCTCTTCCGGCACCACGGAATGGATCTTCGCCCTGCCTGAGGCCTTAAAGCCCCAAAGGGTCCTTATCCTGGGGCCCACCTACGCGGACTACGAAGACGCCGCAGGGCGAGCCGGAATCAAGGCGCATTACGTTTTTGCCCGAAAAGAAGATAATTTTCGGCCCCCGCTTGAGGAACTCGAGGATCTTATCTCTTCGGGTGATCTGGTCTTTCTCTGCAATCCCAACAACCCCACCGGGGCCTTTCTTAAAAGGGAGGCCCTTTACGGCCTCATCACCCGGCATCCGGAGGCGGTCTTTGTGGTGGATGAATCCTATCTGCCCTTTGCCGCAGAGGATACGGAAAGCCTCCTTTCCGCAAGGCCTTATCCGGAGAACCTGGTGGTGCTTTTTTCCTTCTCCAAGATCTATCGCGTCCCGGGGCTTCGCCTGGGTTTGGCCGCGGCAGAAGGCCCTCTTTCTGAGGTGCTCCGCAGCCGGGAGCTTCCCTGGGCTGTAAACCGTCTGGCCCAGGTGGCCGGCGAATTTCTGGTGGAACAGAAGGAACATGAGGCCCGGGTGCGGGCCTTTCTCAACGAGGAAAGGCCCCGGGTGAGGCGAAGACTTTCCGCCCTCGGCCTTTCCGTCTTCCCCTCCAAGACCAATTTCCTCCTGGCGGAACTCCCGGAGGGAATATCCGGAAAAGACCTACGCGATCGGCTCCTCACCGAAGCCCGGCTCCTCATCCGGGCCTGCGGAAACTTCCGGGGGCTTTCGGATAGATTCGTTCGGATCGCCCTACGAAGTCCGGAAGAAAACGAAAGGCTCCTCGAGGCCTTAGAGCAGGCGCTTAAGGATCCTTCCTGAGAAACTCGAGTACCTCGTCCGGGGCATGAGCCCGGAGGGCCTCGCGGTAAAGGCCCTTCTCCAGGCGATACTCTAGCTTGGAAAGCTTCTTCTCCAGTTCCTGATTGATGCGCCGCAGGCGTTTGTATTCCGCCCAGCGGCGAAGAAGAGGCCCCTTCCCCAGCTTGATCCCGTATTTAGTACGAACCCCCCGGCGGGCGATATAGGACCCCCCATGAAGAAGCCGCATGGCCTGGCGATTCTCCTCGATCTGGGCCCGAAGCCGGGCGATTTCGTTCTTGAGCCGGACTTTCTCCTTTCGGTACCAGGAAAGGTCCCGGCCCCGGATATCGGTCTTGGGCTCCTCAAACCCGGGGGAGGAAGGAGATACCGGACCGGTTTCCGCTCCGCCGGCGGACTTTTCCTCAGGTCCCACCGGAAGGGGGATCTTCTGGGCCCGGGAACGGAAACGGGGCGGAATGTCTTCGGGAAACTCGGTAAAATGGACTACTCCCCGATCATCCACCCAGCGATAAATGTACCCCCCGGCCGAGTCCTCCCGGGAAATCTTCTTCGGAGAGTTGGAGGAAGAGAGACCGAACTCCAGATAGGGCTTAAGACGCGCCAGACGGGCCGGACCGATACCCTTTATCTTCAGGAGATCCTCCGGCCGACGGAAGGGACCGTGCCGGGAGCGATATTCAACGATCCTGCGGGCCAGCACCGGCCCCACCCCAGGAAGAGAGGCCAGCTCCTCCACGGTAGCGCTATTGATATCAAGCCCTAACGCCGGAACCGAAAGAAAAAACAGGAAAAGAACCAGGAAAAACTGCCACCTTTTGGCCCTGTTTCTCACCTTTTCCATTGTGCCCTGAAGGAGAAAGGAGGTAAAGCCTTTCCCAATAAAAAAGGGGGCGGCTTTCGCCGCCCCCCTTAAGACCCTCTTACCGGGCTTAGAAGGTGTAGGTTACACCCAGGGACACCCGATACATGTCATCGGCGCTGCTATCCACAAGACCATCTCCGTCCTTGTCGGCCCAGGCATCCAGGGCATCACCGGCCCAGAGGTAACCCGCAGCCAGGCTTACCTTGAGGTTGTTATAGAGCTCGTAGTTGGCATAGACGTCAAGCTCCCAACCGATGTCATCGTCGCTGTGACGGCTGCCGTTATCCTCCACCCACTTGGCATCCTCGTCGAACTTCATGTAGTTAACCGCCGCCGCCAGGGAGAGCTTCGGAGTGGCCTTGTAATCCACCCGCAGACGATACATCTGGAAACCGAGCTGGTTGAGATAGGGAGCGCTGGAAACCGCGTACCCATCATCAAAGGCACCGTCCTCAAAGAGGACCACGCTCCCCTCGGTGTGGGTGTCCACGGCGATATAGCTGTCCACATCACCCTTGGTGGAGTTGTTGTCTCCGCTGGCCCACCAGCCCAGGAAGGAGACCCGCAGCTGGTCGTTCACCTGATATCCGAGATCCACATAGGAGAACCAGCCATCAAAATCAACATCTTCACCATTGTTATGGATATTATTGGCATCACCACCCATGTGAATCACACCCAGATCCACATCCACTCCCCGGTAGGAGAACTGGGCATCACCACCCAGGTAGTAGGGCTGCACATCCGTCCAGAGACCGGCACCTACCCCATAGGGTACCCGCACACCGTCCTGACCGTTCATGGGGATGTAGTAAACCTTGGCCTGCGCCTTGTCCACCGCACTGATGACCTTGGAGAGATCGAAGGCCACCACCGCGGCATAGGCATCAAAGTCGTTGTTCTGCTCGTTGTTATCCAGCCAGGTGTTATCGAACCCGCGCACCCATACCAGCACAAAGGAGGTGGGCACGTTGCCCAGATCGAACTTACCGGAAAGATCGATACCCGGAGCGGTCTCGTTCCAGAGGAAGCGGTTTACATAATAGGGGTTGAGACCGGCCCGCAGACGCAGATTCAGGTTCTGCAGGAACGGAAGGGCAAACTCAAGCGACATCTGCCGCACCTCAATATTCTCGCCCTCATTGCGGGGCACCAGCTCATCCGGACCCTCACTATTGTTTTCACCAAACCTCAGGGACCCCACCTCCATGGCCCAGGTCCCCTTGATCTTGCCGTCGTCGCTTGCCGCCACAGCCCACAGACGGAACTGGAGCGAAGCCCAGGTGTCATCAAGATCCACGTCG